>JAYVTW010000001.1:0-2774 GCA_043788445.1 Methylophilaceae bacterium
ACATGGGGTTTTTTATTAATATTAAGTGAAGTAATTTGCTAATGCAAAGTGAAATCCAAGAAAAGCGCCAGCGCGCGGTTGTGGCAGCTGTACAACTGCCAAGTGTTAATGATATCGAGTTTGAAGCCTCGCTGACTGAACTCCGCGAGTTGGCGAAAACGCTGGCGATTGAGGTCGTGCATACATTTATACAGAAACGTCCAGGCTTTGACCCAAGGGCCTACCTAGGTGCAGGCAAACGGCAAGAAATACACCAGTTTGTAAATAACGAGTACGAGCCTGACACAGAAAGCATAGATTTTGTTTTGGTTGATCACGAAATATCACCTTCACAAGCGCGTAATCTCGAAGTGGAAATTGGTTGTGAGGTGATGGACCGTACCATGGTGATTCTTGAAATTTTTCATCGTAATGCCCGCTCTCCAGCCGCACGTGCGCAAGTTGAAATCGCCCGTCTTGGATACATGGCACCACGTTTGCGCGAGATGGCAAAGCTTGCTGGACCACAAGGTCGGCAGCGGAGTGGTGCTGGTGGTCGAGGTGCTGGTGAGTCTGATACAGAATTGGATAGACGTAAAATTCGAGACCGGATTTCTGATCTACAAAAAGAGATTGTGGCGATGGAGGTTGAGCGTAATACACAACGTGCGCGACGGCAAGACCGTCAGCAGGGTTTAGTAGGTGTGGCGCTGGTTGGTTATACCAATGCCGGAAAATCTACATTAATGCGCGCCCTTACTGGAAGTGAAGTATTAGTTGCTAATAAACTCTTTGCCACACTCGACACAACTGTGCGTTCGTTATATCCCGAGAGCCTGCCACGCGTTCTTGTTAGCGATACCGTTGGATTTATTAAAAACTTGCCACACGGACTTGTTGCATCGTTTAAATCTACACTTGATGAGGCACTTGATGCATCGTTATTGTTGCATGTGATTGATGCAAGCGATCCTGGTTTCGAACGTCAGCTTGAAGTTACCGATACAGTACTTGAGGAAATCGGAGCGCAAAATGTGCCACGGATCCGTATTTTTAACAAAATTGACTACGTCGGCGATGAGGTAGCGCAAGCAGAATGCATCGCTGAATTAAGTGCGAAGTACCCATCTTGTATCGTAATGAGTGCACGTCGACCTAGTGAGGTCGCACAGCTACATTCGGCCATCGTTGCATTTTTTCAGCAGGATCTCATAGAGGATGAGATTTTTCTTCCTTGGACAGCACAGCAACTGCGTAGCGCAATCTACGCAAGCTGTAAGGTGTTAGAGGAGCGGGCAGATGCTGAGGGTTCTTTTTTCCTAGTTCAAGGCCAAGCCAATGTGCTGCAAGGCCTGCGAGAGCAGTTCGGCGCAATCAACTTAAACGCAGCCACTGATTAACCTTTCTGCTTAGAGTCAACACAAAAAATAAATAAGAACACCAGCTTTATAATAATTCATATTTTTGTAACACTATTACCACACTATTGATTAAGTTATTATTTATTAAGTATCCACAATACTCTGGGGATAGGTCTTATCATGAGTTTATCAATACAAAAATCTTTTAAGCAAGCTGAAAATAATCCAACTGTGTTACGGCTCTTGAAACTGACGTTGCCAGTTGAGGAGTCTATGTTGTGTTTATCTGTACTTGATATATTCAGTGGGAACCCTAGTCTTTTTGCAATACCAGTGGTTAATCAAGATAATAGACCTATAGGCATTGTCGATCGCCACTCTTTTATCGATAACTTCATAAAACCTTATGCTAAGGAGATTTACTGTAGATCCCCAATTGCAAACTTTATGAATACATCGCCGATTATTGTTAATAGAGAAACGCTGATAGATGATGTTGCAAAAATTATAATTGATGCTGGTATACAACATATGGTGAGTGGCTTTATAGCCACTGAAGATGGGCAGTATGTGGGAATTGCCAACGGGCATGATTTATTGAATGAGATAACACAACGTAAACAAGCCAATCTTTTTTATCTAGCTCATTTTGATCAACTAACAATGCTACCTAACCGCCTACTATTTATGGATCGTTTGGAAATGGCTATTACCGAGGCTTTACGCAACAAAAGTCAGATAGGTTTGTTGTATATTGATATTGATAACTTTAAAAATTTTAATGATTCAATGGGGCATGCATTTGGTGATGCTTTATTAACAGCAGCAGCAGCAAGACTGTCTAGTTGTGCACGTGATAGTGATACGGTTGCACGGCTTTCTGGTGATGAGTTTACTATATTGTTTGAAACCATTAATTCTGAAGCAGATGTAAAAGTTTTATGTGAGCGGATCCTTAAGTCCATGAAGGAGCCTTTGAAAATTATGGGTGTGGAAGTATTTATCACCGCTAGTATAGGTGCGGCAATATATCCTAAGGATGATGTTGAATCAGCTGGTTTGTTAGTAAAAGCCGACGCTGCTTTGTATGATGCAAAACGTAATGGACGTAATACCTATCGACACTATACGATAGGCATGAATTTGTATTCCTTTGATCGTTTGTCGCTAGAAACAGACTTGCGTATGGCTTTGGAGCACGGTGAATTCCAATTGTTTTACCAACCTCAGATTGCAGTAGACACTGGAAAAATAGTAGGTAGTGAAGCATTGATTCGCTGGAATCATCCAGAAAGAGGATTGCTTACACCTTACCACTTTATTGAAATAGCTGATGAAACTGGATTGATAGTTCCTATCGGCAAATGGGTGCTTGAAGAAGCATGTCGCCAACACAAAGCTTGGACAGAGTGTGGTCTTGAACCCCTACGAATC
>JAYVTW010000002.1:0-3186 GCA_043788445.1 Methylophilaceae bacterium
ACGTACAACAAACCGGTGTTGTGGAGCCGAAGTTATTTTGTGGCAAGTTGTGGTGGTGCGACTTTATCGGTGATTAAACAATACATCGAACAACAAGCAAGACCGGATTGATGAGTCAATCCAAGCAGCCTAAAGGCTGCGCACCTTTCACCACCCACCAAGCTCGAAGCGGGTTCGGAACTCGCTATGATTGGAGCACTTGGCGCAAATCTGGTAGTAATTCGACAAAACACTTGGTTTGATTTGAAAAAGAGCGAGAAATTTGCTCTTTTGTTTTGTTTATAGCGCCTGATGCTGATTATAATTCAGGTGTCTTGGCAGGCAAATCGTATTTTTGACCGCCTTCAGTTCCTTCTTCACCATCATTATTTAAAAATACCACTACGGCTACTTTGTCCTCAATAAAATCAAGTTCAGTTGTTTGATAGTAACTACCATCAGCAGCTGTATTTAAATAATGGTAGTGCCAAATTGATGCCACAACTTTATCCGAGCCTTTAAGTTTTACATCTTCTGCGTTGCTAGGTTCACCGAGCTTTTCCACGATCTGTTTTTTATCAAATTTGTTAATCATATCAACAAATTCTTTTTCATTAGTTGGTAATTCGCTGGCGACGGTTACAGGTTTTTTTTCTGATAACTCATCTGCAAAAGCCACATTATTAATTAAGACTAGTGTAGTGAGCTGTAGTACTAATAACCATTTCTTCATGACATAACCTTTGTGTATTTATGACTAAATTAGGAGCAGGTTAAAAAACAAATAGTTCCTTAAAAGTAGATGTTTCTGCTTAATTAGCTTGCTAATCTTCAATCCCAGTAATTTTGGGTAAAACTTCTACTAAGATAGAATGTAAGCGCCTACTATCTGCACGTACCACACTAAAATTTAGGTTCTCTAAACTAATTTGCTCACCACGTTTGGGCAAGTGACCAAATTTATTGACTACCAACCCACCAATAGTAGAGTACTCTTCATCGCTTAAATTTGACCCAATAATTGCATTAAAGTCGGCAATTTCAGTCAATGCTTTTACACGATAATAGCCGTTACCATCTGGTAAGATATTATCTTCATTTTCGTCGTAATCGTACTCATCTTCAATGTCGCCGACGATTTGCTCAAGCACATCTTCAATAGTGACCATACCTGCAACGCCACCGTATTCATCTACAACAATCGCAATATGATTGCGGTTGCTACGAAATTCTTTAAGTAAAATATTGAGTCGTTTCGACTCTGGAATAAAAATTGCAGGGCGCAGCATATCGCGCACTTCAAAATCTTCACCCGCGTAATAACGTAACAGATCTTTGGCCAGCAAAATGCCAATTACATCATTTTTATTATCTTCAATGACGGGAAAGCGAGAGTGAGCAGTGCTAATAACATGCGGAATAAATTTTTCTGGGGAATCAGTGATGTCAATGACGTCCATTTGCGAGCGTGGAATCATAATGTCTCGCACTTGCATCTCGCTGACTTGGAGCACGCCCTCTATCATGGCAAGCGAGTCTGCGTCCATCAGGCTATTTTCATAAGCGCCATGCAGTAATTGCACCAATTGTTCGCGGTCTTCAGGCTCTCGAAGTAAAAAGTGGCTTAAGCGTTCTAATAAGCTAGGTTTTTCTTTTGAATTTTCTTGCGTGTTACGTTTTTCCGACTCAGCAACCATTTAGTTGGCATCCTCAGTAATAAGATAGGGATTAGCATACCCTAATTTAGTCACAATTTGCGTTTCAATCGCTTCCATTAACTCAGCTTGTGCTTCGGTTTCGTGGTCATAACCATGCAAATGTAGGATGCCATGCACTGTTAAATGTGCATAATGCGCAATCAATGGTTTATTTTGCATAGCGGCTTCTTGCATCACTACTGGGGCACACAAAATAATATCACCCATCAAATGCGGTTCTTCAGTTAGGGGGAAAGTTAGCACATTCGTGGCGTAATCTTTGCCTCTGTATTCATGATTTAAAGCAAGTGCTTCGTCGCTATCCACAATGCGAATAGTCACTTCAGTATCTACGCGCAAAGTGGCTCTTGCCCATTTTTTAAAATAATTCTTAGATGGAATATGCTTTTCAGCACTGACATTTTGGATAGTAATAGCGAGCTGTGGCATTATTTAGGGTCTTATTCAATAAATTAACTAAACTTATGCGTCGGCTTTCTCGTAGGCTTCATAAGCATTGACGATTTTTTGTACTAACGGATGACGCACAACATCTGCCGATAAAAAGTGCGTCATGGCGATACCTTTAATATCTTTTAATACTTTTTGTGCTTCTACCAGCCCGCTTTTTTGATGGCGTTGTAAATCGATTTGCGTCACATCGCCCGTAATCACCGCTTTAGTGCCAAAGCCAATACGGGTTAGAAACATCTTCATTTGTTCGGGCGTAGTATTTTGTGCTTCATCCAAAATGATAAAGCTTTGGTTGAGTGTGCGGCCGCGCATGTAGGCAAGTGGGGCGACTTCAATCGCACCACGTTCAAACATTTTGTTCACGGTATCGTAACCTGCTAGGTCATATAAAGCATCGTACAAAGGACGTAAATAGGGGTCTACTTTTTGGTTTAAATCACCTGGTAAAAAACCTAAACGTTCCCCAGCTTCGACTGCAGGACGAACTAAAATAATGCGTTTAACTAAGTCGCGCGTCATCGCATCTACTGCGCTGGCAACTGCTAGGTATGTTTTTCCGGTACCAGCTGGACCAATGCCAAATGTAATATCATGATCTTGAATTTGTTGCAGGTAAGTCACCTGGCGTGCCGTTCTACCATGTAATTCGCTACGGCGTGTCATTAAAACTGGCGCGGTAGATATAGTCACATCTTCAGGCTGCATTTTATCGATTTCAACTAAACCTAATTGAATCTCTTCTAAGCCAATGGGTTTTTTAGCCCGCGCATAAAAATTCTCCAGCAACTGTGCAGCAAGCCTCGTATGGTGTGCATCACCCATTAAAGTGAAGTTATTACCGCGACGATTAATACCAACATCCAATGCATTTTCTATCTGCTTAATGTTTTCATCTAGCGTGCCACATAGGTTAGCAAGGCGAGTGTTATCTTCTGGAGTAAGTGTGATTTGCATTTAATTAATGATTTCGCCGATTAATCTACGTGGGTTGCTAACATCAGTAATTTTAACATTCACAAATTGATGAGTTAGGTTC
>JAYVTW010000003.1:0-7701 GCA_043788445.1 Methylophilaceae bacterium
GGGTTATGATCGTGCGTTTGACACAATCTTAGACTCCAACGTGACTACATTTATTGTAGGAATTATGTTGTTTAGCTTTGGTTCTGGCCCGATTCAGGGCTTTGCTGTGGTGCATTTACTCGGCATTATGACGTCAATGTTTAGTGCAGTATTTGTCTCGCGCGCAATTGTGAATCTGATTTATGGTTACCGTCGTAAAATTACCAAACTATCTATTGGACAGATTTATAAAGCTTAGTTGTATCAAGTCAGCCAAATCTTAAAAAACTAATTAACGCTTAGAGTAAAGTCGAACATTATGGAATTATTTAAAATTAAAAAAGACATACCATTTATGAGTTATGGCCGTTTAACTACGACTATTTCACTCATAACTTTTATACTCGCTATTGTCTTTTTAGTGACACGTGGTCTTAATTTTGGTGTGGATTTCACTGGCGGCACGGTCATGGAAGTGAATTACACGCAAGCAGCTAATATTGAAAGCATCCGTAAAGCAATGGATAGCATTGGTTTAAAAGAAGCAACTGTGCAAAACTTTGGTACTAGCCATGACGTGCTAATTCGATTACCAGCCAAATCGGGCGTGACGACCGCTAAACTTTCGGAGCAGGTGTTAGTGGCTCTTAAAGCGGCTGATAGTACAGTCGAAATGCGCCGTGTAGAGTTTGTTGGGCCACAGGTTGGTGATGAGCTTTACGAAAAAGGTGCGTTGGCCTTATTGTTTGTATCATTGGGTGTGGTAGTGTATTTGTGGTTCCGATTTGAATGGCGCTTTGGTATTGCGGCGATTATTGCCAACATGCATGATGTGGTGATTATTTTAGGTTTTTTTGCTTTTTTCCAATGGGAATTCAACCTTACAGTGTTAGCAGCGATTTTAGCGGTGCTTGGCTACTCTGTGAATGAATCTGTCGTTGTGTTTGATCGAGTGCGCGAGAACTTCCGCAAAATGCGCAAAGCAAGTGTGGTAGAGGTGATTGACAACGCTATTACCCGCACTATGTCTCGTACGGTAATTACCCATTTAATGACACAAACCATGGTGTGCTCGATGTTATTTTTTGGTGGCCAGGTCTTGCACAATTTTGCACTAGCTTTAACCATTGGTATTTTGTTTGGCATCTATTCTTCGGTGTTGGTAGCTTGTCCAATTGCCATGTGGTTGGGTGTTTCACGGGCTAATTTGGTAGGAGATAGCGAGAAAAAAGAATCTACAAAAGCTAAAGAAGTGATTGAGGCTATGCCGTAAAGCGGCAACCTTAATCGACATATTAATTTTTTCAACGCATCATTTTGGTGGTTTTGGCAGCAAAATGATGCGTTAAATTTTTATCCAGTAATCCCACTTTAAACTCGTGTTAAATACTTTACTTGATTAACACGCCAGCTAGCATATACACTAGTAAAATTGTTAATTCTAAGTTAGATCTCGTTGGATAATATTCCTATACCTTTGCAGATTAGCGTTCTTGCTGCACTGCTTCTTATGTCAGCTTTTTTTTCTATTGCTGAAACCAGCTTAATGGCGGTCAATCGTTATCGTCTAAGGCATTTATCCAAACAAGGCAATCGAGGTGCACGCCTCGCACTGACTTTACTGCATAAAACAGATAAGTTACTAAGTGTGATTTTGTTGGGTAACACTTTCTGTATTGCTGCATCTACCACACTGACTACGGTCATTAGTGTTAATTTATTTGGTGAAGGTGATTGGATTTTGGCGACTAGCACGCTTGCAATTAGCTTTATGATTTTGGTGTTTGGTGAGATTTCACCTAAAGTTATTGGTGCAGCTAACCCTGAAAAATGGGCGATTATTACCAGCTACATGCTATTTCCATTGTTAAAAATTTTCTATCCTGTAGTTTGGGTAGTCAACCTACTAGTGAAAGCATTTTTGCTTATATTTGCTATCAAACCGAATTTTGAAGAAGTAGTGCATTCGGTGAGTATGGAAGAACTCAAAAGCATCGTCATCGATGCGGGTAGTTATATCCCAAAAAAACACCGTACTATTTTGCTTAATCTATTCGATTTAGAAAAAATCACGGTAGATGATGTAATGACTGCACATACGCAGGTTGAAACCATTGATTTTGATGCACCGCTGGAAGATATTCTGCAACATGTTTCTAATAGCCACCATACGCGCTTACCGGTGCGCCAAGGAGACAATGAAGAGATTGTCGGTATCATGCACATACGTAAAGTCATCAACATGCTCCGTACTTATCAAATACGCGACATTGAATTGGATAGTGATTTAGATAAAGAAGCATTAAAAGAAGCGCTGAAGGAAGTCATTACAGAACCTTATTTCATTCCTTCTGGCACACCGCTTTACATGCAAATGCAGCAATTTCAAGAGCACCAGCAGCGCATTGGTTTGGTAGTAGATGAGTACGGAGAATTCAAAGGTTTAGTGACACTGGAAGATATACTAGAAGAAATTATCGGCGACTTCACTACACAGTCACCATCACGTATTGGTATTTATCGCAAAGAAGATGATGGTAGTTGGTTGGTTGATGGCAGCAGATCATTGCGTGAGCTCAATAAAAAATTAGGTTTAAAGCTTCCATTAGATGGGCCACGAACGCTTAATGGCTTAGTATTAGAACATTTTGAAGATATCCCTGAACCTAATACTAGTTTCAGAATTGGCACACACACACTTGAAATTATCCAAACGCAGGATAGAATCGTAAAGAGTGTAAAGATTTTCCCCTAAATTTGCTGTCATACTTAATAGCAAAATTATCTTAATTAACAAAAATCTTTAGCACTACTCATTTTGGGCTTGAATTTTTTGGCATTCGGCTCAAAATAGTATTTATCTTCTATTAAAACTTTTGATTGTTCAGCTCATGGCAAATATGCAATTAGGTGATGCCGCACTTAAGCCCAGCGCAGTAAAACCAAAGCTGCCGGCGATGTTTAAAGTACTCTTGTTAAATGATGATTACACACCGATGGAATTTGTTATAGAGGTAATCGAGCGTTTTTTTAATAAAGACCGTGAACAAGCTACACAAATTATGCTCAAAGTACATACGGAGGGTGTTGGTGTTTGTGGTGTGTATCCCCAAGATATCGCAGAAACAAAAATGAATCAGGTGCTAAATCTGGCTAAGGAGTATCAGCATCCGTTGCAATGTGTGGTTGAGCCAACCTAAAATTTGTTCCTGGCATATATGTTGCTAATGTTTTAAATGAAGTTGTAGTCAGAATCGCTTTAAGAAATCGCAATGCTGGCATTATGCAAAAACGAAAAATCAAAGCATATAATTGAGTAAACTAGGAATGAGCGAGCATGCAATGTATTCATTTGCCTGCATAACGAATTGATTAAGGTGATTTAATGATAGCGCAAGAATTAGAAGTATCTCTACATATGGCCTTCATGGATGCTAGACAAAAGCGTCATGAACTCATCACTGTTGAGCATTTATTGCTAGCGATGATTGATAACCCAACTGCGGCAAAAGTCTTGCGCGCATGTGGTGCCAAGTTCGATGTGTTGCGCAGTGATCTCAATGGCTATATTGAAGAGCATACCCCTACCGTATCTGGTGCAGAAGAAGTCGATACACAGCCCACACTAGGTTTTCAGCGTGTCATTCAGCGAGCTATGTTGCATGTGCAATCTTCAGGAAAAAAAGAAGTGACAGGTGCCAATGTACTAGTTGCAATCTTTGGTGAAAAAGATTCGCATGCGGTATTTTTCCTTCAACAACAAGGCATTACGCGCTTAGATATTGTTAACTTTATTTCACATGGTGTTTCTAAAGTGAATGAAGGTACAGCCAAACCTGAAGGTGGCGAACAAGAAATTGAAGTTGAGGCCGCTCCTGCAGGTGCTTTAGAAAGTTTCACGCTTAATCTAAATGCACAAGTTGCCGCAGGTAAGATAGATCCGCTGATTGGTCGCGCGAACGAATTGGAACGCGTGATTCAAACCTTATGCCGTAGGCGTAAAAACAATCCATTGCTAGTGGGTGAGGCTGGCGTAGGAAAAACTGCTATTGCTGAAGGCTTGGCGCGTCGTATTGTGGAAAAAGATATTCCCGATGTTTTAGCTGATGCCACCGTGTATTCACTTGATATGGGTGCATTGTTGGCCGGCACCAAATACCGAGGTGATTTTGAGCAACGCTTAAAAGCGGTGATGAAACAGTTATCAGAAAAGCCAGAAGCAATTTTATTTATCGATGAAATTCATACCTTGATTGGTGCTGGTGCAGCTAGTGGAGGCACATTAGATGCCAGCAATTTGCTTAAACCTGCGTTATCAAATGGTACACTTAAGTGTATAGGTGCAACGACTTATCAAGAATATCGTGGTATTTTTGAAAAAGATCATGCATTATCCCGCCGCTTTCAAAAAGTGGATGTGGTCGAACCTAGCGTAGCAGAAACTATTGAGATTTTAAAAGGCTTGAAATCACGCTTTGAAGACCATCATCATGTGAAATACACCGTTGCTGCGTTGACTACAGCGGCAGAGCTCGCGGCTAAATATATTAATGATCGTCACTTGCCTGATAAAGCAATTGATGTGATTGATGAGGCCGGTGCTGCGCAACGTATATTGCCAAAGTCTAAACAGAAAAAAGTGATTGGTAATAAAGAAATTGAAGATATTGTGGCAAAAATTGCACGTATTCCGCCCAAAAATATCAATACCGATGACAGAAATGCGCTTAAAACGTTAGAGCGTGACTTGAAGGCTGTAGTTTTCGGTCAGGATAGAGCGATTGAAACTTTATCATCTGCCATCAAAATGGCGCGCAGTGGTTTGGGCCCGTCGACGAAACCAATTGGTAGCTTTTTATTCAGTGGTCCGACTGGCGTAGGTAAAACCGAAGTCGCTAAACAATTGGCTTATACATTAGGTATTGAGTTGGTGCGCTTTGATATGTCTGAATATATGGAACGCCATGCGGTGAGTCGTTTGATTGGTGCGCCACCGGGTTATGTGGGTTTTGAGCAAGGCGGTTTGATGACCGAAGCGATTACCAAACAACCTTATTGTGTACTGTTGCTGGATGAAATTGAAAAAGCGCACCCAGATATATTTAATATTTTATTACAAGTGATGGATCACGGCACGCTAACGGACAATAATGGGCGTAAAGCTGATTTTAGAAATGTCACAATTATTATGACAACTAATGCAGGTGCAGAGAATTTATCTAAATCCAGCATTGGTTTTACTAATAGCAAAGATGCGTCTGATGAAGCCGCTGATATTAAACGCATGTTTACACCAGAGTTCCGTAACCGTTTAGATGCAATGGTATCGTTTACACCACTATCACAAGACACTATTATTCGTGTGGTGGATAAATTCTTGATTCAATTAGAAGATCAACTGCATGAGAAAAAAGTAGAAGCGACCTTTACTGATGCCTTAAAAGCTTACTTGGGTAAAAAAGGTTTTGATCCACTCATGGGTGCGCGTCCAATGGCACGATTGATTCAAGATACGATTCGACGTGCACTTGCAGATGAATTGTTATTTGGTAAGCTAGCTAATGGCGGTCATGTCACTGTTGATATTGATGATAAAGATCAAGTAAAACTGATGTTTGATAATGAAAAAACTGAGGCAATAGCCTAATTTAATTTGGCATGACAAAAAAGGGCAATTAATTGCCCTTTTTTAGTTCCCCGAAAAATGAGGTTTAGATTTTTTGCATAACACTCAAAAATAAATCACTTTCTAGCTGCGCTTTCAGCCATGCCCTAAGGTTAGGGTAAGGCGAATTTTCAAACCAAGTGCTATTAACACCAGCAAACTGGCGTATAAACGGAAAGATGGCAATATCAGCTAAACCAACTTTTTCACCAAATAAAAAATTATGATGATTGAGTAATCTTTCTAATTTGATTAAAAATACTTCACCATCTGCCCTGTGGCGTGTTGAAGATTTTTCTGGAAAGCGAACCGCATATTTATAGCGGTCTAACGCTGGCTTGAATGAGCTGTCGTTCTCCGTAACCAATAATGCAATCAAAGTTTCTGTATCGCTGTCTAGCCAGTTGTCTGGATCATGATTGGTTAAAGCCCAACGCATGATTTGCAGACTTTCATCAATAACTGTAAAGGTATTCAAAGCATTATTTTTTTTATTAATGTCTTTTAAAACCAGTACGGGTACAGTACCTTTAGGTGATGCTTGTATCATCTCTATCGGCTTATTTTTGAGCGATATCTCAATCTCCTCAACAACAATCCCTGAATACTTTAGCGCCATACGCGCGCGTATAGCATAGGGGCAGCGTCTGTAGGAATAAAGAATAGGTAAGCTCATCTATTTATGCGTAACTTTTAATGATCGTTAGCCTAAAACGCGACAAACCTCTGGCACCAACGCTATACCTCGATAAATTAGCCCGCTATACACTTGCACTAAGCTGGCACCTGCAGCGATTTTTTCAACAGCGTCTGCGCCACTCATAATCCCTCCCACGCCTATAATTGGCAATGCCCCATCTAATCGTTTTGATAACTGTTGAATGACAAGCGTAGATTTATTACGTACTGGCGCACCAGATAATCCACCAGTTTCCTTGGCGACTGGGATGTTAGCTACGGCATCGCGGGCCAGTGTTGTGTTAGTGGCAATTACGCCATCGATTTTGTGCGCTATCAGCAAATCAGCAATTTCGTATACTTGGGTTTCATCTAAATCAGGTGCAATCTTTAAGGCAATAGGTACATAACACCCATGTTGCTGCGTTAGTTTTTCTTGTTCGGCCTTTAAGGTAGCAAGTAAGTTAGATAGTGCGTCTTTTTCCTGCAGAGCACGAAGATTCTTAGTGTTGGGCGATGAAATGTTCACTGTTATGTAGCTAGCATGAGTATAGACTTTTTGTAGACAGATTAAATAATCATCTACCGCACGCTCATTTGGTGTATCAGAATTTTTACCAATGTTAATCCCTAAGATTTTATGAGAAGAACCACCTTTAAACTTAGTGGCTTTTACATTATCAATTAGATGATCGACTCCTAAATTATTAAAACCAAAACGGTTAATAATGCCTTGCGCTTCCGGTACGCGAAATAAGCGCGGCATTGGGTTGCCAGGCTGGGGGCGTGGGGTTATCGTACCAATTTCAATAAAGCCAAAGCCTAGCGCAGCTAAGCCGTCGATATAATCGCCATTTTTATCCAAACCAGCAGCTAAACCGATTGGGTTAGGGAAAGTTAAGCCCATTACTTGCCGAGGTGAACAAATAATCGGTTTGGGTAATAGTTTTAAGATCCCAATTCTTTCAGCAATACTGAGAGTCGTTAGCGTGAGGTTGTGCGCTTTTTCGGTATCAAGCTGAAATAACAAAGGCTTTGCAAATGAGTAAATATCCATGTATATATTTTACTTTGGTTTTTCAAATCTTAAGAATTTTGCTGTATAGAACTAATCGAAGATTGCATTATGCATCATCGTCACCATTTATTTATAACAGCAAGCGTGTTTCAAAAAATTCACTCAATATACAAAATGCACAGCCATTTATTTTATAAAAAGGATTAACTATTATGCTTTCAATGTTTGACGCAACAATTCCTACTATCACACGTATGTTAGGCAACCTATCAGCCGTACTAAAAAAAGCGCAAGACCATGCGGATGCTAAGAAAATTGACCCAAGCGTATTGGTTGCCGCACGCTTGTTTCCTGATATGTA
>JAYVTW010000004.1:0-12080 GCA_043788445.1 Methylophilaceae bacterium
CCCGTGGGGTGGATGGCCTTAAAACCATCGCAGTGTCATATACACGGGATACGTGTTGTGCTGGGTTACTTAGCACCTCATTAACCTTAAGGTAACTCGCCTTGCAGTCGCTTGTCGGTTGGTGCATGCAAGTTTAAATTAAACAACCAGGCTAAGTATGTAGAACTGTCTGTAGAGGGTTTGCGGACGGGGGTTCGATTCCCCCCAGCTCCACCAATATAGTGTTTCATTTAGTATCAAGTAGTATTAAAAGCCTAGTAAATTCAACCTTCTAGGCTTTTTTACGCCTGTTATTGACGCATTGTGAATCATTAAATTAAAGAAAAATCAGTAGCCTCTACAATAAAACGGTCAATTGCTAATGGGCAAAAATTATTGATAAAGCATCCATCAAAAGGGATTAAATTATTGTTAGGTTATTTAACAATATGTAGTAAATATACTAATTTTTTTAAACTGGAAAAGTTTAAATTATGAGCCGCACTGAGCTATATATCTCTGGTATCATGCAACAAGAATCTCAGATTTAAGTTGTCAGTTTATATACGGATTAGTATATTTTTCTGACGGCCTACCCCATTAACTCAATCATCTTTCACGTTATAAAACTATCAAGCATTATTAATTCAAACAATAGCAAAATGATAATTGAGTTTCTATAATCGAAATTCCTAATTATTTATTAGGAGTAGTACTTGACGGAGCAGAGCTAGCTTGGGTAGTTTGTTTTTGCTTTGCAGCCTTAGCAGCGCGATGATGACCTACAGCGCATCCTATCATGGCGCCTGCGACTGCATGCTTGCCCGCTACATGGCCTGCGACGCCACCGACAGCGGCACCCTTAAGGCATCCTGCTGCATTTGCAATAGGGGACATAAATGCAAATGCCATAATTAGAGCTAAAAACGGGATCTTGAAATTCATGATTGTTCCTTTAAATAATCTTTCGCAAACTTGCGAATGTTAAAAATTTCTAATTTTTTTTTACGATTTATAAACAAAAGTTTACTTTATTAATTTACACTAAGTTGTATTTTGAATTAGTGCGGTAGTACACAGAAAGTAAGCAGATCTGACGTTAAAAATGAATTGATTTAGCTGTCAAAGCTTTGCGTTTAATCACTAACAATGAACTGCTTAATATACTTCCCTCAGACATCAAAACTTTTTCATTTACTCCCACGTTACTCCTAAAAAAACCTTAAGTAAAACGCACAAAAAAAAGTTAAGTGTTTTTCATTTCTATTACTCTCTGTAAGCAACTCTTTCGGACACAAAAAAGCCTAGCTATTAGCTAGGCTTTTATCAGCCAGTCAAAGACTGATTGATTATTTGTTCATTACGTACATTGTTACTTCAAAGCCAAAGCGCATTTCAGTAGCTGCTGGTGTTGTCCACATGATTTATATCCTTTAGGTTGAATTCGTTTACAAGTTCGTCTTGTATGGTTCACATCATACGCACAGATTGAAATGTAACTCTATGCAGATCACGCAATACTTACTAATGATTATCCGTAATGATTAGTTAGCATTAAATCACCAAGATAATATCTCAAGGTATGATCAATATTTAATAGTTACCATCCATCGCAATGGCCGCATGGATCATAGTGAAGCCTTGTGACGACAAAGTTGACACACTCTTGTTTAAATTCCTCCGTTAATTTATGTCTTATTTTACTCATTTTGCACCTCTTAAAATTGATTATAACCTTTAAGAAAGTGTTGCGTTAAACTAGGCCATTACAAATTGACGATGGCGGTCAGTGCGAGACGCAACGCCTTCCCATTGATTATCATTCGGATAGAGGAGAGGGATTCAATATTGTTCGGCAGAATATCAAGCGATTCATGAACATCATCAAATAACTTGTTCAATGACTGTTGGTTAAGACTGTTCTCAGATCGCGCTGGCAGAGCGTGTTAATGGCACCTTAAAGTATGAGTTGCCGTAAACCAAACCCAAAGATTTGGATGAAGCTAGAAAGATGTTCAAATAATCTATCAAGATTTAGAATGAGGTCAGGCCGCATCAAAGCCTAAAATACAAAACGCCCGATGATGTGCATCAGGCGTTTCTAAATCAACCTAAAACAAATTAATAACTGTCAATCTATTTTAGGACAAGACACATTCTAGATTTTACCCAGCAGTAACAAAATAATCAAAATGATGACAATTAAGCCTAATCCACCACTAGGTCCATAGCCCCAGCTTCTGCTATGGCCCCATGATGGTAGAGCTCCAAATAACATTAAAATTAAAATGATTAATATAATCATTGTGATACTCATGATGTTCTCACTTTTTTATATGAATTATTTTGCAGGTTGTGCAGGTGGAACCACAATTACCGTAGTACCATCACCGGTTTTTCCTGTATCACCTTTAGTGCCGTTATTGCCCTGTAAACCTACATCACCTTGTACGCCAGTTTCACCTTGCACGCCTGTGTTCCCAGTATTACCTTGAACACCTGTTTTACCGGTGTTACCTTTACTACCTGTATCACCCGTATTCCCTTGATTACCAGTATTGCCTTGAACGCCTGCATCGCCTTTAGGACCAGCTGGACCAGGAACAACCACAGCTGCAGCAGGCACATTAACAACAGTTGGTTTCTCACATGCAGTCAATCCTAGTGCAATAAATATGGATGCGATATAAATCGTATTTTTCATAACAAATTCCTTTATTTTTTAATGTAATCAAGCAAGTTTAAAATGCCTACTTCTTAAATGTGATGATAAATTATACACAATCCTTAATAGAATAACCAAAACTTGAGAAAAGTTCAATATTAAAAGATATAGACAGTAAAAGTTTTTCAAACAGAGTATTGAAAGTTAAATTATCTGGTACTACAAACTCTTATTGTTTAATCTCTCCTGCTTTAATGCTACTTTTAGCTTGCATGACCTGCCCCCAATTACACTACCAGTGTTTATTGAAAAAAGTCCGTTTAAAAATCATTTAATTTGCCTAAGTCTTTGCGCATAGATAGCAGGTGGAATACGCCCACAACTACTATGCGGTCTTACTTCATTATAGTCTTTACGCCATTTTTTGATGGCAACTCTCGCTTGGCTTAATGTTTCAAACCAATATTCGTTCAAACATTCATCTCGAAACTTACCATTAAATGACTCAATGTAAGCATTCTGTGTTGGCTTGCCTGGTTGAATCAACAAGTGCTCTATGCCATTCGTATGCATCCAGCCCATAAACACCCGACTAGTAAACTCAGGACCACCATCGGTTCTAATCGCTTGCGGAAAGCCACGAAAGACTGCCGCTTGTTCAAGTATGCGTGTGACATATAAACCACTGATACCATGATCAACCGCAATATCAACACACTCATGCGTCTTATCGTCAGCAATGGTTAAGCATTTAAGCTTTCTACCATTGGCTAAACTGTCCATCACAAAGTCAATGCTCCACACCTGGTTAGCTGCCTCTGGGTTGAATAGCTCAGCTCTCTCAGTCATTGGTCGCTTGGCTTTTTTACGGCGCTTTACTGATAGCTTTTGCTCAGTATATAAGCGATAGACCCGCTTATGATTAACCTGCACACCTTCAAATCTCAGCATGTCTTGTATACGGCGGTAGCCAAAGCGTTTGCGCTCATGCGCTAACGCTTTAATCCGTGCTTTTAAATCTATTACGCTTTGGTCATCCTTTGGCGGTTTACGCCAGGATGATCTCGTTAACCCCACCAAGCGACAGGCTCTACGCTCAGACATCAATGCCGCATCCAGGATGCGCTTAATACCGTCACGTTTCGCTTGTGGGGTTAGCGCTTTACCCCAAAAGCTACCTTAAGCGCTGATATATCCAAATGCGCCTCAGCGAGTAGTTTCTTTAGATCAGCATTCTCACGCTCTAATGAACGCAGGCGCTGCGCTTCCGTGCTGTCCATGCCCCCAAACTTGGCACGCCAACTATAAAAGGTACCGACACCAAATCCTTCTCTTCGGCATAAATCGGCTATTGGAAATCCAGCTTCTGCTTCTTTTAAAAAACCAATGATTTGCTGCTCTGTATATCTGCTCTTCTTCATTTCGCCACTCCTAAAAGTGGACTTTATTTCATTTTATATTGGTAGGGCAAGTGGGGAGCAGGTCATGCATGCTTCTCTTTGCTTGAAACGATATGATCCATTACAAGTTTCTATATGGCAATGATAGGTGATTTGTTAGAGTAATTTTTTGGCACTTAGGTTATGACGCATCTGCGGTTGAGCCACTTCTTGATGGTGTTGCGTGTTTGAGTAGTGTGCTTCAAATCTCACTGATAGATAAATGTTTTCGAAAGTCTATGACACTAATATTGCTGACAATGAATCCTTATTTTTTTGATTATATCTGCAATCATAAAACCCGCTTTAATTCTTTTAAACCAATGATTGTCCGGCAGAATATGTGTTGTTCTTCATTTCGTGATCCCTTAAAGTGGACACTATTTCAATTTCAATTTAGATTGGTATGTTAAGTGGAGAGGATGTCAGATTTTTCTTACAGTAATTTAAGATAAAAACTTACCTTTTTTTCAATAAATTTCTTTTACATTCCTGATACAGGTTTTGCCTGACAATATTATTATTATGGAGAAGAAAATGGCAACAGTAACAGTATTATTTCATGACCAAGAAAGCGCAGAACGCGCGTATAAACTTGCATTAGACTCTGGCTATAGCAGGAACGATATAGATGTTATCATGAGTGAAGAAACTCGCAAAAAATACTATGGTAACCACACTACCTTAGAAGTTGAAGCTGGTAGCAAAGCAGCTGAAGGTGCTGCTATTGGTGGTGCATTAGGTGCTACTGTAGGTGCTATCGCAGCAGCCATCGCAGCAGTTGGAACTGTAATAGCGCTGCCAGGTTTGGGTCTTGTAATCGCTGGCCCATTGGCAGCAGGAATTGCAGGGGCGGGTGCAGGTGGTGTAGGTGCTGGGTTGATTGGCGCCTTAGTGGGATGGTCAATTCCAGAAGATACTATAAAAGAATATGAAAGTGGTTTGCATGATGGTGGTATCCTAGTCGGTGTAAATGCAAAAACTGATGAAGATCGCCTACGGTTTAAAAATGATTGGGCAACATATAATGGCCGACTAATACACGGTTAAGTAAAAGTTAAATTGTTGTTATAAGGCCGCTTTTAAAGCGGCCTTTTTTATTGAGCGCTTACATACAGACCAACCAACAAAATTAGCCCGCCCAAGAAGTAATGTGTTGACGCGTGTTCAAAACTGACCAGATAGGCGCAATTATGCGCATCAATAGTTTAGGCCAAAAATTCATTGTGTTTTGTACATTGCTGAACTTCGTACACCTCAAATTATGTTGGCTGGATCCAATTTTTAGACTGGCAAGTCATCAGAATTATGATGAAACTCACTTGCTTAAAACAATTGCTAATGTGGTTATTGACAATATAATAGCGATAGCTGACATTACAATAGCGGAAATATTAAGTCTAAATGATAACCGTTTTTGTTGATTGAATTGAGGCCCGTCTGTGACACCATCATCAACTTCTTGATTGCCATAAAGTAGTAAAATAATTTGTCTGATTAATTCTGGTTCAAATTGATAAGGGTCAAAATTTTTATAGCCATGTTCAGCTAATAATTGCTTTATTTTATCCTCCACTGGTACATACTTCATTGCCAAATCACTAAACGATAATTTAGTGATTGATTTTCTTACCAATACTTTAAGGTCTTTATGTCTGGGGTCTTTTAATAACTTGGCATACAAGGCTTCTACGGTTGCAGTTTCTCCCTCAAGACACTGAAAAAAACAACCTTCACCAAAGTATAAAACACCCACTAGCCCATTCTTACGATTATTTATTCTTGATTTAGAAAGGATCCTAGCAACGTTCGGCTCTATACCTCCGTCATTAATACTCCAATTAAAAGTAGATCGGCTAATATAGATTATTCGTGTTAGTGATGTCATATATTATTTTCAAATTGTTCATTGTTAGAAAATTTCAAGAAAAATATTATATCAGTTAGTCACCATATCAACATACGTAACAAACCTATTACGCAATGCAAATAGAATTGCGTTTTTAATTGTTATGAGTGGTAAGTTATAAATTATTCAACAGCTTAATTTTAGATAATAATTGGATCAATTCAAAGTGCAAATTTTAGAGTAAATGAGGTCAATATGTCTGTGCGCTTTTAAAACTGACCAAATGGTGGGTGCATTTCTGATTGATCCATCTAATAGGCATTAAATTATGAAACTACTTATTTTTATTCAACATGATATGGTGCATTTTTGCACTGAAATTAGCATACCTGATATTGTTTGTAATATTCTGGATGGTAAACACCCTCCCTTCACTGACTTCAGACAAGCTCATGTACAGTTTACGTCTGCCAATAAAATGGCATGAACAAAGGACGATGCTGGGGTTTAGCTAAAATAATTGAAAACCAAAACCCAAACTAAAAGCGCCCCGAAACGAGCGCTTTTTTATTGGCCTAAATATTATGAGTTAGGTACAAACTGACTACTTTATTTCAGTTTGAGAAAAACTGTCATATTGAAGCAAACAATCTCAGAATTTGATTGATATAGAGAATTAAGAAAAACGACTATAGCTGAAGCCCCGCACAGTGCGGGACTTGTCATGATTTATTATAATATACATATAAATCAATTACTTATTGACGGTGCAGTAAGTCATGAGCTAAGCTTTTTCATATAAATACCCTGCTAACAGAGAAATTAACAGCGAATATGAGAATTTAAACTGCAAAATAAATCAGTCAATTATACTTTATCCCAGTGAGTACGCCACTTACAAAGCATTATGTTAATTCACTTAAATAAAATCACAGGGAATTAATAGATGACTATCAGGGAATTAAGTTACCTTGAACAGGGAAGTGAATGCGTTATTGGGATGTTGTAAATTGCAAGTGCCGCATCTAACAGCAAGCTTACTTATACGTTACATTTTTGGAATGTTCCCAGTTTGAGTTAGTTCCGATTTAGTAGACTGGCAATTCATCAGTTATGATCTAATTTACTTGCTTAAAAAATTACTAATGTGGTTATTGACAATATAATAGCGATAGCTGACATTATAAAAGTGTGTACATTAAGTCTAAATGATAAGCTTTTTTGTTGATTGAATTGAGGCTCATCTATGTAACGTTTTTTCAAGTGGCTATTGCACTGTGCGCGCTGACTATCTTAACAAAACGCCGGTAATTATATTTTGGAAGCCTGATACTTTATGGCATTTGCCTTACATTCCTTGTAATAGGATTCATATAACAAAGCAACTGGAATCAAATCAATGCATAATTCATAATGTTTGTTCTTAGTCTATTGTGTTTTATACAAAACACTCTTTCTTTGCGTTCTTTGATTGATTTTTCATTATTAAGAGATTATCTTGTTTACACAAAACATAACAAACCATTTAAAAATGCCAGTATCGATTTCTACCGGTATTGCAGCCTTAGGGGTGGTATTTGGCGACATTGGTACTAGCCCGCTTTATACCTTCAAAACTATTCTTGATATTACAAGCAACCACAGTCCCGACATGATTCTGGGTATTGTTTCCTTATTGGCTTGGACATTAATCATCATAACTACTATCAAATATGCAAACTTTGCCATGCGTATTGATAATGATGGAGAAGGCGGTATTTTAGCCCTAATGGCATTGCTCGGTGTCAAGCAACATCAAAGGCCAATTATTGTAGCGCTCGGTCTTTTTGGAGCCGCCTTAATTTACGGAGACGGTGCAATTACACCTGCTATATCTGTGCTCTCCGCATTAGAAGGACTAAACCTTGTTGCGCCAACTCTGCAACCATACGTGCTACCTATCTCAGTCATAATCCTTTTGGCGCTATTCGCAATTCAACCACTAGGCACCGCCAAAATTGGAAGCGCGTTTGGGCCAATCATGGTAATCTGGTTTATCGTTTTAGCGCTTCTTGGAGTAAGGGGTATAGCACAACATCCGTCTGTACTCTGGGCAATAAATCCTTTATACGGTTTAAATTATTTAACTCACAGTGGCGGTAAAGGATTTCTTGTGTTGGGTGGTGTCTTTCTATGCGTCACGGGTGCGGAAGCATTATATGCAGATATGGGGCACTTTGGCGCTACTCCAATAAGACGTGCCTGGTATTGGCTGGTATTTCCAAGTTTACTGTTGAATTATGCTGGTCAGGCGGCAATAGTATTAGCAGGCATGCCAACCGATGGAAATATCTTCTACAGGTTATGCCCGACAACCCTAATTTTACCTCTCATTGTTTTATCAACAATAGCCACTATTATCGCCAGTCAGTCCATAATCACTGGCGCTTTCTCTATGACAAGACAAGCCATTCAGCTTGGCTGGATGCCGCGTTTTAAAATCTCCCAAACCTCAGAAAAAGGTTATGGCCAGATTTATGTAGGCGCAGTTAATTGGACGCTGATGCTAGTAACTATTGGTCTAGCACTTGCGTTCAAGAAATCTGATTATCTTGCAGGAGCTTATGGCATTGCAGTTTCGGCAACAATGTTAATGACTACAGCATTGCTTTTCATTGCCATGCGAGAGATTTGGGGCTGGAGTCTTAAGTTAAGTTGTTTTGTAGCGGGATTATTCCTTATAGTGGATAGTGCATTTTTTCTTTCCAACCTTACAAAATTATTTGATGGCGGATACGTCCCCTTGATTTTAGCCCTAATGGTTTACACTGTTATGTATATTTGGCACAAGGGCACTGATGCCGTTGGCAAACGTTTACTTGAAAACCCCGTGCCAATTGCTGAGTTTATGGCAAGCCTTACTCAAGACAAAATTATTCGAGTACCAGGGACTGCAGTTTTTCTGACGCGTGCAAAATTAGTTACCCCGCCTGTTGTACTCTGGTACGTAAAACACAGTCATGCCTTACATGAAAAAATAATTGCAGTTAATTTAGAAACTGCATCAACTCCTTGGATTAATGCACAAAATCGTTTCAGCATCTTGGAAGTGGCGCCAAATTTTTGGTCAGTAAATGCTAGTTATGGCTTTATGGAAAGGCCTGACATGCCTGCGTTAATGACACAGGTCGCCAATGCTAACTGCCCAATCAACCCATCAGAACTTACTTATTTCGTTGGCTTTGACAAAATAGCATCTCGCGAAGATGGTCAAGGCTTGCCACGCTGGATTGAAAAAGCATTTAGTTTCATGCTGCGTAATTCTATGCACGTGACGGACTACCTGCGAGTACCATCCGAGCAAATTGTAGATATTGGTAGGCAAGTATCGATTTAATAAATATCTGGAAGGAGTAAGTAATGAGTAGGTTTCATGAAATCGAAATCCATAGGCTAAACGAAAAAGGAGTATCCACTTTGAGTATTTTTATGAAAATGGAGCTTAATTTGATGTAGTGGATTTCCCGGAACTCAGTAGACATTCAATAATGTCGAAACCGAACTGGAGTATAGTTAATAAGAGGTACAAGACATACAACCGAATTTAAAACTTTCACCATTTGTTCACAGGCTTCGTCAGGTAAAGCTATAGTAAGAGGTACCAAAAAAGATAAGAGTGATTACTTCATTAAAAACTAATATTAACTCGACTCTTGCAACATTATCTACTCTTGTCCATCCATTATGGACTCCATGCTTACGCTACGATTTCTTAGCATTTTTTTGTTAGCGAATATCAATAATTATCCAATATCAGTTTTTTCGGTTCCACCAACCACCGCCAAGCGCTTGGAACAAAGCTGTAGTATCGATATAGCGCGCCGCTTGATTCTGCAAGCGTACGATCTTCGTTTGCTGGTAAGTCTGCTTCGCGGCGAGCAAAGGCATAATATTCACTGCACCGATTTCGAACTGCTTGCGCGTCAGGTCAACCGTCTTTTTCGCTGCGGCTTCTGCATCTGCCGCTTCTTTTAAAGCCTGTGCATCAGCATCCAGCGCATATAAGGTATCTGCGACGTTTTGAAACGCCGTCAGTACCACGCTACGATACTGCGCACTGGCTTGATCAAGTAATGCTTCCGCTGCGCCCTGCTTATGTTTGAGCGTACCAAAATCGAATACGGCCTGAGTCATACCGCCAGCCAATCCCCAAAAGCGATTTCCTGCTGAAAACATATGACTCAACGCGGTTGAAGTACCACCGTAATTCACTGACAAAGAGAACTGCGGCAAGCGGTTTGCAATCGCGATACCAACCTGAGCGCTGGCCGCATGCACCAGCGCCTCCGATGCCCGCACATCCGGTCTTTGCGCAACCAGCGCCGACGGCAGGCTCAGCGGCAATTCCTGCGGCAATGTCAGGTTGTCGAGCGTAATATTCACTGCTGGGCTTTGTTCTGGAAACTCGCCAGTCAACACTGCCAGTATATCCTGAGTCTGTTCATATTGCTTCCGTAAAGGCGGCAATGCAAGTCTGGTTTGTGCAAGCGCACTCTCCTGGGCGGCAACATCGAGCCCCGAGGAAAACCCTAATTGCGCCTGACCGTGCAGTAAATCCAGCGTTTTTTCTGCGGTGCTGATAATATCTTCGTTCGCACCGATTTGCGCTTCAAGGAGCGCGAGTTGGATCGCATTGTTGACCACATTCGTTGCGAGCGTGAGATAGGTCGCCTCAAGCTGGAAATGCTGCGATTCTTCCTGAGCAACCAGCGATTCCATGGTGCGTCTGTTCAAGCCGAACACATCCGGCACATAGCTGATACTGAGTTGCGCAGTGTGCAAAGTGTACACTGGATCGCCCGAAGTCAGGGTTGGCGAAATAGTGCCGACCGCATTGCGCTGACGACTCGGAGAATAGCTGGCCTGCACAGTCGGAAAATACGAACCGCGCTGCGCATTCGAACTTTCCCTCGCCTGACGCAAGGCAGCTTGCGCACTCTCTACGCTGGGATTATGTTTGAATGCAGCATCGACCAATTGATTGATTTGCGGCGAGCCGAACGCATGCCACCATTGTGCGCTGACGTCCATACCGCGAACCAGCTGCTGCGCCGCACCACTGGCAACTGGCGCGGAGCTGGTCTGTTTAAAATCTTTCCTAATATACTTACTCAAATTAGGCGCGTTGGCCGGATGAAAATCGGGGCCGACCGCGCAACCGCTGATTAGCATGCTGCCCAGCATGATGGCAAGGATTTGCGGGATTGTTTGGGTTGTCAAACTCTGTTTGTTTGAAAAAGAAAATCTCATCTTATTTACCTACCTTTTCTTTTAGACCGAAAGTCATTTCAGATTCTTTGCGCGTCCACCCCATCACCATCACTTGCAATGCTGGTGCTACGACCAGCAACATGATGGGGCCGAGCAGCATGCCACCGACCACCACCACCGCCAACGGACGCTGCACCTGGCTGCCAATGCCAGTTGAAATCGCAGCCGGCAGCAATCCTATGCAAGCGGAAAATGCAGTCATCAACATCGGTCGCATCCTTTGCTCGGCCGCTTCGCGCATTGCTTCCAGTGGCGCCTTGCCTTCCACGATCAGATGATTAAAATATGTGATCACTAGAATTCCATTCATCACCGACACCCCGAATAAAGAGACGAAACCAATCGCTGCCGACACGCTCAGATGCAAGCCCGACAAATACAGAGCAATGATGCCGCCAGCGATCGAGAAAGGAATCGCAGCGAGAGTCAGCAAGCTGTCGCGCAGCGAATTGAACAAGGTGTACAATAAAATCAGGATGGTAAAAATTGCGATAGGCAGCACGATCGTCAGGCGTTTTTTCGCTTGCTGCATTTCCTCGAATTCGCCAGCCCAATTTATGCTGTAACCGGTAGGAAGCAAGACTTTTTCAGCGATGCGTGCCTGCGCCTCAGCCACCGTACTGCCTAGATCACGACCGCGTATACTGAATTTGACCGGGATAAACCGCTGATTGCGCTCATGGAAAATATATGAAGCACCAGTATCGATCGTGATAGAAGCGAGTTCACTCAGCGGAATATACGCAGTTGCTCCTCCAGCCGCTGTGTAGGCCACTTTTATTCGGCGTATCGTATCGAGATTCATGCGGTCTTTTTCTGCCAGACGCACAGTTAGACC
>JAYVTW010000005.1:0-5117 GCA_043788445.1 Methylophilaceae bacterium
TGTTAGAGCTGATTTACCATCCGCCCATCGCAAAACACAACCAGTAAAACGTGTTCAAGTCTGGCTCAATGCGTAAGAGCCGCCCAATACTTTAATGAAACTTCAATAACATGTATTAACTCACCCCTTGTTCTATCACTAATGACCTGCACCGAAAACCCTTGAAGTATGGTTTTGATATATCTCGCCAAGCTCACTACATAAATATTTATCCTAATTCCGATTGAGTTCTTGGCAATTCGTGACGATTTTTTTTAATTTCTCTTCAAAGTTTTTTCTGTTGATAATTAATTTCTACTTTAGGGATGTTGAACCACAAAACTCCACTTATAACTGCTATAGCAGTTTAAGTGAGGTATTTCATTGATCCTGCAGTGTATATACTTAACGCTTTGAGAAAAATACCTTCTTATATTACCAAAGGCCGCGTAAATACAAAACTTGTACACGCCTAGTGAGTTTGAAAGCTCTGCCATAGAAGTACTTTCATAGACACAATGCCAAAACAATTATAGTGCTTTTTTTAGCGCAACCTTATGATCAAACGTCCGGCGGATGTCAGATAAAATAGCTTTTATTAGTGAGAAAATCTTAGTGCTTGATTGAAAAGCAACAGGTTTAATTAATTAAGTATTAAAGTCGATCTTGGCGAACGTGATTTAGCCCAAGTTTTAGAGATGCACTAAGTCGGTTGCGGGCACTGGGTATTGACGCTGTTGCAATTGGCTACGATGCAAATCATGCAAAATCAGCTGATACACATTATGGCGAGTTAGATATTTTATTAAATAATGCAGGTATGCTTGCATAGTAAATGGTGGGCAACAATAGTAGCTCAGTGGCTAGACATGTATTACAAAAAACCTTCCATATCGACCTTATTGCAGTGATTGAGTTTACAAAAAAGCTATTGCAAATAAAAAAAGCTTTAGCTGGGCGCATTTTAAGCTTTCTAGCATACTATGATCACTCACTTTGCACGGCAACCAAACTCAAAAGTCCAAGCAGCCAAGGCATTTGCCTAAAATTCTTCAAAAATAGCGCTTAACGCTTATAAAATCCACCTAGCCATTGAACTAAAGAGGCTAATGTCAAAGTAAATTCGGCACATCTTGGTTGGATTAAAACAGAAGTTGGTGGCGAAAATGCACTTATGGAGATGGAAGTCAGAGCTAGAACCAATATTCACTTAGAAACACTAGATGTTGCTGGTACGACTTGTAGATTTTTTCATCAGGCAAATATTCTAACTTAGTAAGTATTTATAGCCGAGCGTGTAAATTAGGAGTGCTTGCACTCTTTATTAATTACTAATAACTTTCATTTTCAAAGGCTGTTCATCTTCTAATACATTTAGCAGTCTATCGACATTAGGGTGTTTTCCAGGGCAGTTTTCAGCATCTTCTGTATGCTCTGCATACAGTGCTAAGCCCTCTACAGCGGCATCTAAAGTGATATCGCCAAACATTTTATAGAGATGGTTGTAGACCTTGATTGAGCCTTGGCTGCCTGGTTTATTTTCAATAACGCCAGCACTGCTACCGTCAGAGTGAAAAAGTTCGATGCGCTGTACATCATTAGCGTTGTCGAGGCCTAATAATACGTCACTGAATTTTTGCATGCTGTTGCCTCGATTAAGTAGTTAAAATTAAGCGGTTATAAGTAGTATGAAGTACTTATCATCACTTTTGATGCTAATTGCATTAGGACTTTAGCGGATGTCGGTAAGTCTGCAGCGCCGTGGTTAAAAGCCATATCCGCATGGGCAGTTTCATCAATGTGCATTTGTTTAATAATCGCGCGTGTTTTTTGATCATTGGCAGGTAATGCAGCTAAATGTCCATCTAAGTGCTGCGCTACTTGTTTTTCAGTTTCAGCTAAAAAGCCTAAATTCCATTTTTCGCCTAATGTTCCAGCGACAATGCCCATACTAAATGAGCCTAAATACCAAAGTGGGTTC
Source organism: Methylophilaceae bacterium (assembly GCA_043788445.1). Taxonomy (GTDB): domain Bacteria; phylum Pseudomonadota; class Gammaproteobacteria; order Burkholderiales; family Methylophilaceae; genus JACMMS01. The sequence goes on from JAYVTW010000005.1 coordinate 1,961, forward strand.
AACAGACTTTTTCGTCCACCAAGTTCTTGTATGCGGCTTTCACACCATGCTAAATGATCAGTTTCTTCAATAGCCGCTGCACGTAAAGCTGCAGTCGTTGTTGGGTTGCGTGAGGTGAGTGCTTGGCCGCTATATAAAGCTTGCGCGCATATCTCACCGCAGTGATTAACCCGCATCAAGGATGCTGCATGGCGCTTTTCGACTTCATCTAGTTGCGTGTCGGCCAATACTAAATCAGGGCGAGTACGAGTCGCATGCGGTTGACTTAATAATGTTCGCAAGCTTTTATCAAATTCAATAATTAAACGATCTAACATCGCAGTCATTTCCTTTAATTCATATTACCAGTAAAACCTAATTGTTTTGCGATAATCATAACGGGATGTTCGATTCTCACGGTTTTATTTTGTGCCTGTAAACCTGCTGCGATATGCAGGGAACAACTTATATTAGAAGTTGCCAGCCATGTCACGTGGGCAGCAGAAATTGCATTTAGTTTGTCATCAAGTAAGCGATTTGCCATAGTTTCTTGCGTGAGCATATATGCACCTGCACCACCACAGCATTGACTATTACCAGAGAGCTTTTTAACTTTTAACTGGGGTATTTTTTCTAAAAGTTGATAGACCGCATCTGATGTTTTTTGCACATTTCTTAAAGTGCAGGGATCTTGCACATAAATTTCATCTGGCAAGGTCTGTAGTTCAATGTTTTGCCAGTTACAATCCACTAAGAATGCACTTATATCTTGTACTTTAATACTTGAGTTGTTTTGTAAGTAGTCTCTGAGACCTGTGCCGCATCCACTTGCAATGGTCAGTAATGGCATTGCATTAAGTGATGTAAATGCCTGTTGGTTTTGGGCAATTAGCTTGATTGACTCTTCAGTATTACCCTGCTGGCGCGCAATGCCGCCACAGCAAGTCTGTGCCTCGGGGATGTGTACATCGTAGCCCAATGTATTAAGTGTAAATACTGTGGCACGAAGTGTATCTGTATCTAAGGCATCAGTGGCACACCCTAAAAACAAGCTCACCTCGCCGTTCTTGACAGCATGGGTCGTTGGATAAAGTACTTGCCAAGTTTGCTGTTTTGGAATGCTGGGCGTCAATGTGAGTGACTTACCTAAAGCAGGTATTAATTTACCTATGATATTGAGAAAGCCTGTGTTTTGCAAAACACGCAACAGCCTGGCGGCTAACTTCATTCGCTGACGATGACTAATCAAATGGTTGGCTAGTTTAGCCACTAAATTGGGTTGGCGCGCAATAGTTGCTCGTGTTGTATCAATTAATGCACCATAACTTACGCCATTAGGACAAGCTGACTCACACGCACGACAACTTAAACATAGGTCGATATGCTGCTGAAAACGCCCGTTAGCTGGCAAAATATCTTTGGCTACTGCACTCATAAGCTGAATGCGTCCGCGTGGAGAGTCACCCTCAGAACCAGTTTTACGATAAGTTGGGCAATGTGGCAAACATAAGCCACACGCAACGCATCGATCTGCCTCTGAAATGAGTTGTTGAACTGATAATGTCATAAGAACAGCGTACAAAAAATAATATTAAAAGTGATAATGTTCCAACTCAATTGAACGAGGCGGAACCTCATATTTTACAATGAGTTACTTAACATCAACCTTTTGTTTGGTGCTCAGTATTTCCATACCTTTAAGTAAATTTAGCGCTTGCATATATTGCATGTCGGTCTTGGTTGCCGGTTCAATAGGGCCCAATGTTCGTGCTGTAATTGCAGAGGTTTTTGCCTCTTGTTTATATTCTTGTGATTTTGCACCTGCAATTGGTTTCGCTGAAGGCTCTTCCGTATCTTTGGGGTTAGATAAATGATGTGTTAAATCAGCTTCGCGGATATTCCCAGACTGATCGCTACCGTCTTCTACAATAATATCTGGTACGATACCTTTGGCTTGAATTGAACGACCATTTGGCGTGAAGTAACGTGCAGTAGTTAGTTTAATGGCCGCGCCATTATTCATGGGTAGAATGGTTTGTACTGAACCTTTACCAAAACTCTGAGTGCCGATAATGACTGCGCGTTTGTGATCTTGTAAAGCACCTGCCACAATCTCAGATGCTGAAGCTGAACCATTGTTAATCAGTACCGCCATAGGCGTTGTTTTTAAATCTGCGGGTAAATCCTTTAGATAATCTTCACTACCGCGTAAATAGTTCTCCGGGTTAACAGTCAAATGCATTTTTGCATCAGCTGCACGACCTTCGGTGTAAACCACTAAGTCATTTTTAGGCAGAAAAGCGCCTGCAACACCTACGGCTGCATTTACAAGACCACCTGGGTTATTACGTAAATCGAGAATAATGCCCTTAAGCGGTGCTTTATTATTTTCGTGCATCGTTTTAAGTGCTTTAGCTAAATCTTCACCACTATGCTCTTGGAATTGCGTTACTCGTACATAAGCGTAGTTCGGCTCTACCAATTTAGATTTAACACTTTGTGTTTTAATATTTGCTCGGATTAAGTTAAACACCAGTGGTTTAGCTACGCCCTTACGCAATATCGTGAGTACGATGGATGTATTTGGTTTACCACGCATACGTTTTACTGCATCGTTTAGTGAAAGGCCGCGCAAAGGTGTTTCATCGATTTTACTGATTAAATCACCTGCTTTAATACCAGCTTTAAAGGCCGGTGTATCTTCGATAGGTGCAATAACTTTCACGAGACCATCTTCCATACCTACATCAATACCTAAACCACCAAACTCGCCTTGTGTGGCAGAAGTTAGGTCTTTAAAACCATCGGCATCTAAATAGCTAGAATGGGGGTCTAAACCAGACAGCATACCATTTAGAGCTTCATTAATAAGTTTTTTATCTTCAACAGGTTCAACATAATCGCTTTTAATTTTGCCAAAAACTTCAGCGAAAGTACGTAAGTCATCTAAGGGTAAATCTGGGGTAAGCGCTTTTTCAGCAAAAGCAGAAAAATTGAGGCTAATTAATACCCCTAATATTGCACCCAAGGTAATTAAGCCAATTTTTTCAAATTTTGAACGCATGTAAACCATTTCCTTCAATCAGAACATTAATAATGTAAACTAACTAGCTAACTTATGGCAAGTGAGTAATAGTTTGGTTCATTTTCCGCTATTTAGTAATACTTGCCAAGTTAA
>JAYVTW010000006.1:0-4230 GCA_043788445.1 Methylophilaceae bacterium
ACCACTAATTTATTTAGCGCTTTTTACACCTTAGCAGCATTTATCAATTGTTTAAAAAATTCATCTTTAGCTGGCTCTGCAGTACTTATTTCGTCAGCAGCTGCAAGAATTGGTACACCAAATCATGAAGCTATAGCAGCGGCAAAAGGTGGCTTAGAGGCGCTAGTTAGAAGTGCGTCTGCAACTTATGCGAATGCAGATATTCGCATAAATGCAGTAGCTCCTGGTATTTTAGAGACCGAAGCAGCTGCCAAAATTTTAAGCAGTGATTTAACGCGTGAAATGGCTGCAAAGCAATATCCAATTAAAGGTATTGGTAATCCTGAAGATGTCGCTGATTTAATAACCTGGTTGCTGTCAGAACCGGCTAAAAGAGTAACAGGACAAGTATGGTCCATAGATGGTGGATTTTCCAGCATCAGACCAATTGTTAAATGATTTTAGATAAAAAATATGAGTAAAAATGTAAGTCTTATCAAAAAAATAGTTGTGCAAGCCTTTAGCAAAGCGCTAGAAATAACTTTGATGTTTTGAATCATCAAAATTCTTGTAACCACACTAGTCCAAACGGGTGGTGACGCAGTATCTATGTTAATGGGTCTAAGTTATCTTGTTGGCATAGTAATTTTTGCAGCTATATTTCTGTTTGTTGTGGTTTCCAAAATTAAAGCAAAAAAGTTTCGTCCATTACTTTACTGAATAACTATTTTCGGAACTACAACAGTCGGCACAACGCTTACCGGTTATGCAGATTGTTCGGTTAGTATTAGCTATATAGGGGCTTTATGTATTGTCACTCTTTTATTAAGATCATTAGCTATGTGGTATAAAAAACTAGGCTCTGTTTCCAATGATTGGATAAATTCTCCTAAGGTAGAAATATTTTACTGGATCACTATTTAGTTTTCCAAAACATTGAATAATGCTCTAGGCGATTGGTCAGCTGATTCAGCGGGGCTAGGTTATGGCGGTGGCGCAATTATTTTTAGTGGGCTATTGTTAGGTGTGTTTGCAGCATATTTTTGGAAAAAATATCTATAACGCTACTTTTCTGGGCCGCGTTTATACTGACACTTCTGCTTGGCGCGGTGGTAGGTGACTTTCTTGATAAGCCTATTGCCAAGGGAGGTCTTAACTTAAGCCGCTACTCCGCCTCTGCAGCGCTTGTTTTAATTATAATTGCATGTATTCTATTTCACGTCAGCGCGCTGGACAAAGCACGAGGCATTTATAAACCATATTCAAATCATGTTCGTTGAGCAATATGATGAAATACCCTTGTATGCTTGGCGGCAATTGAAACTCTTTATGCGAATATTAACAATATTACTTGTGTCAGTTGTTAGCACCTTAGCTACTACTCAATTGGCTTGGGCGGGTCCTCCCTTTATAACCGATGATCCTGAACCATTAGAACCCCAACACTGGGAAATCAATTACGCGGTGTCTAAATCATGGCGACAAGGTGAGGCTTCAGCAGCAATACCTAACATTGACATCAATTATGGCGCTGCTCCTAATATACAACTCCATATACAGCCACGTTACTCCTTTGAGAGAACAACGTCAGACACTCACTTTGGAATTGATGACACAGAAGTAGGTATTAAATATCGGCTCATGAACATTCAACACGAAGATTTTTCGTTTATGATTGGAATCTACCCTATGTTACAACTTCCAACTGGGGATACTAAACTTGGACCAAGTAGAAATAAAGTTCAGAGTTTTTTACCGCTTTGGCTTCAGGCTAAAAGTGAAAAGTGGACTGTTTATGGCGGTATGGGCTATCGGATTAACTCAGGAACGGATAACAAAAATACCCTATTTCTTGCAATAACTACTTTATATGAAATTTCACCAAAACTTCAGTTTGGAGGAGAAGTTTTTCACGAATCCTCAAATACTGTAGATGGAATAGATTCATCAGGATTTAATCTTGGCGGAAGCTTTAATCTAATGCATGACAAAAATATCTTATTTTCGGTAGGTAAAGGACTTAAGAACGCATCATCTACAAATCAACTTTCTGTATATTTGGCATTACAAGCACTCTATTAAAAATTAATTTATATACAAGTCAATATACGTGAAATTGATTGTCAATCATAAAGAAAAACAATAATGCTTAGTTTTATCCACTCTTGACTCACTATTTTGTCTTTATTCATGGACTCATTAGTAAAGTTCAAAGAAGCGTGGACTTTGATGCTAGCAGTGGGTAAGGTGCGTGGCTGTCATGCAGCTATTACCCTGAAATTAACAAGTTATATGTTAACTACAGTGCACTTATGATTTGTTATTCTCAACGAGATATTTAAATAAAATCTCATTTTATATTTAATAATTTAGTGAAAAGATAAAAAAACATAGCAAGAGCTTGGTAGTTTTTTTCGAAAAAATTGATTACTTGTTCATTACGTACATTGTTACTTAAAAGCCAAAATGCATTGCATTAGCTGCTGGTGTTGTCCACATAATAATATCTTAAGTTTCGATTAATTTAAGTTCAACAGTTTGTTTGTTGCTATGTGAAGATTATCTACCAGTCAAATTCTTCAGCTTTATTAGCAATCTTTAACTAAGTCTAATGATATTAATGAGTTATAGAATTACTGTGCAAAATCAATGCTTTATTACTGTCTGTAGATTTCAAAACAAAACTCTAAGCAAATGTTAAAGTTTATTAGGCGATTAAATTGCCAACCAAAACCTATCTATATCCTTTAATTTAATGGGGCAAATACCATCCAAATGCTCCCAATACCGACCTGACTCAATGTAATAACCCAAATCTCTCTCGCGCTGCAGCACGGCATTAATTGAATCTTCGTTTACATTAGCCTTCAACAATGCGAATTTTTCTTCAAATAATTTATAAGTCATTATCTGCAACTCATCAATTTGAACGCGTGGAAAAGTTAATCTTGACTCTAAGTTATTACTAAGATTTAAACATAAGCAGTTAGCTTTCAACGCTGTGTAAAAAAAACGAGAGGACTTTGCTTCAAGTGAATTTAACGTCACATCATTTCGTAATGGGTCTGGCTTCCCGAACCCGTAGAAATGCGTAGCTTTACCATCAGATGGATACACCATATCACAACCGCTGAAAGCAATAATATTTGGCTTTAATGTTCCCAATACCCAATACGCAGTGGTGAGTGACATAGTTCCTCCTGCATAAACAAAGCCCCCAAAGCTATTTTGTACAGGTACATACTCATCTGCAGTAATAATACGCTGATTTTTTCTAATATTCTTGGGTCTGTTCTCTAGAGGGAAGTCCTCAGGATGAACCAGGTAATCCCAATCATCCCGCAACTGCCATGCATTATTAATCACTACAATATTATCAAAAAACTGCTTGTCCCATTCTTTGGAATGAACAGCATCAGGGGCGCTTCCTGTGATCAAGGTTATCTTAGGGGCTTTTATAAAATTCATAATCTTAAATAACTAAAAAATAATTAACTGAAACGTATGGTTACGTCATAATTTGTAGGAAGACACTTTTGCATTTAATTTTATTTATCATTTCAGCAAAGTTAATTATAACAATAGTTTCAAAAGTACTTACCAACCTATATTCAGGTGTGATGAATTGTTACCTGCGCTAGTCAAATAGCCAGCTGCGTCAACGCGAAACTTAGTTTTCAAATGTTTGGTGTAGCATACTGAGTATTGCTACTACCCAACCTGCCAATTAATCTAATTTGACTAAGAGTATTGCTTCTTGTCTTAATGGTATGGTGCATTGTACTTTTGGTTGCTTTGGCTTAATTTCTTGCCCCTTTTGCTAATTTTTTTTGCTAAGCACTCTAGTTTTAGGAGCACAGGTCAGTATCATTTTGCATCGCTTTACTATTGCAACTGGATCGGTATGGGAAGAAATATTTCACCAATCTGGTAATGTAAAGCATGAAAATCTGCTAATCCAAAGCATGATTATCTAAGATTTGTTCAAATTATATATGGCACTAATTTTTCTAAAAATGGATAATAAAATGTTATTTAACCATATATTATTGAGCTTAATTCCCTATAGTTGCTAATATGAAGAACAACTATTTACAATGCAAATAAAGGAAAAAATCAATTTTGAAACAATCATTTAGTTTAGTGGGTGCGTACTTGTGCGCTATTTTAATCAGCCTGAGTGTGTGCAACATCTCTACTGTCTCGGCTGCTGATGCCAGCAGTGTCACCACAGCGACATTGACCGATAGT
>JAYVTW010000007.1:0-7199 GCA_043788445.1 Methylophilaceae bacterium
ATCGTGACCGCAAGTATACAATTTAGACGCGTAATATTATTTCATGCGCAACTGGTCAAGATAGACCGTTTTGATCGGTCACGATAGCCGTAATACACAAATCGTCATTTTGCAGGAAACTGCTATTTTAAGAAATGGGTTAAAAAATGAAGCCGGCAGCATTATCAATCGCAACACGCACAATGGTAAAAGTCAAAAGACCCTAAGGGGCGAGTTTGGCGCACTGACTTTCAATATTTCACACGACTGCGAAGGTTGCTTTGAGACTCAATGCAATCCAAAGCATCATGCCCACTGGATTGAGTGTGATGATTAGATTATTACGCTGTGTTCGTGTGGCATGAGAGTTCGTGAGATTCAAGCCCATCTCACGGAAATATTGGGTGCTATAATAACTTCCCGCTGATTTCAGCGGCGACAGATGCTGTCTTGGAAGAAGTGATGCAATGGCAACACCGTCCTCTGGAAGCGGTTTATCGTGTCGTGTTTCTTAATTGTATCTAAGTCAAAATTACGTGATGCTCGCACTAGCTGAGCTTGGGCCATTTACCTAGCCATTGTTATTAATATACAGGGTAAGAAAGAACTGCTGAGACTTTGGATTGCGTAGAACGAAGGTGCTAAATTCTGGCAATCTGTGTTAACAGAACTCAGGATTAATTTAATTCTAAGATTTACTGGATATTAATTGAGGCTGCCTGATGTAATCATTTATTGCTACTGTAAGCTCAGAAAAACTAGTGTTTAGGCTAGCCAGCATAAGCGTATTACTTTTATTTGAATCTGAAGCATTAACTTTAGCAAGTGCTTCAGTAATATTGGTGATGCGCTGTGCACCAATACTTAGACTGTTTCCTTTTAAAGCATGGCAGAGATCTTGTAACTCGCTAAAATGCTTTTCTTTAATTGCATTTTCAATATTAACTATTAGTTTTTCTGAATCGCTTAGATAGTTACGCAGTAATCTTTCCAGGAACACAGTGTCACCTACGCTGATTTTTTGTAACTCTTGCAATACTTTAATATCCAATACATCATTTTTGTTTGTATCAGGCAATATTTGACTGTGCTGTTGTGAATTATTCAGTGCACTGTTCATCCACTGAGACGCTGAATTGGGTGCTAGATTGAGAATGCTCTCAATAGTCTTAAACATTGTAGCTGTGTCAACAGGCTTAGTTAAAAAGGCATCAAACCCAGCTTCGCTAGCTTCTTGTCTCGCCATAAGTGTTGCATCTGCTGTAAACAGAATAAATCGCGTATTTTTATCATGAGCATGTGAAAAACGATACAGTTTTAAAGCATCCGTACCTGACATACCGGCCATATTACGATCCGTAATCACTAAATCATATGTCTTAATATCTAGAGCATCCAATAGCTCTTCACCACTAGTAACAAGCTCAACATGATGGCCTGGCAAAGTAAGCAGCCGCATCAGTATTTTCTGATTGGTACTATCATCTTCGCACACTAAAATGCTCAGGGCTTTTCTTGGGACAGTTTTGAGTGCCCTATTAATCGGTTCGACAATAGCAATCGCCGGCACTTGACTACTTGAAGGCTGAACTTGTACGTCGACTGGAATTTCTTTATCTAAAGTTAAATCGAACCAAAAGCGGCTACCTATGTTTTCTGTACTTTGGAAGCTCAGCTTACCGCCCATTACCTCCACCATATGTTTAGCAATAGTCAGGCCTAAACCACTGCCACCATAACGTCTGGTTGTTGATGTATCGGCTTGTGTAAAGCTTTCAAATATTTTGCTCTGTTGCCTGGTTGGAATACCTACGCCTGTATCTGATACTTCAAAACGCACAACGGTTTGAGTTGTTTGACTGCTAATAATTGTTGCGGAGAGCGTGACACTTCCCGATTCGGTAAACTTAACTGCATTCCCCATTAAGTTTGCCAGGACCTGACGTAATACAAAAGGATCGCCTTTAAGTGAATCTAATTGGGGTGATAAACTACTACCAAGATTTAAGCCTCTGCTTGTTGCTTGTGAGCGAAATATTTCAATTGTGTCATTTAGTGCATCGCTGACAGAGAATAAGATATTTTCTACAATTAATTTTTTTTCTTCAATCTTAGTAAAATCTAGTACATTATTTAGCAATGATAGTAATAGCCTAGAAGAGCTTTCAAGAGTCTTGATTAGGTCTTGTTGATCGGCATTTAAGGGGGTAGTTTTAAATATCGTGCTGATCCCAATAATCCCATTTAAGGGGGTTCGAATTTCATGACTCATATTCGCTACAAAGCTGGTTTTGGCAATGCTAGCTTCTTCAGCTTTTTTGCGTGCCTCATGCATTCTGTTAATTAACTGTGACACATAAATTGGTAAGACAACTAACATGATTAATAAACTGCCAGCAATAGTTTGCTGATTTTCCCAATATGGGCTTAATTGAGTAGCAACAGCAAAACCAGCAATACTTAATACTTGTGCATGAAATAAATACTTTTTACCAAACCTAAACCCATTTCCGAATATAACCCATAAGTAAACACCGACTAACATAACGCCGATATCACCCGTCAATGACATAAAAATTGATACTGTACCAATATCCAGCCATGCGCCAGCCAATTTTCGAACTACAGAATTCTTCTTACCATTTAAAATTGATAAGTAAATGATGAAAGAAAAGAGTTCAAAGCCTAAATTGATTTTAAATGCTATTAAATCTTGTTGAGTCAATGAGTTAACAAGATAGCTATATAAAATCATAACAAATATGGCTAGGCCAACACAAAGTCTTATAAAGGCCTGCTCTACTTCAAGCAGGTCACAATGACTTATTTGTTTTTGATACCAATCTTTAAATGATTCAAGCATATTCAAAAACTTATCCTAATAAACTCTGGCTGTATTGGCGGTCACTTTTATTTAAGAGTAATCTAGAAGTCCTAGCTAACTCCTGAGCGTCTACAGGTTTTTGTAAACAGGCTGAAACACCCGCGGATAGAAGTTCATGGAGAACCTTTTGATTCTTTAATACGGTGACTACTATTATAGGAATTAACATATCACCACCAGAGTTTTTAATTATTTGCACAAACTCCATACCATTCATATTGTGCATACTAAAATCAGTAATGATCAAGTCCACCTGTTTGTTAATCATCCATTTTATTGCTTCAATAGGATCTGTCATTGTGTAAATTTTAAGATTCATTTTTAAAGATTTAAGAACGGCCACATGAATGTCTAAAACAGTCGGCTGGTCATCAATCACCAATACAGTTTGCCTAAATTTAGCGGCACTTCTAATACTACTTACTTTCATAATTAAGCATTATCAGGATATTTATGCTTGTTTAGAATTTTTTCAATTTTTCCGCGTATTGCTACCATGACGGATACTAATTCTGGGTCAAAATGCTTACCACTTTCCTGGCTTAGGTATTGATAAGCTTCATCAATAGACCAAGCCTTTTTATAAGGTCTTACACTAGTTAATGCATCAAAAACATCAGCAATGGCAACTATCCGCGCAACGAGTGGGATTTCATTTCCTTTAAGACCTTTGGGGTAACCTTCGCCATCGTAACGCTCATGATGTGCAAGCGCTATTTCACTACCCATTTGCAGATATTTTGATGGGCTATCTTGCAAAATCTCAAAACCGATTAATGGATGTCTCCGCATGATGCGAAGTTCATTTTCATCAAGCATGCCCTCTTTAAGCAGGATACTGTCTGGAATGCCAATTTTACCAATGTCATGTAAAGGTGCAGAAAGCTCGATAGTTTCTGACAAAGTCTCATTCATACCAATCGCTTCGGCAAGCGCCCTACTATAAAGTGACATGCGCTTCAAATGCATCGCAGTATCAGCATCCTTATACTCACCTGCACGTGCTAGACGCATTAAGGTTTCTTTTTCTCTAGTACTGATTTCTAAAGTGGCAGATTTAACTAATTTCTCTAATAAATTGCCTCTGTTTTGAAGTGCTAAGTGTTGTTCCCGCATAATCAACAAGTTTTTGCTTCTAGCGGTACATTCATATAAATCCACTGGTTTATTAATAAAATCAGATACCCCCGCATCAAGTGCAGCATAACGAGTTTCAGCATCTTTTTTAATGGTAATCATAATTACTGGAACAAACTCATAACTGGACAGCTTTTTAAGCTCTCTTACAAAATCAACACCGTTCATTTCTGGCATGACATAATCAACAAATACTAAATCAGCTACATTTTCAGCTGCCCAGTCTAGTGCATGTTTAGGGTTCTTTTTTTCCACCACTTTAGTTTTTGGATTGATACTTTTAACTACATGAGAGAGTATGCTGCGACTCGTAGATTGATCATCAACTATTAGTATGGAATACTCAGCTAGTAATTTTGTAGATTCCATTTGTGTTTCTGTAATTTCATCAACCACCATTTTATTACCCCGCCCAAAGTACAATAATTACTTAAATTTAAGATTCTGCATAAATTGCAACAGCAATAATCCGCAGACTCATTAGCTAATAAGGTGTTTTAAAGATACAAATCTTTCTTTCTGTAACTAATTATAATTTACTACAATCAGAACAATTTATTAACATATTACGCCAATTAAAACACTTTGCTTTGATATAGCATATTCAATCCAAAGCCATTTACAACATATAACTTTAGTACAATAATTGATTGTTCTAAAATAGTCATCTTGTTTTACTTTTAGGCATGACTGAAGCTTCTAACCTCAAGCTCTAAATTGACTAAGCGTTTTAGCATTTGCAGCCACAAGCTATCTGACCTAAGTCTGCTCAACATATTAACGTACAATTTTATGCTATCAGAGTGTGTAGAAAAGTAAACGATCGAATACTGGATGACGTAATTTCTAATTGGCTGTATTATGGCTATACAACTAATCATTAGCAAAATTTTCTCAATAGATGTTGAATAATTGTTTTCGTAGAATGTTAAGGATGCGGAGAATGAAGCTTTAAGAATTACAATATAAAAATTTGCATTTAGTTAGACATTGCACTTATTTTGTCAATTTTTATATGCGCATCAACATTTTATGTTTCCAAAACAAAAAAAATAACGCTTTTCATGAACACATTTTTAAGATAATCGTAAGGAAAGTTTAACTATTGCATTTGAAAAAATTTATTGCGTTGTTTTAATTTTTTTTAGAAAATTATAAAATTGCTCTAATGGTAATGGCTTGCTGAACAAATAGCCTTGAAATAAATTACAGCCACTCTGATATAAAAAATGCCTTTGCTCTTCTGTCTCTACACCCTCAGCTATCACCTCTAAATCTAAGCTTTGCGCCAAAGAAATGATAGTTTTTGCAATCGACGCATCGTTAGGATCAAGCATAATATCTCTCACAAATGACTGATCTATCTTGAGCTGATCAAGCGGCATACGTTTTAAATAAGAAAGAGAAGAATAGCCTGTACCAAAATCGTCTAATGAAAAACTGATACCTCTTTCTTTTAACTTATACATTTTTTTGATGATGTCTTCAACATTCTCTACAAACAAGCTTTCAGTAAGCTCTAGTTTTAGCCTTTTTGGATTTGCTCCAAAATGTTCTATCATATTAAATACTTGCTCCACAAAATCAGGTAGACGGAATTGAAGTTCACTAACGTTGACAGCTAAAATCAATGCTGAGGTGTTAGCTTCCACTCCCCACTTAACCAGTGTCGCGCATGCAGTTTCTAGCACCCAGTGCCCAATCGCTAAAATCATTCTTGACTCTTCTGCAACCGGAATAAATTGCGCTGGGGACACCAAACCACGCTCAGGATGCTGCCATCGCAATAAGGCTTCAGCACCAACTACATGTCCCTGAACATTGAATTGTGGTTGATAATGCAGCGAGAACTGATGCCTTTTTAGACTATTACGTAAATCTGATTCCAGAGAAACTCTAGCGGTAATTTGAGATTGCATTTTAGGATCAAAAAAGCACATAGTATTTCGGCCCATCGCTTTAGCCTTATACATTGCAAGATCCGCGCGTTTTAGCAATTCAATCACATTATATTGCTGACTACAAAACAGGGTGATACCAATACTGGCTGTACTTTGATGCTGAATTCCGCCAACGTTGTAAACTTGATTTAACGTACTTAATATTTTCTCAGTAACCTTTTTGGTAATAAAGGTAGCTTCTGTTTCTGTTGTGCTCTGGTTTTCAAGTAAGACTACAAACTCATCTCCGCCAAATCTCGCAACGGTATCACTATCACGTATACAGGTTTTTAATCTTTTTCCTATCTCTTTTAGCAGTAAATCACCTACATCATGACCAATCGTATCATTCAAAGACTTAAAGTTATCAATATCAATAAACAGCAGTGCGCCATATTGATGACTTCGCTCAGATGAAATTAGTGCTTGATTTAGTCTATCTAATAATAATGTACGATTTGGCAAATTAGTCAGAAGATCATAAAACGCCAGCGTTTGAATCTTATCGGCAGCGACTTTACGGTCTGTTATATTGGTATTGGTGGTAAGGATTGATTTTGGCTGACCTTGGTCGTCACAAACCAATGTCCAACGAGACTCGATCATGAGTTTTTCAGCACTTTTGGTTTGCTGTAAGATTTCTCCGCTCCAATCCCCATTTTGTAATAGCATATTCATATTCACATGAAAGTGTGAAGGATCAGTATAAATTAATGTTTCAACTAAAGAACCAATAGCTTCCTCTCTAGTCCAGCCATATAGTCGCTCTGCACCACTATTCCAAAACTGCACTCTATAATCCAAACCGAGCACCACAATTGCATCTTGAGTTTTGTCTAACAAAGACGCTTGCTCTCTGATATGTTGATCTGAATTGATTCTTTCTAACTCTGCACCAGCTCTAGCAGCAAATATTTTTAGTAATGGAAGGGTTTGATCTGTATGTTTTACAATTTCTCGCATCATCACAAAGATAACACCGATTACCTCGCCTTTACTGCTCACAAGTCGCTGTCCTATGTAATCTTTCATAACAAGTGAAATCATAGTTTTTGAGGGATTGAAGCACTCTGCCAATGACTTGGAAAGTATAAAACTTTCTGCATCTAACAAATGCCTACAAGGACTAGACATCACTTCATATTCTAAGTTTTCAATCATATGACCATCAACAATAGCTGTTAGTGTTTTTACTTTTAAAGGCTCTGTATTTATTATCTGACCAATAAAACCTGAATCTGCGCCTATAGTTTCAGTCA
>JAYVTW010000008.1:0-2756 GCA_043788445.1 Methylophilaceae bacterium
GCTTCTTCTAAAACCAAAGGCGTTTTGCGTTGTAAGTAAGTGATTTCATAGGTTTCATTTAATGCTTCAATGACTTTAATACATGGTGCAGTCACTGCGTTGGATCCGCATATAAAAACTTGTCTAGCAGGTACACCAACTAATGCTGCTGTCCAAGCGCTACCACGATCTGGGTCTTGCAGCATTTGAATCTCATCAATAATTGCCACGTCTATTTGATGCTTGGGTTGCATCATTTCTATTGTAGATGCGGTGTGTTTCGCACCTTCCATCAACACATGCTCTTCCCCGGTAATCAGGTTGCATGGTACGCCAGCAAGCACTAGTATATCCCGAATCTCCATTGCCAATAATCGTAATGGGGCTAAATAAACGCCAGACTTGGCTTTGATCAGTGTTGCTAAGGCATTATGTGTTTTGCCTGAATTAGTCGGTCCTAAATAAAAATGGTGATGCCGATGCATTACGCGGGCTTTCGCGAAACTATAGGCATAATCGTCCAAAGTAGATATCGGGCTTATGGGCAGGACTGATTTCATAATTAAGAGTTTAGCTTAAAAAACAGTAAGAACAGGTAGAATATAATTTTGAAAAAATAACATGCAAATTAAACTATTACCCAATCAATTGATTAGTCAGATTGCCGCTGGTGAGGTGGTTGAGCGGCCTGCTTCAGCGCTAAAAGAGTTGCTGGAAAATAGCTTAGATGCCGGTAGCACGAATATAGTAATTGCGTTATTACAAGGTGGTGTTAAGCAATTACGTGTGACTGATAATGGTAGCGGAGTAACTAAAGAAGATTTGAATCTAGCTTTAACTCGTCATGCGACCAGTAAAATCTTCAGTTTAAATGACCTTGAGAGTGTCGCTAGCCTAGGTTTTAGAGGTGAAGCGCTGGCAAGTATTGCCTCAGTTTCACGTACGCAGTTAATTAGCCGAATCTCATCTGAAAAGCATGCTTGGCGCATAGGCTCTGATGGTAGTGAGATATCAAGTATCGAGCCGGCGGCTTTAGATGTCGGCACAATCGTTGAAGTGAACGATCTGTACTTCAACACCCCAGCACGCCGCAAGTTTTTAAAAACTGAAAGTACCGAGTTTGGTCATTGTGAAGCAGCTTATGAGCGTGTAGCGTTATCACGCCCTAATGTGGCTTTTATGTTGCAACACAATGGTCGCGCATTGAGTCGTTTAAACGCCTCAGAGCCGCAAAAACGTTTCGCTGATGTTCTTGGTGCAGAGTTTGCAGCTGAGTCGGTTTATGTGGATGAAAGTGCAGCAGGGTTGCGCCTTTGGGGTATGGTAGCCAAGCCAACATTTAATCGACATAGCCGTGATACACAATATGTTTATGTAAATGGTCGTTTTGTACGCGATAAACTGGTAAGCCATGCTATCCGCCAAGCTTATCAGGATGTATTGCATCATGACCGCTATCCTGCATATGTACTATTTTTAGAGCTAGACCATAGTCTGGTCGATGTGAATGTGCATCCTGCTAAAACTGAAGTGCGCTTTAGAGAAGGCCAAGCGATACATCGCTTTATTTTTCACTCGTTGCACAAGGCATTGGCAACTCCAACTGGTTTATCTAATCTGGTAACCGCTAGCCAAGCACACAGCAATCCGTTTGTAGTGAACACTAATGGCGGGACGTATCCAACTTTTCAATCGCAAATGGACTTACGTACAGCACAACCACAAAATTTTTATCAAACGTTGTTTGGTACAAACGGTTCTGCAATCAATAAAAGCGCAGTACAAGCAGATACTCGTGAGTTTTCAAGCCCAGTGTGTTATGAACAAAATTACCAGTCAAAGGCTGTGCCATCCAATAATGACGAGCCATTTAATCATCAACAAAATAATGCTTTTCAAGACTTTCCACTGGGCTTTGCTGTTGCACAGATTCATGGGGTATATGTACTTGCGCAAAATAATTTAGGACTTGTCGTGGTGGATATGCATGCAGCGCATGAACGCATCATGTATGAAAAACTCAAAAATGCGCTAGATGCCAATCATTCTGTTGCAATGCAGCCTTTGCTGTTAACTGTCAGTTTTCAGGCAGATAGACTAGAAGTTGCAACCATAGAAAATGAACTAGCCACAGCCAGTCAAACCTTACAAAAGCTAGGTTTTGATATTGCGGTGTTATCACCTACAACCTTAGCGGTGCGAGCTGTGCCAATGATGCTTCAAGATGCCGATGTAGTTTTGTTGGCCCGCGATGTACTGCGGGATTTACGTGAATACGGCGCTAGTCACGCACTTACTGAACGTAGAAACGAAATGCTTTCTACGATGGCTTGCCATGCTGCAATACGCGCCAATCGTATATTAACTGTAACGGAAATGAATGCCTTGCTACGTGATATGGAGGCGACTGAACGCTCCGGCCAATGCAATCATGGCCGCCCGACTTGGTTTCAGGTAAGTATGAGTGATTTGGATAAGATGTTTATGCGGGGTAAGTAATGAAAGTCATTTATAAAATCACCTACCCATATGGAAAAATTTACATAGGCAAAGACTTAACAAACACAGCTAACTATTATGGTAGTGCAAATAGTAATTTAAATGATCTTGCCTTTTTGTTTGAACAGTTGCGAGGTTTTTCTATTAGAAAAGTGATAATTTGGTGGTCTGAAACTGCTACTGATTCAGAAGTTAACGTTAAAAAGGTATGGTTAGTTAATAAGTTCAACGCTAATAATCTTTTAATTGGTTACAAAAGATGGCCGAAACATAAGGCA
>JAYVTW010000009.1:0-5613 GCA_043788445.1 Methylophilaceae bacterium
CATGGCATACTCGAATTTGCAAAAAAACTGAGTGGTTTGGGTGTAGAACTTCTTTCTACAGGTGGTACCGCAAAACTTTTTCGTGACAATCAAATTCCGGTAGTCGAAGTCAGTGATTACACAGGCTTTCCAGAAATGCTAGATGGCCGCGTTAAAACACTGCACCCAAAGGTCCATGGAGGGATTTTAGGTCGTCGAGACTTACCAGAACATGTAAATGCCATGGCTGATGCGGGTATTCCCAATATTGACCTGGTCATCGTAAACTTATATCCATTTGAGGCAACGGTTGCTAAACCACATACACTAGAAGAGGCTATTGAGAATATTGATATTGGCGGCCCAGCAATGGTGCGTTCTGCCGCTAAAAATTGGAAAGATGTAGCTGTGCTGACAGACGCAAGTCAGTATGCAGATGTAATTGCAGAGTTAGAACAAAATGGCACCATTGCTCAAGCTACTAAATTTGCGCTTTCTGTTGCTGCGTTCAATCGCATTAGTAATTATGATGGCGCAATTTCTGATTACCTATCTTCTTATAAAGCAGACGGTACGCGTACTGAGTTTCCTTCTCAAATGAATAGTCGTTTTGTTAAATTACAAGACTTACGTTACGGCGAAAATCCGCACCAAAGCGCAGCTATTTACAGCGATTTATGCCCAGCACCAGGCTCATTAGTGACTGCACAACAATTGCAAGGCAAAGAATTAAGCTTTAACAATATTGCAGATGCAGATGCAGCTTGGGAATGTGTAAAGTCATTCGATACAAATGCTTGCGTCATCGTTAAACATGCTAACCCATGTGGTGTTGCCCTAGGCTGCAACTCATTGGAAGCATACAACAAAGCTTTTCAGACTGATCCAACTTCAGCATTTGGCGGCATCATTGCCTTGAACTGCAATGTGGATAAAGCCGCAGCTGAGGTGATTTCCAAGCAATTTGTAGAGGTATTAATCGCTCCTGATTTTAGTGCAGATGCGCTGGCTATTTTTGCAGCTAAAGCTAATGTACGCGTATTAAAAATCTCGCTGCCGCAAGTATACAAAGAGCACAGAAAATCAGCTTGGGAGCAAGGTCGCAACTCTCATGAGAGTAAACGGGTAGGTTCAGGTCTACTCATTCAAACAGCCGACAATCACGAAATCAATGTTGGCGACTTAAGAATTGTCACGCAAAAACAACCTACACCGCAGCAGTTAGAAGATATGCTATTTGCATGGCGCGTAGCGAAATACGTAAAATCTAACGCGATTGTATTTTGCTCTGGCGGTATGACGCTAGGCGTGGGCGCTGGTCAAATGAGCCGTGTTGATAGTACTAAAATCGCCGCGATTAAAGCAAAAAATGCTGGGCTATCTTTACAAAACTCTGTCGTTGCATCTGATGCATTCTTTCCTTTCCGTGATGGCATTGACGTATTAGCCGAAGCCGGTGCTAACTGTGTGATTCAGCCGGGTGGTAGCATGCGCGATGAAGAAGTTGTCAAAGCAGCGGATGAACATGGCTTAGTCATGCTACTTACTGGCATCCGTCATTTCCGCCATTAGCCATATCTAGCATTAGAAAGCTTAAGTAATATGAAAATTTTAGTTATTGGCAGTGGTGGTCGCGAACATGCGCTTGCATGGAAAATCGCGCAAAGCCCAAAAATCAGTCGCGTATTTGTTGCTCCAGGCAACTCAGGCACGGCGTTAAATCCAGACATGCTGAATGTGCCTATCACCAGTGTGCTAGATTTACTTAAATTTGCGCAAGATGAGCAGGTCGCTCTCACTGTTGTGGGACCAGAAGCGCCATTATCACAAGGCGTAGTGGATGCTTTTCGTGCTGCGGGTCTTAAAATTTTTGGTCCTACCAAAGCCGCAGCACAGCTGGAAAGCTCGAAAGATTTTGCTAAAACTTTTATGGTGCGGCATAACATCCCAACGGCTACTTATGCAACTTTTACCGATGCAAAATTAGCGCATGATTATGTAGCTAAGCAAGGTGCTCCCATTGTGATTAAGGCAGATGGCCTAGCCGCAGGCAAAGGCGTAGTGGTAGCAATGAATGATGCGGAAGCGCATGACGCAATTGATGCCATGTTATCTGACAACAAACTAGGTGATGCTGGTGCTCGCGTAGTAATTGAAGAATTTCTAACGGGCGAAGAAGCTAGTTTTATTGTGATGGTAGATGGCAAGAATATATTGCCACTCGCAACTAGCCAAGATCACAAACGCCTATTAGATGGCGACCAGGGACCTAATACTGGTGGCATGGGCGCTTATTCACCTGCGCCAGTGGTAACGCCAGCAATTCACGCAAAAGTGATGCGTGAGATTATCAAACCAACCGTTGAAGGCATGGCTAAAGATGGCATCCCCTACACTGGATTTTTGTATGCTGGCTTAATGATTAACTCCGATGGTTCAGTTAAAACCTTAGAGTTTAATTGCCGTATGGGCGATCCTGAAACACAGCCGATTATGCTACGTTTAAAAAGCGATTTCGTTACATTAGCTGAACATGCCGTTGAAGGCACACTAAACCAAATAGAAACGGATTGGGATAGACGTACTGCTCTCGGCGTGGTCATGGCGGCGGCGAATTACCCAGATACACCCCAGATTGGTGATGAGATTACCAACTTGCCTAAAAACTTAGTCGATGCGCATGTATTCCATGCCGGTGCAAGGTTAACAAATGGCAAAGTGTTCACTGCTGGTGGTCGCGTGTTGTGTGTAACGGCATTGGGTGAAACCGTTAAGTTTGCACAACATCGCGCCTATCAAATTACCGAAGAAATAAAATTTAATGGCGCACAGTACCGCAAAGATATTGGTTATCGCGCGGTTAAGTCTTAATCAAAGCCAATTAATCAAGCTTATGTCATGGCTATCAATCGCGGCCTAAAAAAATATCTCAGACAAGGTGGCATTATTGCTTATGCCACCGACTCTTGTTTCGGTTTAGGATGCGACCCACGTAGTCGCTTGGGGTTACAGCGTATTCTGCGTGTTAAAGGCCGCCCACAGCATAAAGGCGTGATTGTAATTGGTGCCAATCAAAAACAACTTAACCCCTTCTTTGCACCGCTTAATGCAACACATCAAAAGCTACTAAATAGCACTTGGCATGAATCTAATCCCACAAAACCGCATACCTGGCTGGTACCAGCAGCGCGCAGTTGCCCAACATGGCTGACAGGAAAATTTAATAGCATCGCAGCACGTGTGACGCAACACAAAGCTAGCCAGGCTTTGTGTCATCATTTAGACATGGCATTAGTCTCAACTAGCGCCAATAAAAGTGGTTGTAAACCTGCCAAAACCAGCCGACAATGCTATCAATTATTTGGTAAGCAAGTACGTGTTATTCATGGTTTAATTGGCAAACAGAAACGACCTTCTACCATACAAGATTTAATGACCAGTAAAATAATTCGCGCATAACATGATCACGAACTTAAAACCCAGCTCAATCAATACTAAAGCCGTACTTGAGCATCTACAAAACTTGCAGATAAAAATTGTCGAGGCTTTAGAATTAGTCGATGGTAAAAATTTCCTGAATGATACTTGGCAACGCCCAGAAGGTGGCGGTGGTATTTCATGCTTACTGGAAGGTGGCAATGTGTTTGAACGCGCTGGCATTGGTTTTTCACACGTATTAGGTAATAAACTTCCACCAGCTGCAACCATCGCACACCCGGAGGCTGCAGGTCGGTCATGGGAGGCAATGGGTGTTTCGCTAGTATTACATCCGCGCAATCCTTTTGCCCCAACCGTGCATATGAACATTCGATTTTTTGTAGCAAAAGCGCCAACAGTACATGATGTGCAGCCAGCGATTGAGGACAAAACTAACAAAGCCACAGATGCCCAAACTGAACCAGATATTTGGTGGTTCGGCGGTGGTATGGACCTTACGCCATACTACGGCTTTGAAGAGGATTGTGTGCACTTCCACCGCACTAATAAGAGTGCACTTGATAGCTTTGATAAAAGCTACTATCCGCAGTTTAAAAAGCACTGTGATGAGTATTTTTATCTGAAACACCGTAAAGAACCCCGCGGTATAGGCGGTATTTTCTTTGATGACTTTAATGAATTAGGTTTTGAACGTAGTTTTGAGTTACAACGTGCAGTGGGCGACAGTTTTTTAAATGCTTACTTACCCATTTTACAAAGACGTAAAGATACTCCGTATGGTGAGAAAGAAAGAGATTTTCAGGCTTATCGTCGTGGCCGCTATGTAGAATTTAATCTGGTATTTGACCGTGGCACATTATTTGGTTTGCAGTCTAATGGTCGTGTCGAGTCTATATTAATGTCTATGCCACCCATTGTAAAGTGGCGCTACGACTGGAAACCAGAAGCTGGTAGTGCTGAAGAAAAACTCTACAAAGAGTTTTTGATTGACCGCGACTGGTTAAATGTTTAGCATCAATTAAATTTAATTATTGCTCATATTTAATAAACATCAGGGAATCACTATATGCTCACACAACTTCTGCGAACAAAACCGATTGTTGAGCATACCCATCATAGTGGACTAAAAAAATGTTTAACTGCCTTTGATCTAGCCCTGCTAGGCATAGGTTGTGCAATTGGCACTGGGATATTTGTACTAACTGGAATTGCTGCTGCTACGCAATCTGGGCCCGCGGTTGTTCTATCATTTGTATTTGCTGGCATTGCGAGTGCGTTTGCTGCGCTTTCTTATGCCGAACTAGCAGCTTCCATAGGCGGTTCAGGTAGCGCCTATGGCTATAGCTATGTGGCTTTTGGTGAATTTGCTGCATGGCTGATGGGCTGGATTTTACTATTAGAATACGGCGTAGGTGCTGCGGCAGTCGCCAATGGCTGGGCAGGCTATTTCATTAATACCCTAGCAAATTTCAATTTGCATTTACCAGAAGCTTTAACAAAATCACCTATGTTAGGCGGTATAATTAATTTGCCTGCTTTTGGTATTATCTGGTTATTAATCGCGTTATTGATTATTGGAGTAAAAGAAAGTGCGCGCTTCAATAACATCATTGTCATCGTTAAACTCTCTACTATTGCAGTTTTTATTACCCTTGCTGCAGCGCATCTTAATAGTGCGAACTGGCATCCATTTATGCCATACGGTTGGTTTAGTACGCTAGAAAATGGAAAAACTGTAGGTGTTTTAGCTGGTGCATCACTGGTATTTTTTGCTTACTTTGGCTTTGATGCTGTTTCAACCGCAGCAGAAGAGGCTAAAAATCCACAGCGCGATTTGCCTATAGGCTTAATCGCTTCTCTAGTTTTTTGTACAGTAATTTATATTATTGTTTCAGCTTTGTTAACTGGCATTGTGCCTTACACCGACTTAAATGTGCCATCACCAGTAGCGTTTGCATTAAGTAAAATAGGCTACACTTGGTCATCCACTTTAGTATCCACTGGCGTAATTGCTGGCCTGATTACAGTATTGCTCGTATTGCTGTATGGTTTAACTCGGATTTTATTTGCCATGAGCCGCGACGGCCTGATCCCGCACATTTTTTCAGAAGTAAATCCTGATAGACACACACCCACCAAAGTCATATTAATGTGCGGGCTTGTGGTTTCGATAGTTGCGGGCTTTATTCCATTAGG
>JAYVTW010000010.1:0-9153 GCA_043788445.1 Methylophilaceae bacterium
ATAAGACCTAACAGCAAGAATACTTTTGCTTGTAAGGCTGGGATCATTTCTGGTTGGCGTGCAGCGCCCTCTAAGAAACTAGCGCACATGATACCAATACCAATACAAGCACCTGCAGCGCCTAAACCGATGATAAGACCAATGCCAACGCCTGTATAAGCTTGAATCATTGCTAAAAATTGAACTGTTTCCATTTTTTACTACCCTCTCAAGATTGAAAATTACTACAACAATTTAAATAATTACTACTTTCAAAACATATACTACAAAACTACAAAATTAATTAGTGCGATTCGTGTGCCATCGCCAAGTAAACAACGGTCAACATCATAAAGATAAACGCTTGTAATGCTACAATCAAAATATGGAAGATAGACCAACCAGCGCCCAATATTGCACCAAAAATGGTGCCTGAAATGCCCGTAGCTGCCCACATACCGAGCAGTAAGAATATCACCTCACCAGCATACATATTGCCGAAAAGTCGTAATGAGTGTGATAGCGGCTTTGAAATATATTCGATTAAATTAAACAAAAAGTTGAGTGGCAACACCCAGAATTTAGAACCGAATGGCGTGTAAAATAGCTCATGTATCCAACCACCCAAGCCTTTTGTCTTAATGGAGAAAAAAATCATTAAAATCCAAACGGCCAGAGCCAACGCAAATGTTGTATTGATATCAGAGGTTGGTACTGAACGCCATTTTGCATGCGCGCCACCAAAGAAAGTTACAATACTAGCAATCCAATCTACTGGCAAAAAGTCCATTGCGTTCATGGCGAAAACCCACAAAAACACCGTTAAGGCAGTAGGGGCAATGAAATTGTGACGGTCGCCGTGGAAAATATTTTTCACTTGATCATCAACAAAACCAAACACTAACTCTACAAATGCTTGCCCCTTGCTTGGTATACCTGCTGTTGCTTTACGTGCTACCAACCAGACCAAACCCATCACCAACAAACCTAATACCACAGACATAATCAGCGTATCGTAATGCAACACCCAAAAACTACCATTGCCCACAGGTCTAGCATTAAAGCTTAAATGATGGGCAATATATTCCGATGGTGTAAGTGCTTCTGTTGCGCGTTCTGTAGTCATAAATGTTCTTTAAGTTTTTAGTAATCTAATTAAATATCGACTTTAAGCTTGTTTAATTTTTCACACTGAATTTCATTTTTATTCTTTAAACTTAGAAAGTGCTGCGCCAGAAAATAATGCAGCCGCAGCCAAACCTGCAATCAGCGCAAAGGGCACCAATTGCACATATAACTTAAATGTTAAAAACAGCAGCACGAGGATACATAAAATCTTAGCAGCTTCGGCTTTTAACAAATTAATCAAAATTGCTGATGCATCTTTATTTTTCGCGCTACGTTCAACAATCTTAGATGCAATAAATGCGCTAATGATGACTGCCCCACCACCAATTAAGGCAGATATTCCTGCATGTAACCCTGATAATAATATTGCGATTAGCGCTACAGCTAGCGTTGCAATGAGTTGCACACGCAGCATTTTGCTGAAAACATTATATGTATTTTCCATCTTTTATTATCATCCCAATTAATCAACGGATTAATTAATTTAAAATGGGTTTCAGCAAAGTCCGCGATTTTGAATTATTAAACACAATTAGTCAAGTAGAATGAGTTACTTAGCGTTGCAATATAGCAATAATTGCGTCCAACTGGTCTAAATTAGCATAATTAATTCTCAGTGAACCAGCACCGCTTCGCTTAGCATTAATCAAAACCGTTGCACCAATTTTGTCACTTAATGCTTCTTGAAGCGCTGCAACGTCACGATTGACCTTTGTTTTCTGCACGCTTGCATCTTGATTTAGGCTAGCTGCCACTGCCATTTTTTTCACTAAATTTTCAGTTTCGCGCACTGATAAATTTTTATATATTATTTGCTCAGCCAACATTACTTGCTTTGCACCTTCTAAACCGAGTAGGGCGCGTGCATGACCCATATCAATTTTGTTGTGCATTAACATCTCTTGTATCGGTGTGCTCAAGTTTAACAAGCGTAATAAATTTGAAACTGCCGCACGTGATCGACCCACTGCATCTGCCGCTTTTTCATGCGTCATATCAAACTCATCTATCAATCGCTTTATACCTTGAGCCTCTTCCAAAGGATTAAGATTTTCGCGCTGAATATTCTCAATGAGTGCCATAGCTAACGCAGATTCATCTGCGATTTCACGAACCAATACTGGCACTTCATCTAAACTGGCAATTTTGCTAGCACGCCAACGACGCTCACCAGCAATAATTTCATAACGCTCCTCACTGATGTGGCGCACTAAAATGGGCTGCATAATGCCCTGCGTTTTAATGCTTGCCGCCAATGTATGCAATGCAGCTTCGTCCATATAACTACGCGGCTGATATTTGCCAGGCTGCAACTGATCGACTTTTAGCATCCTTAATGAGTCTGCCTCAGCGACGCTACCTACATCGCCAGCCAATAAAGAGTCTAAACCTCTACCTAAGCCTTTTAGTTTAACCATGCTTTATACTTACCTTTATTTTTAAATTGCTTTAGGATTGCTATTTTCTAAGCCAACGGCAATAATTTCATTAGCTAATTCCATATAGGCAATCGCACCTTTCGACGTTTTGTCATAGATCAATACTGGCAAACCGTAACTGGGCGCCTCTGCCAAACGAATATTGCGCGGAATCACTGTTTTATACACTTTATTGCCAAAGTGGCTTAATAACTGTGCCGATACTTGCGTAGCCAGCATATTGCGCGCATCAAACAAGGTGCGCAACAATCCCTCTATCTCTAACGTTGGATTAAGATGCGCACGAACTTTTTTAATCGTATTAACTAAATCCGACAAACCTTCCAATGCGTAATACTCACATTGCATTGGTATCATCACCGCCGAAGCTGCCGTCAATGCATTGACCGTGACCAAATTTAGGGCAGGGGGGCAATCCAACAACACGTAATCATAAATCTGAGTTAATTTTGTAATTGCGGTTTTTAGACGCGTTTCACGCGCCAACTCATTGACCAGCTCGACCTCAGCGCCTGCTAAATGACGATTAGCAGGCGCAATATCAAAACCGCCTTGAAGACTCCCTTTTTGACATGGCAACACCACATCAGTAAGTGATTTTTCGCCAATTAACACGTGGTAAATACTATGTTTTAGATTTGCTTTATCGATACCACTACCAGTACTGGCATTCCCTTGCGGGTCTAAATCAATCAACAACACACGCTTACCGCAAGCAGCCAAACTGGCAGCTAAGTTTACGCATGTAGTGGTTTTACCCACGCCACCTTTTTGATTAGTGATTGCTAATATCTTCATAACTATATTTTATTGACTTTGAGTAAATTTTATATTGTTTATTAATTGCGCTTCTAAGCTATTATTTTTAATAAATCGAGTTGATTATAATAAGATGACGCTCTGCCTCTAAACCCGCTACTTTTAATACTTTAATATCCACTGGCGTGATACCAGCCTTTTTAAGTTCATGCTCGGGTATTACACCCTTCATCGCTAGCCAATAGCCATTGTCAGCAAGTAAATGCTTGGTAAGTTTAATAAATAAGCCTATTTCAGAAAAAGCACGTGAAGTAATCACCTCAAACTTTTTACTTGCATTGAGTTGCTCAACCTCTTGAGCTTCAATACGACCATGTACCACATTAAAATTGTTTAAACGCAATTGCGCCTTAACTTGGCGCATGAAACTAACTTTTTTTTGCACTGCATCTATGGCTGTTATTTGTAATTCTGGTAGGCAAATTGCCAGTGGAATGCTCGGCAACCCAGCGCCTGCGCCAACATCTAGTAAACTTTGACACGTAATATAAGGCAGTACACTTAAACTATCTAAAATGTGTAAGGTCACCATATCTACGGGCTCGCGCACCGCAGTCAAGTTATGCACCTGATTCCATTTATGAATTAAAGCTACATAATCTAGTAGCTTTTGCTGCTTTTCAGCATCCACTTCCAAACCCATTTCAGCCAAACCATTTTTAAGTAACTTGGCCATTTCTGGCTTGATAGGGATCTTCACTTCGGCAGTATCCCTCATACAACAGCTTCTGCAGACCTATCATCTAGATTTTTAGTCCGCGCTTGCCGCTTTAAATAAACCAGAAGCAATGAAATAGCGGCTGGAGTAATACCTGAAATACGACTCGCTTGACCAATGGTTTCTGGCTTCTGCGCATTCAGCTTTTGTTGCGCCTCAATTGGTAATCCACGAATTTCACGATAATCTAAATCAGCGGGTAATTTAGCATGCTCCTGTCCACGACTCCTAGCCACTTCATCAGTCTGACGATCAATATAGCCTTGATATTTTGCAGCAATTTCTACTTGTTCTCTTACAACTGGATCAAGATCACCCGTACTATTATCTAAAGTTAATACTTGCTCATAGCTCACTTCCGGGCGGCGTAACAATTCAAACAAACTATATTCATGTTCTAAGGGCTTACCAAAAACCTCAGTCATTTTCTCGGCTGATAAATTACTAGGTTGAATATAGGTCTTTTTTAAACGTGTTTGTTCAGCTTGCACAGCTTCCTGCTTGCGCTCAAAAGCCGCCCAGCGCACGTCATCAACCAAGCCTAGTTTACGTCCAATTTCTGTGAGACGCATATCCGCATTATCCTCACGTAGTTGCAAACGGTACTCGGCGCGACTAGTAAACATGCGGTAGGGCTCAGTAACGCCTGTAGTAATCAAATCATCTACTAGCACACCCAAATAAGCCTCATCGCGAGCAGGACACCAGGGCTCTTTACCTTGTGCATACAATGCAGCATTTGCACCAGCCAACAAACCTTGTGCTGCCGCTTCTTCGTAACCTGTTGTGCCGTTTATTTGTCCGGCAAAGAACAAGCCTTGCACAGACTTAGTTTCTAAACTACTTTTTAAACCACGTGGATCATAGTAATCGTATTCAATTGCATAGCCTGGGCGTAAAATATGTGCATTTTCCAACCCCTTAACCGACCGCACCAAAGCTAGTTGAATATCAAATGGTAAACTAGTAGAAATGCCATTTGGGTAAACTTCATTGGTAGTTAAACCTTCTGGCTCCAAAAAAATTTGATGCGAATCTTTGTCGGCAAAACGGTGTATTTTGTCCTCTACGCTTGGGCAATAACGGGGTCCCACGCCCTCAATCACGCCGGTATACATCGGCGAGCGATCTAAACCGCTACGGATTATATCGTGAGTACGTTCGTTAGTGTGCGTGATCCAGCAAGGCATCTGCGCTGGATGTTGGGCGGCTTTGCCCATAAATGAAAAAACCGGCACAGGACTATCACCTGGCTGCACTTGCATGACTGAATAATTAATTGTGCGGCCATCAATACGTGGTGGCGTTCCAGTTTTTAAGCGGCCCGCTGGCAGGCCGATTTCGCGCAAACGTGCTGCGAGTGAAATTGCTGGCGGATCGCCCGCACGGCCCGCACTGTAGTTTTGCAAGCCAACATGAATCAATCCACCCAAAAATGTACCAGCAGTCAACACCACCGATTTTGAAGAAAAACGTAATCCGATTTGGGTGACTACACCACATGCGCGTGCGCCTTCTAAAATAATGTCATCTACCGCTTGTTGAAAAAGCCACAAGTTAGGCTGGTTTTCTAAGCGATGACGAATTGCTGCTTTATACAGGACACGGTCAGCCTGTGCACGAGTTGCGCGCACCGCAGGGCCTTTACTAGAATTTAAAATACGGAATTGAATACCCCCTTCATCCGTTGCAGCCGCCATCGCGCCACCAAGCGCATCAATCTCTTTGACCAAATGTCCTTTGCCAATACCACCAATACTTGGATTGCATGACATCTGGCCTAAAGTTTCTATGTTATGAGTCAACAGCAGCGTCTTTTGCCCCATGCGGGCAGAGGCCAACGCAGCTTCCGTGCCTGCATGTCCGCCCCCAACCACTATCACATCAAAAATTTCTGGGAAATTCATCTTATTACGCCAACGTTTTGGTCAAAAACGCTTTAATTACAAAGAGGTCAAAGTTTATCGCAAAGTGTATGTCACGTCATGTAAAACTTATATTTAAAGCCTATTTAAAAACTGTTTCACGTGAAACATTTATTAACTTAGTGATAAAAAAATCACTCTTAATGTTATCTATATTTAGTTGGCTGTTTAATATTTTTAACTAAAATATGGATTTTAATTAACATCAGCTAAAATAATATGCAATGTTTCACGTGAAACATTGCAAAAAACCTATGGTTTAACCTATGTTTTAAAATGTACTTATAGCTATAAACAGAACCTTGACGTACCAACCGACAAAGGTCTATAGTATGTACATAGAATACAAAATTAATATTTGATAATAGTTTTATAAATTGTTTATCACAACAAATTATCAGGGGAAAACCATGGCAGGAAAGTTTGAGTTAAAAACAGCAAAAAGCGGTCAATTTCACTTTAGTTTGTTAGCGGGTAACGGGCAAATTATTATGCAATCAGAAATGTATGAAGCTAAAGCTAGTGCACTTAACGGCATAGCCTCCATTCAAAAAAACGCGGGATTAGATGAGCGATACGACCGACTAGTATCTAAGTCAGAAAAGCCTTATTTTGTGCTTAAGGCTGGTAACCATCAAGTGATTGGTCAAAGCCAAATGTACGAAAGTGTAGCTAGCAGAGATAATGGTATTGAGTCTGTAAAGAAAAATGCACCTGAGGGTGTCATAGTAGATTTAACTACTTAATTGGATATCAATGTACGCCTTTTTATTTGTGGTTAAGCTTTATTACTTACCTATACAAAATCGGCTAAATATCTCACCAAGTAGGTCATCTGGTGTAAATTCTCCCGTAATACTACCCAAGGCCTCCTGCGCTAATCGTAACTCTTCGGCTAGCAGCTCTGCTGAACTCATTTGCAAGGCAGCATCCTCTAAGCGATGCTTCACCTGAGTTAACGCTTCCAAATGCCTAGAACGCGCCATAAAAACACCTTCGCCGCCATCTGCGCTTTGTTGCCACCCGGCTAATTCTAGCAAGTGCTTTTTAAGTAAATCTAAACCCGCACCGTATTTGGCAGAAATAAAAATATGTGACTCGATACTTTGCTGTACTGTAGTTTTTAATTTTATAGTTGGTACTTCTGCACTTAAATCAATTTTATTGTGCACCCAAATTTTGGGTAAAGCTTGCGGCAACTGGTCTAAGACTAATTTTTCAACTTCCGTAATACCATGAGCTGCATCAACTAGTAATAATGCAATATGGGCCGTTTCTAGAGATGCCCAAGTGCGTGCGATACCAAATTTTTCTACCTCATCATCTGTTTCACGCAAACCAGCTGTATCAATAATATGCAATGGCACACCATTAATCTGTATCAAATTTTTAATGGTGTCTCGTGTTGTACCGGCAATTGGAGTTACAATTGCCACCTCTTCACCAGCCAGCTGATTCATCAAACTTGATTTACCGACATTAGGCTGGCCAACCAATACAACATTAATTCCTTCACGTAATAAACTACCTTGTTTAGCTTTAACAAAAACTCGTGAAAGTTCGTTTTGAATTTCCGTTAATTTTTCAGACACTCTGCCTTGTGTAATAAAATCAATTTCTTCTTCGGGAAAGTCCAAACAGGCCTCTACGTATAAACGTAAATCAATGAGTTTGCTTAGTAATGCATTAATACAATTTGAAAACTCACCAGATAACGAGCGAACAGCACTTTTTGCAGCCTCGGCTGTTGCGGCATTAATTACATCAGCAACTGCTTCTGCTTGGGCAAGATCGAGTTTTTCGTTGAGATAAGCACGTTGAGTGAACTCACCTGGACCGGCTTGACGGGCACCTAACGCTATACATCGTGCTAACAATATCTGCATAAGTGCAGTACCACCATGCCCCTGAAGTTCAAGCACGTCTTCGCCGGTATAAGAATGAGGGGCGTTATAATAGATTGCGATACCGCGATCGATTAACTCGTCATGCCCGTCCTTAAAATCTAAATAAGCAGCATAACGAGGAGTAGGGCACTGCCCCAAAACCTCTTGGGCTATTTGTTTAACTAAAGCGCCAGATACACGTACGATACCAATGCCGCCACTACCCGAAGCAGTAGCAATTGCGACTATGGTGTCATTTAAATTAGCGCTAATCACTGCTACTTTTTAAAGTGGCCTGATTTATTAGCTAACGCTTCCGCGTGTATAGTTTTATTGATATACCACTGTTGTGTGATGGACAAGATATTGTTGACTAACCAATAAAGCACCAAACCAGCAGGGAAAAAGAAGAAAAATATGCTGAATACTACTGGCATAATTTGCATCACTTTTGCCTGGACAGGATCTGCTGGCTTAGGATTTAACTTAGTTTGGATAATCATGGTTGCGCCCATAAGTATCGGTAAAATATAGTATGGGTCAATTGCCGACAAATCATGAATCCAGCCAAAGAATGGCGCGTGACGCAACTCAATAGAACCCAACAATACCCAATAAAGTGAAATAAATACAGGCACTTGCACCAAAATAGGCAAACAACCACCCATAGGATTAATCTTCTCTGTTTTATATAGCTCCATCATAGCTTGCTGCATTTTTTGTCTATCATCACCAAATTTTTCTTTAAGTGCTTGAAGACGTGGTGCTAACTCACGCATTTTTGCCATTGATTTGTAACTGGCAGCAGATAATGGGTAAAAGGCCAGCTTAATCAATAAGGTAAGTAGGATAATAGCCACACCCCAGTTAACGACAATCGCTTGAATTTTAGTTAATATCCAAAATATGGGCTTAGCAACTACTGTCAACCAACCATAATCTACCGTATACTCTAAGCCCGGAGCTGCTGCAACTAAATCACTATGAGTTTGCGGACCAGCAAAAAACTTGGTTGTCACACTGGTTTTTGCACCTGCAACGATTACACCCAACGGCTCTTTTACACCAATTGAGTAAATGTTATCTGCTACTTTGTCCGTGTAATACTCTCGCATCGCACCTGCTTTGGGTATCCATGCACCAGCAAAATAGTGCTGCACTAAACCCACCCAACCATCATTAGTGGCTTTGTTAAGATTTTCTTTAGCCATATCAGCAAATTTAATTTTCTTAAATTTATCTGCTTCTGTATAATAAGC
>JAYVTW010000011.1:0-3429 GCA_043788445.1 Methylophilaceae bacterium
CTAGCCTCTAACATTAACCTTAATAGCCACTTTGGCATTTTATTTGGTTTAGCGGCATTTTGGGCACTCATGGTGGCCTCGCGTTACTTCACCGTTGCATGGATAGGCGAACGCGTCACAGTTGATTTACGAAGCGCTGTTTATGGGCGCGTATTGACTCAGTCGCCTCAGTTTTTTGAGACGTTACAAACAGGTGAAGTACTATCACGCCTAACTGGTGATACCACACTGATACAAACTGTAGTTGGTAGCTCGGCCTCTATGGGGTTGCGTAGTTTATTTCAATTTATTGGTGGTATGGTAATGCTGGCAGTTACTAGCTTTTATTTATTTGCTATCAATATTGGCTTGATGATATGTCTGATTCTGCCGATCATGTTGATTGGCCGTTCAGTAAAAAAACTTTCACGTGAGTCACAAGACCGTATTGCCGATAGTTCGGCAATGGCTGGCGAAATCCTCAATGCAATGCCAACCGTTCAATCGTACACCCAAGAAAAACGTGAGATCAGCCGCTTTCGTAAAAGCGCTGAGTTAAGCTTTAACACGGCCATACGCCGCGTACGCGTGCGCGCGCTACTCACTGCCATTATCATCACATCTATAATGGGCACTATCATATTTGTATTATGGCTAGGTGCGCGCCAAGTCAGCCTAGGCAATATGACTGGCGGCGAGCTCGCTTCATTCGTACTGTATGCCGCTATGGTAGCAGGTAGCGTCAGCACCATGGCGGAAGTTTGGGGCGATGTGATGCGTGCAGCAGGTGCAACCGAGCGTTTATTGGAGTTACTGCATGCCGAAACTGCAATTACCGAAGCGGTAGCACCACAATATCTTGAAAATAGCTTACAAGCAGCAATCCAGTTTAACGATGTAAGCTTTAGTTATCCTTCACGGCCTAATACATTAGCACTTAATCATATTTCACTTAACATTACTTCGGGTGAAACGATCGCGCTGGTTGGCCCCTCTGGCGCAGGAAAAACTACCATGTTTCAGTTATTACTCCGCTTTTATGATGTTAAAACTGGCAATGTGACTATTAATGGACAAGATATTCGCGAACTCACCTTAGAAACCCTGCGCGGCATGCTTGCCATAGTGCCGCAAGACCCAGTCATTTTTTCAGCCAATGTGATAGAAAATATACGTTATGGCAGGCAAAATGCAAGTGATATAGAGGTGATTGCTGCAGCTAAAGCTGCCCAAGTTGCACAATTTGTTACTCAATTACCACAGGGTTATGAAACCTTTTTGGGCGAACGTGGCACACGGCTGTCAGGAGGTCAACGCCAACGCATTGCGATTGCACGAGCCATCCTTAAAGATGCACCGCTATTGTTATTAGATGAAGCCACTAGCGCACTTGATGCAGAGTCTGAAATACTGGTACAGCAAGGCTTAAATGCCGCTATGCAAGGCCGCACTACTTTAATTATTGCACATCGTCTAGCCACCATACAAAAAGCTGATCGAATTGTAGTGATGGAAAACGGCGAAATTGTCGAATTGGGCAATGCTGCCGAGTTACGCAATCAAGATGGCTTGTACGCAAGGCTTGCTAACTTGCAGTTTAATGTTGACAAAAATATTGCAGAAATTAACGAACAAAGGGATATGGTTTAATTTTCTGCTTTACTTTCATGTTTACCATCGCCAGCTTAACTTTTCCAATTTAAGATGATTTGAGTCGGCTTCTTCTGCTTAAATTCTGATTGATTCACATCTAAATATTGACCTACAACCCCGTATTTACTCGCCAGCAAATCTATATGTTGCATTTTTACACAGTACCCTTTAGTAAAAATAGTAGCACCTTTATTGTAAAAAAAACAACAAGCCGCTTACACAAAAGATGAATTGATAAGCAACTTTATTGTAGATGCAGAACGATTAATTAATGCTGGCGGGATTAATTAACTCTTTATTAAAGTATGTTTAATTACTTCTTTACGATATTTATCCCAATAATAGTGCATCGATTAACGAGATAGCATAAACAAATAAGCCAACAGTATATCGACCCAAGATTGACAC
Organism: Methylophilaceae bacterium; assembly: GCA_043788445.1. GTDB lineage: Bacteria > Pseudomonadota > Gammaproteobacteria > Burkholderiales > Methylophilaceae > JACMMS01. The sequence continues at coordinate 2,041 of JAYVTW010000011.1, forward strand.
ATTTGTACTCGCAATTTGGTGCGTCATACAGAGTGAGTAAAACTGTTCAAACAAGTTAATCGAGAGTTAATACTTAGTAACTCCCGGAATCCAGTCAGTGCCTGCCAATGGTACTTTAGCCATAGCTGATGCTTCTACTGTCAATGCAACTAAGTCTTCTGGCTCTAAATTATGCAAATGAGATTTACCGCAAGCTCTTGCAACTACTTGGGCTTCCATTGTCATGACAGAGATAAAGTTAGCAAGTCTACGGCCAGCTGCAATAGGGTCCAAACGTTTCATTAGCTCAGGATCTTGCGTAGTGATACCCGCAGGATCTTGGCCTAAATGCCAGTCATCATAAGCGCCAGCCGTTGTACCAAGCTTATTGTACTCGGCCTCTAAGTGAGGCTCATTATCGCCTAGCGCTATCAACGCAGCTGTACCAATAGCCACAGCATCTGCACCTAATGCAATAGCCTTAGCAACATCTGCGCCGTTACGAATACCGCCAGAGACAATTAACTGCACACTGTTTTTACCGTTGCGATATACACCCAAATCTTGCAATGCTTTTACCGCTGGACGAATCGCCGCCAAAATAGGAATGCCAACATGTTCAATAAACACCTCTTGCGTCGCTGCTGTACCACCTTGCATACCATCAAGCACGACAACATCAGCTCCAGCTTTTACTGCGAGCGCCACATCAAAATATGGGCGGGTTGCACCAATTTTTACATAGATAGGCTTCTCCCAATCTGTAATTTCTCGGATCTCAGCAATTTTAATTTCCAAATCATCTGGACCAGTCCAATCTGGATGGCGACAGGATGAACGTTGATCCACACCCACTGGCAAACAACGCATCTTAGCCACGCGTTGTGTGATTTTTTGACCAAATAACATTCCACCGCCGCCTGGTTTTGCGCCCTGTCCAACCACAACTTCGATAGCATCTGCTTTACGTAAGTCATCAGGGTTCATGCCGTAGCGTGAAGGCAGATATTGATAGACCAACATGCTTGAATGACCACGTTCTTCTGGTGTCATACCACCATCACCCGTGGTTGTACTGGTGCCAGCAGTAGTTGCGCCACGGCCTAATGCTTCTTTAGCTGGACCTGATAATGAGCCAAAGCTCATACCTGCTATGGTTACTGGCGTTTTGAGGTGAATTGGTTTTTTGGCAAAACGTGTGCCAAGCACTACATCAGTACCGCACTTTTCTCGATAGCCTTCTAGTGGGTAACGGCTGACAGAGGCACCAAGAAATAATAAGTCATCAAAGTGCGGCAACTTACGTTTACTACCTGCACCACGAATATCATAGATACCCGTTGCAGCAGCACGTCTAATTTCAGCCATGGTGTGTGGATCAAACGTTGCCGAAAAGCGCGGTAATGTTTG
>JAYVTW010000012.1:0-3376 GCA_043788445.1 Methylophilaceae bacterium
ACGATTACGTATTATGACCATAGATGCGCTATGTAGCTCGCTTGCACGGCAAATGCCATTGCTTAGTCGTTTTGGTGGTCAGCCAGCCGTCACAGACAACGCTGAATCACATTATATTGAAGCCGCAAGGCGTGCTGTCTCTGGCATTATGCAAGAACATTCAGCAAGCGATATCGTCACCACTGCTTTGCGTTACATGGATAACGATACTGCTAAACTGGAGTCGCTATTAGCCAATATGCTTGCAAAACGCGACCAATGGTTGCCGTTAGTGGGTATACATACTCAATTAGACATTGATGATATAAGCCAGCATATCGAGCATGGCCTACAACATTTAATTGAGCTAGATCTACAAGCGTTAGCCGATTTTTTTCCACCTCATGTTCAAAAACAACTTATGCCAATTGCTGATTTTTCAGCGTCTAACTTGGAACCCACTTATGCAATTAACCCTTTACTCAAATGGAATACGCCACTAGAAGCCGTAATTGAGGATATGCCAAAGTGGCAGGCAGTGACAGAATTATTATTGACCAAAGATGGCGAATTACGCAAAAGAATTACGTCAGCAGAGGGCTTTCCATCAGGCGAGGGTAAAGATGAAAAATTCAAATGCAAACAACAGAAAGAGGCTTTCTTTGAGCTTACCACTAAGTTTCCGCAACTTGAGAAACTTGCCGTAATTCGTAAACTGCCAGAGATTAATGAGATAGCAAGTAACAGTGTCACTATTCTTGCTATTTCCAAGCTTCTACAACTGGCTGCTGCGCATTTATGGACGGTATTTAAAGCAGCTAATGAAGTTGATTTTGTAGAAATTGCCCAAAGCGCGCGCATCGCATTAGGTGGTTCTGACAAAAACCAAGGCGTGACCGATTTAGCACTTAAGCTGGACTATCAAATCGTCCATTTACTGATTGATGAGTTTCAAGATACCAGCCCCATACAAATGGGCTTAATTGAACAGCTTATTGCAGGCTGGCAGGCAGGCGTTGGTGACATTAGCGATGGTCGCACACTATTTTGTGTGGGTGACCCAATGCAATCCATCTATCGTTTTCGTAAAGCTAATGTTAGTTTATTCTTGCAAGCGAGCATACAGGGTATTGGCGATTTAGCCCTCACTCCACTTCGTCTGACTCGTAATAACCGCTCATGCCCAGCGGTGATTAATTGGATTAATCAAGCCTTTGCCAAGATACTCCCTAGCAAAGACATCGCTGCTGCTGGCGCTATTAGCTACAGAGCATTCACAGCGATGCAACCAGCACTAACAGATGAAGGCGTTACAATTCACCCTGTCATTTTTAATGATGAAGCAGAAAGCACCAGTGCCAAAGCCGTTGAAGCAGCTTATGTTGCCCAACTAATTGCACAAGAAAAAACTAAAGATAGCACGCATAAAATAGCTGTTTTAGTGCGTTCTCGTAGTCATTTACGTGAGTTAGTTTTTGAAATTAGGCGTAACCACCCCAGCCTGAAATTTCAAGCGGTAGAAATTGAAGAACTAACGAATCGCCAAACAGTACAAGACGCGCTTTCACTCACTTATGCCCTGTTGCACCGAGCAGATCGTGTGCATTGGCTAAGCATACTCCGTGCGCCTTGGTGTGGCCTGACTTTAAATGACTTACATGCCTTATGTGCAGACGACCAAAAATCAACCATTTGGCAACTCATGCAAGATGATAGAAAGCGTCAAACTTTAAGTCATGATGGCCAAAAGCGTTTATCTCATGTGCATGAAATATTAACTGAAGCTTTTGCTCACCAAGGCCGCATGCCACTTATGCGTTGGTTAGAATCCACATGGCTTAAACTTGGTGGAGCCGGATGCTTAATCGATACTGGCGACATTCGTGATATTCAGGCCTACTTTGGCTTAATTGATCAACTGAGTCAAAACGGCCAACTAGACTTTACACAACTTGAAACCGCGATGCAAAAACTTTACGCCAAGCCGGATGTTGAAGCGGATGATAGCTTGCAGTTTCTCACGATTCATAAATCCAAAGGTTTAGAGTTTGATACAGTGATTTTGCCCGCATTAAACCGCCAGGCACGTGCCGATGACACCGCCCTCTTGTTGTGGGAAGAGGTACTGATTGACGGACACCTGCAGTTAATTGCTGCACCTTTTTTAACAAAAAAGAAAGATGACCCCGCTAGCATTTATCACTATTTACAGAACTTGGAGTCCACCCGCGCATTGAACGAATCAGCCCGTCTATTATACGTTGCAGCGACTCGTACAGTAAGTAAACTACATCTCATTGCAACCATTAAACCTAGCCAAAATGGTGAAATAAAGCCCATCAAGAAATCATTTTTAGATTTATTGTGGCCTATAATTGGAGGTGAGTTCTTACGTGTAGCTGAGAATCAACAATTAGAAAAACTAGAAAATAAAGTCGAAGCTATCAAGCATAAAGAGTTGGATTTGGCAGACTTCATTCCACAATTGATACGCCTGCCCACCCTCCAGATACCCGACTTATTAAAAGAAGTAAATTCAAAAAATATTGAGTTTAACCACTTGCAATACACTAGCAATCATCCTGAAATAACACCTAGTAATAAGACAATATCTGCAGAAAATCTAGTTATGGATTGTGGCACTTTAGCCCATTTATATATGGAACTTATCGCTAATAATGGCCTAGAAAGTTGGTCTACAGAAAAGATTAAGCAGCTACAGCCGGCGATGGTGCAGTGGTTAACTCAGCAAGGTCATTTAGGTGAAGCTGCACAAATCGGCGCTGCACATATCGTTAGTTCTTTACAAACCACATTAATGAGTGAGCAAGGCAGGTGGCTATTACAACAGCACGAACAAGCCAGCAGTGAGCTTAGTTTAATGCAAATAACCAACAGTGAGTCAAATGTTGGTGTTAGTAAAAACCACCGAATAGATCGCACATTTATCTGTGACGGTAAGCGCTGGATTATTGACTACAAATTGACTCAACCTAACGAACAAACTAATTTAGAACAGCAAGCTGAAAATCATAGACCACAACTAGCGCGTTACGCTAGCCTGTTTGCACATGAGGCCCAACCTATTCAGCAAGCTGTTTTCTTTCTAAATGCAGGAAAATTAATATTAATTTAGGGGCTGAAGTAGATTAGCATCAATGTTATGCTGCTTAAATGCGCTTAAGTCATTGTAAACTATTAAGAAAGCAGCAGTCAAAGCTACTGGAATATTTTGTATTAGAAGTAACAGCTTGCGCAGCAGCAGATTTGCTTGAAATACAGCCTAACAGTGCTGCTTTGTTTTACCGAAAATTACGTGAGGTGATCGCCTATTATTTGGAGCAAGAAGCGCATGAAATATTCGATGGTGCTGTTGAATTAGACGAGAGTTACTTTG
>JAYVTW010000013.1:0-4634 GCA_043788445.1 Methylophilaceae bacterium
ATAGTGCCAACCTATGAAGGGGTGCATGCTGGACTCTCGCAGGTGTTGCGATTATGTGTGGTTGTGATGGCTTTAGTATTATTAACTAGAGTTCACCGAGATGAATTGATAGGTGGTCTATATTCTTTATTTAAGCCACTATCGTATTTTGGATTAGATTCAGAAAGATTTGTGGTGCGTTTATGGTTAACGCTACATTATGTTGAAAATGATGAAGAATTGAAAAGTAAAAAAAAACAAGATAAGAGATCATTTTTTGTGCAAGTACTTAATAAGTTTGATGCATTAGATCTTACAGAGCAAATGTTTGATAGCGTAACTTTATATACCGAAAAATGGAGATGGACAGATACTTTTCTACTCATTATTGTAACCAGTATGACTTTTTTTTACATGCGATATTTTTAATGTTGCGAGTAGATATTTGAGAATCGCACTATCAGTTGAATACAATGGCGCTGGTTTCTGTGGTTGGCAAAGCCAACCCAATCGTTGCAGTGTTCAAGATGCCTTGGAAGCCGCATTGCAATCTATAGCAGGCCATTCAGTCAGAGTGCATGCAGCAGGACGAACTGATGCTGGAGTGCATGCGCTTAGCCAAATCATACATTTTGATACTAATACGCCTCGACCAATTAGCGCCTGGATACGCGGTATTAATGCAAAGTTGCCAGAAAAGATCAGGGTATTGTGGGCAAAGTCAATCAACGAAGCACTACAATACGAGTTTCACGCACGATTTTCAGCTTATCAGCGTAGTTATCAATACTTACTGTTTAATCAGGCTACTAAACCTGCGCTCATGGCAGATAGGGCAGGCTGGTTTCATCACCCGTTGGATGCTAATGCAATGCAATCTGCGATACATTATCTGATAGGAGAGCATGACTTTAGCGCATTTCGTGCTGCCGATTGCCAAGCAAAATCACCTGTTAAGCAGATGCATATTGCGCAAATAAAGCCGATAACTGGCGGATTTATATTTGAGTTCACAGCCAACGCTTTTCTGCATCATCAAGTACGCAATATGGTAGGGGCGCTTATTTATATTGGTAAAGGTAAGTACCCACCAGATTTCATTCAAGATCTGCTGGCTAGTCAGGATCGAACTTTGTCGCCACCAACTTTCTCGCCACACGGACTTTACTTAACTGGTGTAGGTTATGATAAAAAGTTTGACTTGCCCATTACACAGCGTTATTTAACAATGCTTACTTGATATAATCAGCTTTATGAGCCTTAACCTAAGAACACGAGTAAAAATATGTGGCATTACTTCTGTTGAAGATGCATTGATGGCAGTTGCACAAGGTTGCGATGCCGTTGGATTGGTATTTTATGCACCAAGCCCACGCTATGTGTCGCCAGAGCAAGCTACTATGATTGTTGCGGCATTACCGCCTTTTGTCACTACTGTTGGATTATTTGTTGATGCCTCACAGGATGAAGTCAGATCTGTTCTATCGACTGTGAATTTAGACTGTTTGCAATTCCACGGGAATGAAACACCTGAGCAATGTCGTGTTTACGGCTTGCATTATATAAAGGCAATACGCGTTCAGCCTGACTCAAATTTGTTACAATGCGAGAAAGATTTTTACGATGCAAAAGCATTATTGCTAGATGCTTATGTCGAGGGCTTAGTAGGTGGTACTGGTCAAGCTTTTGATTGGAATCTAATTCCTAATACGTTAATGAAACCAATAGTATTGGCAGGTGGACTAACTGCTGACAATGTGTTGTCGGCAATTAAGCAAGTTAAGCCATATGCGGTTGATGTAAGTGGTGGCGTTGAAAAAGCTAAAGGTATAAAAGATTTAGCAAAGATAGCTGCATTTATGCAAAAAATTAGTATTAAATAAATACGGTAAAAAGACAGTCAATTGGAGTTAACGATGAAGATGTATGATATGCCGGATGCACATGGACATTTTGGACAATTTGGTGGAATTTTTGTCGCAGAAACGCTAGTCGACGCGTTAGAAGAATTGCGCGTTATGTACGAAAAATACCGTCATGACCCTGAATTTTTGGCTGAATACGCCTACGATTTAAAGCATTTTGTAGGTCGTCCCAGCCCCATTTATCATGCAAAGCGCCTAAGCGATAAAATCGGTGGCGCACAAATTTATCTTAAGCGCGAAGATCTCAATCATACGGGTGCACATAAAGTAAATAACACAGTTGGCCAAGCTCTGTTAGCTAAGCGCATGGGTAAGCCGCGTGTGATTGCTGAAACTGGGGCAGGTCAGCATGGTGTAGCAACTGCAACTATCGCTGCACGATTGGGTTTGGAATGTGTGGTTTATATGGGTAGCGAGGACGTAAAACGCCAAGCACCTAATGTTTATCGCATGAAACTCTTAGGCGCAACCGTAATACCAGTCGAAAGTGGTTCAAAAACGCTGAAAGATGCGCTTAATGAAGCGATGCGAGATTGGGTGACTAATATTTCGAATACATTTTACATTATTGGTACTGTAGCAGGTCCACATCCATATCCAATGATGGTGCGTGATTTTCAAGCGATCATAGGCATTGAATCTAAAGTACAAATGCAAGAAATGCTTGGCCGTCAACCAGATGCCGTGATTGCTTGTGTCGGCGGCGGTTCGAATGCAATGGGGATATTTTACCCATATATTGATCTACCTAATGTGCGTTTAATTGGGGTTGAAGCGGCGGGTCATGGCTTAGAAACAGGTCGTCATGCTGCGCCACTGACTGCCAATAGTCCAGTAGGGGTATTGCACGGCAACCGTACTTATTTAATGCAAGATGAAGATGGTCAGATTATAGAAACGCATTCAATCTCCGCTGGTTTAGATTATCCAGGCGTAGGACCAGAACACGCGTGGCTGAAAGACATTAAACGTGCTGAATACGTTGCGATTACTGATGATGAAGCAATGACAGCATTTCATCAGCTCTGTCGTATCGAAGGAATTATTCCTGCATTAGAAAGTAGTCACGCGCTGGCATATGCTGAAAAACTTGCCAAAACTATGGCTAAAGAGCAAGTTATTTTAGTGAATTTGTCTGGTCGTGGCGATAAAGATATAAATACTGTTGCAGGCCTGTCGGGTATTACGCTCTAAATATAAGCCCAAATTAAAGAAATCAATATGTCTCGTATTCAAACTATATTCGCAACACTCAAGCAACACAATAAAAGAGCACTTATCCCATATATTACAGCAGGTGACCCACACCCTAAACACACTGTGACACTAATGCATGCGTTAGTTAAATCTGGTGCAGATATGATTGAGCTCGGTGTACCATTTTCTGATCCAATGGCAGATGGTCCAATAATTCAACGTGCCAGTGAGCGCGCATTAGTGCATAAGGTAGGTTTGCGTCATGTTTTAGAAATGGTGCAAGAGTTCAGAAAAGCAGACACCAAAACGCCAGTTATTTTGATGGGTTATGCCAATCCTATTGAAGCAATGGGTACAGATTCGTTCGCTAAACGCGCCAGTGATGCTGGTGTTGATGGTGTTCTAACCGTTGATTATCCACCCGAAGAAAGTACTAAATTTATTAAGTCTTTGCAGGCGCATAATGTTGATAGCATCTTTTTGTTGTCTCCTACAACTGACCCTGCTCGTATTCATCTAATTGTGAATCAAGCCAGTGGCTTTTTATACTATGTCTCACTCAAAGGCGTGACTGGTGCGGCTAATTTGGATATTGAGAATGTAACAGAGCGCGTTGCAGAGATTCGTAAACTAACAAGCCTACCGATTGGCGTTGGTTTTGGTGTGCGCAATGCTGAAACTGCAAAAAATGTAGCTAAAATTGCTGATGCAGTTATTGTAGGAAGTCGCATGGTACAAGAGATTGAGCAATCTACAGAAGAAAACTTAGTGATTAATATTACTCAATTAATGTCAGAGTTACGCGCAGCAATAGATTCTTAAAATTTAAACTTGACTGCAGATTGTTGCAATAAAAAGTAATAGAGGAGCTGGTATGAGTTGGTTAGGAAATTTAGTTGGCCCAAAAATTAAGCGTGCAATTGGCGTGAAAAAGAGCATGCCAGAGGGGCTGTGGAGTAAATGTGACTCATGTCAATCTGTATTATATCGTTCTGATTTAGAAAAAAATGCAGAAGTTTGTCCAAAATGTGCTTATCACAATCGCATTTCTGCAAGAGCTAGGTTAGTTGTATTATTAGATGCTGAAGGTCGTAGAGAAATTGGTGCAGAGGTGCAGCCAGTCGATCCATTAAAGTTTAAAGATAGTAAAACTTATGCTGATCGTATAAAAGCGGCACAAAAAGAAGTTGGTGAGAAAGATGCCTTGATAGTGATGCAAGGCACGATGAACAAGATGCCTATTGTCATTGCGGCTTTTGAATTTAAATTCATGGGTGGCTCCATGGGTTCTGTTGTTGGTGAGCGTTTTGTTCGTGGCGTGCAAGCGGCAATCGCGGCCAATTGTCCGTTTGTTTGCATCTCTGCCAGTGGCGGTGCACGTATGCAAGAGGGCTTGTTATCATTAATGCAAATGGCAAAAACCAGTGCTGCATTAACGCAACTAAGCGCAGCTGGTTTGCCTTATATTTCTGTATTAACTGACCCAACTATGGGTGGTGTTTCTGCAAGTTTTGCTATGTTAGGTGATATTAT
>JAYVTW010000014.1:0-8954 GCA_043788445.1 Methylophilaceae bacterium
GCAGGCATAGTTATTTGAATTATTTAAGCCCCGTTCAATTTGAACAACAACAAATCGGACATTGAAAAATGTCTACGTTATTGGGGGAAGTCCACATATGGGACAAACGGGACTGTCTCTTGTGGCGGCCAAAGTCCAAACTGTGCATATGGGTCAAACGGAAGCGTCTCTTGTGGTGGCCTAAACAACTAGATTTGTAATCAGTTGAACTAGCTATTGAGAACAATATGATTGATACGCTCTTTTTAAATTCTTATACGTTTCTTGGTGCAATCCTTTTGGCGTATCTAGTTGGATACATTACTTGGCGCAACAACTTTAAAAATCGTCGGGCTAAAGCTTGCGAAGTATTTCAAGATGCGGTACTCACAGCGTTAGAAGGGCTTTACCCTATTCCTTCCAACTGGCCTTGTAGTATGGATATTGATAATTCACTCCGCACCATATTTCCTTCTTTACAAAAGGCAGTAGAAAATTTTCGGCCTTATGTTCCTTGGTGGCAAAAAAGAAGCTTTAATCAAGCATGGTCTCAATATCGTCTCCAAGATAGAAGAGAGATTGACCAACAGTGCTACCATCACTATATTGGATTCTCAGGTCAGCCAGAACCAAAAGAAACATTCCACGCAAATGTGCACCGACTTTTGTCATTTTCAAAGTAGGAAATATTTTTTCAAGAGTAATACTAGGCATGAATTACAACAAAGATAATTGAGTCTCCCAGTGCCCAGTTTCGTCATCTCGGGCGCACCAATCAGGTATGGAGTTGGGTACTGTTTTTAAAGTGCACTTTTCTGTTTTAACATCATCTACTAGCACTAACAAACCTGCATACGCCCCTTTCATATTGACTGTATATGCGTTCACTACAATTTCTGATACCAGCAAATTTAAATAGCCTTTAGTCACTTCGAGTACATCTTCTAGTAATTTTTTCTTAAGCAGTCGACTCAGTTTTTCTATTTGGCTGGCACGTAATTCTTGCATTTCAACCATTGACTGACGATTCACATTAGAGAGCTCAATAATAAGCGCTTCTCTCACGCGTTTAAGATTCTGCGCCCTCGTTTGTGTTATTGCATCTAACTCTAAGACACCAGATTCAATAGCATCCATTAAACAAAGCTGGCGCTCTTCTAGTTGCTTTATTTGCCGATGGATGTTTACATCAAGCCTGCAACATCAAGATTCTAGGGCAAAGTGAAATGATCACATTTCTCAGATAAGCCTGAGTTTTACCAAATGGTGGATAAAGGTGGCGACATTGAATTAAGAAAGAAACTTTAGCAAAAGGTGAATTGCTTAAATTAACTAAATTAAATTTTACATACGCAGAAAAAGCACTTTACGAAATGTTAAAACTGCGTATGTTGAAGTAGTTTTGGAATATCAATCTAATTCGGATTAAAGACAAGTTTAAATTTCAGAATCAATTGACAATCACTTACCCTTTAAATGTTCAGCTATTGCACTACTAGCTTCTCTAAGCGCAGCTTCTGTTGATGGCACGTGACGCAACGCATTGAGCAAACCAAAATCGTGAATTTGACCTAAATAGCGTGTTGTGACAACGTCTACACCAGCCGCGTCTAATAGACGGCCATATGCTTCACCTTCATCACGAAGTGGATCATTTTCTGCAGTTTGAATGAGTGTTGGTGGCATACCCTTTAATTGTTGAACGGTGGCTTGTAATGGGGCGACATAACGATTCTTACGTGCTTCGACAGATGGAGCATATATGTCCCACCCATACTGCATAAATGCTTTAGAAAGGAAACGACCAGATTCATATTTTTTATAGGATTCAGTATTGAAATTAGTATCCGTAGCTGGATAAAAAAGCACTTCAAAACTAATCTTCGGTCCACCACGTTCTTTTGCCATTAGCGCTAATACAGTAGCCATATTACCTCCAACGGAATTGCCAGCAACCGCCATACGTGATCCATCAATGCCGATTTCAGCGCCATTAGCAACAACCCATTTTGCTGCTGCATAATTTTCCTCAATTTGAGTTGGATAAACAGCATCAGGAATAGGTGTGTATTCAACGAAAACTGCAGCTGCGCCTGACTGCACTACTAAATCCCTAACAAAACGCTTATGATTTTCGAAATTACCAGCTTTCCATACCCCCCCATGGATAAACATAATAACTGGCAATTTTCCAGAAACATTCTTAGGTTTAACTATATACAGCTTTACATTTCTATTAGAAACGTTAATTTCTTTTTGTGATACTGTAATCCCAGAAATATCTACAGCTGTTTTTGCTTGCAGTCCAGTTAGAACGCTACGAACTTGATCTCCAGGTAACTTCCAAAATGGGCTTGGATCTTTATTTAATTCAGCAAGTAATGGACGAACGCTATGATCAATATTGGGATCAGTTGCAGCATCAACTCCTGCATAAGATACTTGTATTAAAGCGGCGCTAGTAATTCCAACTAAAGCTGAAAGAATTTTATTTGATATCATTTGATTCCTATTAAAAATTTAAGTTAACTTACCAAATTTGTGCTGGGCGTGAATTTTATTTTCTGATCAATATTAATATCAATTCAAACGCCTCAAGTATTAATACGCAACGAATTATACATATTAATTTGCCGAAAAAGATTGTAAAAAATTAACAATCTTGCTTTCAAAAATCAATAGCTCTGTCTCAAACTAACAATTTCTCGCCTCAAAAGTTATGATTTTTCAAGCTTTACTTTAGGAAGCTGTTCGGCGTAACTGGGCCAGTGTATTGGGTTGAAAACATCTCGATATAATCATTCTCACCCCGACCTGCCTCTTGTCGCGTTAAAAACTTATTAGGAGACTGCACTTTTTCAACTTTAGTTTTTAAGTTTTCAATTAGCTCCGATATTTCTAAATCTGGAAACATGCAGTTGCTGAAATTAAAAAAAAATGAAAAATACGATGAGCTTTATTAGATGTGAACTCTAAAATAGTTTAACTAACAAATTGTATGTTAGTTGTATTGAGTATTACTTTATCCATCGACCTGTATTTCGATTCATTTTTTCGATCTAGGCTGTTATTTGCGCCAACATTGGATTCGCTACGTTTCGACGCAAAATGATGTTATTGCCAATGCCTAAGCTGAACCAAATTAACATCAAAGGTATATTTACAATTCTTTGATGGGCGGCCTTTTGTCCGAGCTATTGGCTTCGCTCGCAAAGGAAAGAATAATCGTATAATGATTTAAAGGGCAGCACAATCTGAGTCCGGTAATGAACAAATTGCAATGATTGGGGAGTTGCGGTTAAATCTGCCGTAGTGGTAATGGTGAACGCCGTTGAAACCAATCACTAGGAATAGCAGCTTCTAACGCATCATCAACGGTAACGATACCGATAAGAGCTCCGCTACGATCAAGTACAGGCAAGTTCAGCAAGTTAAAATCTGACATCCGTGTCGTAATAGCAATTATATCGTCTTCCGGCATTGCAAATATGAGGTCATTGTCGACGGCATCACGTAATAACGTATTAGGGTCTATCTGCAATGCACGTATGATCCCAAGAACACCACCTAGAGTCCCATCAAGCCTAATGCTATAGACCGACGTCAATGCTTCCGGTTGTTGTGTTATCGAATTACGTATTTCAGAAAGCGCGTCTTCAACCGTCTTTAACTCCGACAACGCAATAAAGTCAGTTCCCATTAACCCACCCGCCGTGGCTTCATTATATCCCAGAAGGGCTTGAATTTTTCGGCTTTGAGGCTCGGGTAACAGATTCAACACGGGCCTGCGGCGGGCCTGCGGAAGATCCATGACGGCATCTGAAGCATCATCCGCCCGCATTCGAGCCAATATATCGGCTACTTCTTTGTCGGTCAAGCTTTTAAAAAGCCGTAATTGTCCCTCATCACCAATCTCTTCGAAAACGTTTGCTTCTAATGCAGGATTTGAATGAAGTTGAGAAAGCAATAAATGCTGTTCATGCGGCGACGCCTGTTCAAGAAGATCAGCTAATTTTGCTGGTTTTAAACTATGGGCTCTATTTGGCCCTCCAGTTGAGTTCGAAGCGTTTGGTAAGACTTTGAGCAACATGAATTCATTCCAGTCACGCACAGGATGATGTTCATGAGACCCAAAATGAAACCAACCATGTTTGTGTACGTCAAGTCCGGACAGCAACCAAGAATTCTGTTTTTTTTCAATATGAACATCATATACCCGCACTAGCGCTTGTCTTTTTAAATCCAGCAAGCGGCAACCAAGTATGTCGCGCTTAATATAGATTTCACCCGACTCAGGCATATCCCGCTCGACTACACCTGAGATCAAATTTACAGAAGCACTATTGTCGATCTCACTTAACTGAGATAGCTTGATACGTACCCCATATTTTCCACTCCTTACGAGTATTGAATCTAATTCCGGATAACCCCCAGGCATATAAGAAAATATGGCGTCAACAATTCGCCCAAGTGTCTTCCCATCTTTGTCGTATACGTTTTTTTTTAGAAGTGAGACCAGCGACAGGATTGGTGTTTCGTTTGTTTCTGAAAGATTCGACATCACAATTACGCTCCTATGGGGGCTATCTCTGAAAAATCACTGTAGTTGATTTAAGATCCATGCGCCATTTGGAAAATCTTTACGATAACCAAAATCATCGCTATTAACAAATAACTGCGCAAGACTGCAAGTCCGATCCGACTTTCACTAGAAAGATTTGGCGCGGTTAGCAGCGCAAGTGGAGGCATGCGCCACGTTTTTCGATCGCTTCTGTCGAATGCAACTTCAGAGGTTGTTCGGTGGCTGAACCGCCGGTTAGCAAGAAAGCCTAAAACACCCAGCACGAATATGGTAGTCCCACCTATTAAAATCCAGGTGATCATTGTCGCGTTTAGGGGAAACAAAACGCCTGCCGTTAGAACCAGCGACAAGATTACAAGTATGGCAATGATAATAGAAGTAAATATATTCTGTGCCAAACCATTTACCCAAGGCCCTAGAACTTGCCTGTCATTGCAAAGTAGCAACAAGAAAACAGTTGCTGATGGAAGTAGAACCCCGGCTAGTACCTGAACGCCAACCGTTATCAGCCCGAGAGGGCTTCCTGGAATAAGGACAACAGTCGCTGCCATAGCTAACACACCGGCGAAAACAAAATAAAAGCTTTTTGCATCAGAAAATTTTCGATGTAACGAATGCTTTAGGCCAAGTACGTCACCAAGGGCATAGGAAGTTGATAATCCGACCGCAGCCGCACCAATGATTGAAGCGTCAATTAAGGCTACAGCAAAGAGCACCCCGGCACTTTTATGCACATATTTTTCCAATCCTTTAGCTACCCCTAACGCATCTGAGAATGCTCCGACCTCAACATGTCCTGCAAATGTCGACGCAGTAAAACACATTATCGCTGATGCACCCACAATGACAATAACTATTCCTATCCACAAATCAATTCTTTCGTAATTCATGAAATTTGGTGTAATTCTTTTATCAATTAAGTACGACTGCTGAAAGAATAGCTGCCAAGGCGCGATCGTCGTTCCAATAATACCAATTATGAGCAAAATTACTTTTGAGGCGTCTGCGCCTGGTAGAAAATGTGGTATCAAGAAGTCATGTGTAACTTGATGGACATTTGGATGAGTCATTACGAGAACTGGTATCAGTAAAAGTGATCCCGCTACTAAAAATAGGCAAACCTGTTCGAAACGTTTAAATGAACCTGTGCTAGCGGAGGCGACGATAGCCACGGCAGCTAGCATTACGCCCACCGCCTCGGGCAAACCTAAATATTCTAGGCCCAAACTAATTCCTATAAACTCAGTAATGATTGTTAGGGCGTTTAAAATAAACAGGTCTATGACGCTAAAGGCACCCCAAAATTTACCATAACGCTCAAGAATCAGCCTGGCATGCCCGACGCCGGAGACAATGCCAAGACGCAATACCATTTCTTGATTCACGAATAATACCGGTATAAGCAGCAGTAATACCCATAACAGGCTGGTGCCATAATTTTGCCCGGCTTCTGCGTAGGTACTGAATGCCCCAGCATCATTATCTCCTACCATTACTATTAGACCTGGGCCGACGATCGCGAGAAGAATTTTCGCTTTGGAAAGGATTCCTGTTTGCGGGTTGTCATCGTCAATTCGAATGCTTCCGAATGCACCGTGTATATCGCCAACGTGAGCAGAATCTAGTGCAGCTCCTATATTTTTTTCAAGTTTAATTTCAGACATAGGCATTTTTATTCTATCAGTGAGCTATTCGGCACATTGGGTAGGCTGGAAGAGGCGTGGTGTCATCTAAACGCAGCTTGGTACGTAATGTACGAATTGCCTATTATGCATCAAATTATTGCTCACGCTTTTCAGTTGTTAATAGGTCGCGGCGGATGGGCAGCGGGTGATATCTTATTTCTTCCACAAGGATATCTCAACTTGGCCAATAAACATATGATACTAAAGTTATGAATCCAATCCAACAGTCGCTCTGTAAAAATACCCTTGATTTATGGTTGGCGCGTGAATATGTTTCGCTTAACGCGATTTTGAATGCTTTATTAATCAACCAACTTACTATCGTTTTATGATGAATTGATTCTTCGATTGAAATTTCGATAATAATACCACTTTTAGTAGCAAAATCATGGACTCAAGTATGAATGCGCAATGCAAGTGACCTTCTCCCCACTTGCCCTATCAACATAAAATGAAATAAAGCCCACACTCTAGGTGGGCTGTGTTTATATTTTCGTTAAAGTGTCTTTCTATTGACTTTACAAAATACGCATCTCTTTTATTAGTTTACTCATACCATGCTTTTAAGCGTTTTGGCTTGATATGGCTTGACCCTCAAGTGTTTTAGCTCCCGTGCAGCATTTCCATGGTTGTAATTGCCTTATCACTACCGCTTGCAGTTTTCGCTGCTCCAATGTCTATTGTCGTGCTGCCATATTGGTTTATCTCTAATAGTTCGCTTGATTAATTTGAGATCTCTTTCGCGTGAGCCTGAGTGTTTTTACATCAATACCATTATTGATTTGCTGATGTCTATGCGAAATATTGGCTTGTTAAAAAAACCTGTTTGGGGCATTTAAGCTCAGTCAATTCCTAAATTATTGCTCGGCGTTCACTTTGATCCTTTAAAGCTATGTTCATGAACTAGCCATAGTTGTTAATTCATGAGCAAGTTTTAAACCACTTAGCCATGCCCCCTGAACTTTTCCATTATTTAGCCAATCTCCACATAATCCAATATTTTGCTCTGAATCAAACTCATAAACATCCATTAAGTAGCTCTCGCAATCAGCATAAAGCCAACGGTGTAAATCATAACTTTGCGGAACTAAAGCAATTGTAGCAATAGTACTTAAGCTATCATCAAAATGTAAAATCTTTGTGAATTCTTCTAACATTTGTTGCGCTACTGAATCTTTTGCATCATCCACATGCGCTTCGCTCCATTGGCTACTTGCATGTAAAACCCATATTTCTCCTTGATTGAGATTGCCCTGTCTTCGGCCAGGTTTTGAACTATCTCGTGCAGCCCAGCTTAACAATCCTGTATTGATAAATAAACCATCAAATTGGCAATTAATTATTTGGTTAAACCGCACCATTAAAGCAAAACAAGGTTGCATTGTTATACCAGCACATAGTTTTGCTAAATCGGATTTGGTATTATTTAAGAATAATGCGGCTTGTGGAGGGGGTATCGCTAAAATCAAAAAATCAAAGTTATCGACATGCAAGCCATCTTCCTTTGAGCTAACTTGCCATTGATTTTCTTGTTTGTGAATACTGTTAACTGTAGATTCAGTAAGGACATTAAGCCCATGAGCTAACCAGTTTGCAGGTGAGTTATTTCTTGGATAACCCACATAACGTAATGTTTTAGATTCTTTTTCATTTTTTTTTGTAAAATTTTTACCATCAAACACCTTTAAAGATGGTTGCCACAATTGAGCTACATTTGCGCTTTTCCAGCGTTCTACTTCAGCATAAAAAAGAGGGTCTCGTGCCGTAAAGTATTGTGCTCCATGATCGCATTGCCAATTCTTTGAGACTCTTGTACTGAGTCTGCCAGAAACACTATGACTTTTTTCAAATATCGTCACCTGAAAACCTGCATTTTTTAATGCTGTTGAGCAGCTTAATCCGGCAATGCCGGCACCAATCACAGCAACTTTATTTCGATTGATCATGTTCTATAGCCAACCTTGTAACCATACACTCTTATCACTTAATTGCTGCCAAAGTAGTAATTGCTTACGCTTAGAATGTACAGCCTCAAGTTCAATAAATTCAACTACTTGATTAGGCGCTTCGGGTAATATAAGCTGAGTAACCATGAAGTGTTTTTCTTTGTTGATTGGCGTAACTGCAGTCCATTTGCTATTAAGCATTTTTTTAGGGTTATTAATTTTATTTGGTGGCTTCATTTTTGGTACTCTCTTTTTTTCTTAAAATATGATTTAAACCCTAAATTTAATAAGAGTATTTTAAAAGAAACATTCATCTCATTCTAATAGTCTATTGAAATTATCACTATTAACGGACTGTTTATGCAAAAAATAGCATTGATTACAGGTGCAACAGGTGGCTTGGGCCAAGCCGTCGCTAAAAAGTTGCTTATAGATAATTGGAGTTTAATTTTAGTGAGTCGCGAATTAGATAAACTAAAAGCTGCATACGGAGAAAATCATACTCAAGTCATAGCTGATTGCAGCAGTTATGCAGGTGTTAAGCATATATTTGAGGTAATCAATGCAAATAATTTAGCACCTACAGCTTTAGCACATTGTGTTGGGAACATTCACCTTGGTGCTTTGCATAGAGTCTCCGAAATGGACTTTGTCGATTGCATGACCACTAATTTATTTAGCGCTTTTTACACCTTAGCAGCATTTATCAATTGTTTAAAAAATTCATCTTTAGCTGGCTCTGCAGTACTTATTTCGTCAGCA
>JAYVTW010000015.1:0-6918 GCA_043788445.1 Methylophilaceae bacterium
ATTGTTAATAATTAAAAATACTTTGTAAGTATAAAAATATAACCAAATAGAATATAGCGTGAAAATATGCCAACTAATTCATAACTACCACTTGCATTAATTGCACAATTTTAAGAGAGTGATTCCAATTCATTGAATTGATTGCTATAATGAATCGATGTAATAACAAGTGGGCTTTATGCCCATTTTTTATTTCCGCTAACAATAGCGTTGCATTAGTTTTGCTTATTGCGCTATTAAATCTGGCATTTAAAAAGTAAACGGTAACGTCGGGGAATAAGCACTTATGCAAGATCTGCATACATTAATAGAGGAATCAGTCGCCCTGTTAGGTTATGAGTTGGTAGATTTAGAGGTGTCAAACCGCGGTAAATTGCTTCGCGTATTTATTGACAAGCTGACGCCTATAGATACTAAAGATAGCGTCAATATAGACGACTGCGTATTGGTGAGTAACCAGTTAGGCAATGTTTTATCGGTAGAACATGATATTGATTACGACAGGCTAGAAGTTTCTTCTCCTGGTATTGATCGTGTATTAAAAAAAGAGGCAGATTATTTACGTTTCGTTGGTGAGCGGGCGCAAGTTAAACTACGCATGCCAATGACCGTCGTAAATATAACTGCTGCCAATAAAGAGCCGCGTAAGAATTTTTTAGGGATATTACGTGGGCTAGAAGATGGTTGGTTGTTATTAGAGTGTGAGGGCGTTATTGAAAAGCTCGCATTGAATAACATTGATAAAGCAAAATTAAACCCAGAATTTTAAATTTTATCTAATAAAAAATGCAAATAAAGCGTTTTTAAAGATTTTAAGAATTAAGTAAATAAGCGGAGAAGACCATGAGTCGCGAGATATTATTATTAGTAGATGCCTTAGCGCATGAGAAAAATGTCAGTAAAGAAATTATTTTTACTGCATTAGAACTAGCGTTGGCATCTGCCACTAAAAAGCGTTATCACGAAGATGCTGAGGTGCGTGTAGCCATAGATCGCGAAACAGGAAATTATGACTCTTTCCGTCGTTGGACTATTGTGTCTGATGAGCAAGGCATTGAAAACGCAGCAGCAGAAATTTATAGTGATAACGATCGTGCAACAGGCTTGAATATTGGTGATGTGATTGAAGATCCTTTAGAATCAATCGCGTTTGGTCGTATTGGTGCGCAAGCAGCGAAACAAGTGATATTGCAAAAAGTGCGAGAGGCCGAGCGTGAACAAATCTTGGAGGACTTTTTAAGTCGTAACGAGAACTTGGTGACAGGCGTAATTAAACGGATGGAAAAAGGCAATGCGATTATAGAAATTGGTCGCATTGAGGCTTTATTACCACGCGATCAAATGATTCCCAAAGAAAATCTTCGAGTTGGTGATCGTGTACGTGCTTATTTATCTCGTGTTGAGCGCGGTGGTCGTGGCCCACAGTTGATTTTGTCGCGTATTGCGCCTGAATTCATCATCCGTTTATTTGAGCTTGAAGTGCCCGAAATTGAAGAAGGTTTACTTGAAATTAAAGCAGCTGCTCGCGATCCAGGTTTACGTTCAAAAATAGCAGTAAAAACAAATGACCAACGTTTGGATCCAGTGGGCACTTGCGTAGGTATGCGCGGTTCTCGTGTACAAGCGGTTACTGGTGAATTAGCTGGTGAGCGTGTCGATATTATCTTATGGAGCATGGAACCAGCACAATTTGTGATTAATGCCATGTCACCAGCTGAAGTATCTTCCATCGTGTTGGACGAAGACGCACATAGTATGGACGTTGTCGTCAATGATGAACAATTAGCGTTAGCGATTGGTCGTAATGGTCAGAACGTACGTTTAGCCTCGGAATTAACTGGTTGGACGCTAAATATTCTGACTGAAGAACAAGCGGCAACCAAAAACCAAGAAGAGTATAGCAATGTTAGTCAATTATTCATGGACAAATTGGACGTGGATGAAGAGGTCGCGGATATCTTGGTACAAGAGGGTTTTAGCACTCTCGAAGAAGTGGCTTACGTACCCTTGGCTGAATTGTCTGAAATTGATGCATTTGACGAAGATACGATTAACGAATTGCGTGCTCGTGCTCGTGCAGCTTTATTAACAGAGGCGATTGCTAAAGAAGAAAAAATAGAAGTTGCGGCTGAGGATTTGTTAACAATGGACGGTATGGATGATGCAACTGCCCATCTATTAGCTTCTAAAGGTGTAACAACTATGGATGATCTTGCTGAGTTAGCCGTGGATGAATTGGTTGAACTGACCAACATAGATGTAGAGCGGGCAAAAACCTTAATTATGACCGCACGTGCGCCGTGGTTTGCCTAAGCCAACTCTCAGAGCTTGTTAGTAACAGAGCATAGTAGTCAATTAATAAAGTATAGCCGTAAAGAATAGACTGGAGCAGTACATGGGAAAAACAACAGTAGCACAATTTGCCACTGAATTAGGGCTACCAACAGCATTGCTGTTAGAGCAGCTTAAAAGTGCGGGCGTGACTAAATCCGTCTCTGAGGATGGTCTTACAGAAGATGATAAGACATCATTATTGGCTTACCTACGAAAAGAGCACGGCGCAGATTCTGCGCCAAAAAGCAAAATTACATTAACACGCAAACAGAACAGTGAAATCAAGAAAACAGATAGCACTGGCCGCGCACGTACTATTCAAGTTGAAGTCCGTAAAAAACGTGTGTTAGAGCGCCAAGACGGTATTGTTGAAATTGAAATGCCTCAACTAGAAGAAGAGGTTGTAGCAGCTCCAGTTGTGGAGGTTGCACCCGAACCTATTGTTGAAGAAAAAGTTGCTGCACCTATACCGGTTGTCGAAGTTGTACCAGAGCCTGTAGTGGAGATCGAGCCAGAAGTCGCACCAATAGTAGCTGAGGTAGTTTTAGCGGCTGCGTTGGAAGAGCCAAAGGTAGTAAAAGCGCCGCTAACACGCGCTGATTTACTAGGCGCAGACCAAATGGCAATTCGAGAGAAAGAGGCCAAACGTCATGCGACGTTAGCTGCGATGCAAGCCGAAGATGTACGTAAAAAACAAGAAATGGCGCAACGTCGCCTAGATGAAGAGGCGCGTAAATTAGTAGATGCAGCGGCTGCAGAAAAAGCAAAAACAGCTAAAACTACTAAGTTATCAGAAGGTACTTTACATAAGCCAGCGGCTAAAGAAGGGGCTAAGCCAGAGGCTAAAGAAGCTAAAAAAGCGACTAAAACTAATAAAGACTGGACGGATAAAGAGAACAAAAAACGTGGTTTAAAAACCCGTGGTGCGACCACTGCTACTACCGGCTGGCGTGCGCCTAAAGGTGGAAAAGGCCGTCATCGTGATGCAGAAGACGACCAACAGCATGCATTTAATGCACCAACAGAGGCAATTGTGCATGATGTGCTGGTGCCAGAAACCATTTCAGTGGCCGATCTGGCTCATAAAATGGCGGTGAAGGCCAGTGAGGTGATTAAAGCACTGATGGGCATGGGTATGATGGTGACTATTAATCAAGTGCTAGATCAAGAAACTGCAATTATTCTTGTAGAAGAAATGGGCCATAATGCACAAGCCGCCGCCGCAAACGACCCAGAAACTTTTCTAGACGAAGCCGAACACGCAGAAGCACTATTTGAAGCGCGACCGCCAGTAGTTACTGTGATGGGTCACGTCGATCATGGTAAAACCTCATTGCTAGATTACATTCGTAGCAGCCGTGTTGTTTCAGGCGAGGCAGGCGGCATTACACAACATATTGGTGCTTATCACGTAGAAACGCCGCGCGGCATGGTCACTTTCCTAGACACCCCTGGCCATGAAGCCTTTACGGCGATGCGTGCGCGTGGTGCGAAAGCGACTGATGTGGTGATTTTAGTGGTTTCAGCAGATGATGGCGTGATGCCTCAAACGATTGAAGCGATTCACCATGCTAAAGCAGCTAATGTGCCTTTGGTTGTGGCAATTAATAAGATTGACAAACCAGATGCAGATCCAGAGCGCGTGAAGCTAGAATTGGTCTCACATGAAGTTGTGCCAGAAGATTTTGGCGGCGATGTGATGTTCAGGTCGGTATCTGCTAAAACAGGTAAAGGTATTGATGAATTATTAGAAGCGGTATTATTACAAGCCGAAGTATTAGAGCTTAAAGCCCCAAAAAATTCGCCCGCAAAAGGCTTAGTCATTGAAGGACGTTTAGATAAAGGTCGTGGCCCTATTTCTACTATTTTGATCCAATCTGGTACGCTTAAACGTGGCGATATGCTACTTGCAGGTAGTGCATTTGGTCGTGTTCGTGCCATGCTGGATGAAAGTGGCCATGAAATTAAAGAAGCCGGTCCATCTATTCCAGTTGAGGTGCTAGGTTTGTCTGATGTGGCTAGTGCTGGAGAAGAAGTCATTGTGTTAAATGATGAACGCAAAGCACGTGAAATTGCCCTATTCCGTCAAGGTAAATACCGTGATGTGAAGCTAGCCAAACAGCAAGCTGCTAAAATGGAAAATATGTTTGATCAGATGGCTGAAGGCGAAGTTAAAACCTTAGGCTTAATCATCAAATCTGACGTACAAGGTTCATACGAAGCACTAGCAACCAGTTTGAAAAAATTATCTACATCAGAAGTCAAAGTCAATATTATCCATACTGCTGTGGGTGCCATCAGTGAATCAGATGTGAACCTAGCGAGTGCTTCTAAAGCGGTATTAATCGGCTTTAATGTACGCGCTGACTCTGGTGCACGTAAACTGATTGAGACGTTAGGCGTGGATGCGCGTTATTACAGTATTATTTACGAAGCGGTAGATGAAGTAAAAGCGGCATTAAGTGGCATGTTGCCACCAGAGCAAAAAGAAAGCGCGATTGGTACGGTGGAGATTCGTGAAGTATTCCGTATCTCTAAAATCGGTGCAGTGGCTGGTTGTTATGTGCAAGATGGTGTTATCCGTCGTAACTCAAAAGTACGCGTGTTACGTAATCACGTTGTGATACACACGGGTGATTTAGACTCACTTAAACGCTTTAAAGATGATGTTAAAGAAGTTAAAAATAACTTTGAGTGCGGTTTATCATTGAAAAACTTTAATGATATTGAAGTGGGCGACTTTCTCGAGGTGTTTGAAATTGTTGAAGTAGCAAGAACACTTTAATATGGCTAAAGAGTTTTCAAGAAGTCATCGCATTGCCGAGCAAATGCGCCGCGAACTAGCAGATTTATTGCAGTTTGAGGTAAAAGATCCGCGTATTGGCATGGTTACTGTGACGGAAGTTGAAGTCACGGGTGATATTGCACATGCAAAAGTTTTTTACAGCGCCGCGGTGCATAACGACGCAAAAGCGGCGTTAGCTTTGCAGCAAGGCTTGGAAAAATCTGCCGGTTTCTTACGTACACAAGTGGCAAAGCGCATGTTATTGCGTACAGTACCGCAGTTACACTTTGTCTACGATGTATCCATTGATAATGGCGTGAAGATGTCGCAAATTATTGATGAGGCAATCGCTACAGATGCAGTTAATGCTGAGGCAGCAGCTGCAAATAAATACAGCAAAAAATAACAACTAGCAGCTGGTAGGCCATATATGGTGCAATTTAAGCGTCTTAAACGCTCAGTAAATGGTGTATTGTTACTCGATAAACCACTCGGTTTTTCTTCTAATCAAGCGCTGCAAAAAGTAAAATGGCTGTATCAAGCGGCTAAAGCGGGTCACACTGGCACCCTAGACCCTTTAGCAACAGGATTACTGCCGATTTGTTTTGGTGAAGCAACTAAGTTTTCACATTATTTGCTCGATGCCAAAAAAAGCTATTATGCGATGATAAAGTTGGGTGAAACCACCACTACAGGTGATGCTGAGGGCGAAGTATTAAGCCGCGCAGATGTCAATGTCTCTCAAGTTCAGCTACAAAAAGTCATTACGCAATTTATTGGTGATATCACACAAGTGCCACCTATGTATTCTGCACTTAAGTTTGAAGGAAAGGCGCTGTATGAATACGCTAGAAAGGGTATAGATATTGAACGTGTAGCCCGTGATGTTACTTTATATGATGTTCAGCTTATTCGCTTTGATAGTGATGTGGCTGAAATAAGCGTCACTTGTAGCAAAGGTACTTACATTCGCACATTGGCAGAAGATATTGGTGCCGCCTTAGGTTGTGGTGCACATTTAATTGGTTTGCGTCGCACCGCTACCGCAGATTATCAGTTACAACATGCTGTGACTATAGAGCAACTCGAAGCGATGAACTTAACCGATAAAGATGCACAATTGCTACCAGTGGATTCATCTCTACAAGATTTCCCCAAAATTATCATTAGCATGGATGCTGCATTTTATTTATTGCAAGGGCAATCGATTTGGCAAAGTGGTGCCAATGCAAAGAAAGTCCGCACACAAGATGATTTTAGGCTATATGACGAATCTGGCAGATTTTTGGGGTTAGGTAAGCTGTTAGATGACGGAAAAATCGCACCTAAAAGACTGCTTAATTTTTAAGCGCAACCTAGCAGTCAGTCTATTTACTTAAAGTAGATTATTAATAAATAAAACAACTAGTTAAAACACTTGTTAAGTATGTGTACTTTAAGTTAAAATGCTCGGATCATTGTTAATGAATGCTTTCGCGGATCCCCTGCTTTAGCATTGTCGCAAAAATAGGATTAAACATTATGGCTACTACTGCAGCTGACAGAGCAAAAATTGTAAGCGAATTTCAACAAGCTAAAAACGATACCGGATCTCCTGAGGTGCAAGTTGCGCTTTTAACTAGCCGTATCGCTTATTTGCAAGACCATTTTAAAAGCAACAAAAAAGATAACCATTCACGCCGTGGTTTGTTAGCGATGGTAAGTCAGCGTCGTAAATTGTTAGACTACCTAAAACGTGAAAACTTAGGCCGTTATCAAACGCTAATTGAGCGTTTAAGCCTACGTAAGTAAGTAGTTAA
>JAYVTW010000016.1:0-5815 GCA_043788445.1 Methylophilaceae bacterium
CGCTCAGTGGTTTTTAACGCAACTTTATTGCGGATATAAATAGGCGCGGATTCAGTAGCAGACTTGCCTAGTCCGGCTGCTAGTTGCAGCTGTGCAATTGTCAGTAGTGCTGATGCTGTAGGTAAGGCTTTTGGTAAAACTTGTTTAATCTGCAAGCGGTAAATTACGCTTAATTGCTCCGCGTAAGTAAGCCAACCACTGCCAGCGCCTAACCAATCAGAGCCTTCTAGTGCTGGCACATCTTGCGGCTTAAATAAGCCAGTGACGCTGATTTCCTGCCAAATATCGTCTTTTTTTTCAAAGGCGGCATGATAAACCTCGCCCATACGCGCATCTAAACACCCAATCACCTTGGTTGCATTACACGCTTTAAAACTAGCCTCGGCTAATGCCATCAACGTATTTACACTAACAACTGGAAGGTTTGCACCAAATGCTAAACCTTGTGCAACACCACAAGCAATACGCACTCCGGTAAAGGATCCTGGCCCTGCACCAAAAGCAATCCCATCCAGATCAGACAGTTCAACATTGGCTTCATTTAATAATGCACGAATTTGCGGTAAGATTTGCTGCGAATGGCTTTGTCCTGCCAGCGCGTCATAACACAGTGTGTTGCCATCAAGCTGCAAAGCGAGCGAAAGATATTCTGTAGAAGTATCAAGTGCTAATATACGCATAAAGTCTTAAAATAATATCTTAAAAAAATAGTGCTCAAACAGTTTGCTAACCAATTCAAATGCCATTTTGCCACAAGACTTAAGCTATGCTGAAGATTAAAGTAACATGTTTATAAAACCATACTCAATACAACTATGAAAACAACTATGATAAAGTTGATAATGTAGTTTATTAGCGTTAGCCGCCATTGCCATGCAACAATCCATACAAAACTTTGATATCAACGACTGGCAGCCCAACTTAAGCGCGGCTGAAATTGAAAAATTTGCTTTAGTGCTAGAACAAGGCGCAGTGATTCATTTGCCTAAATTAGGCTTTGTACTAAAAGATGATGAAAAAAAATTTTACTCACCCAATTGGCTAAACGGACAACGCAAAAATATCAGCCTAGAAGATAACAAAGTGCGTGGCGCGGTTGGTTCGCCTTCAGAATTAGCACAACTGGCATTGATGATTACGCGTTACTCTCATCAAGCAACACAGCTAATCCATACGCTATTTCCGAATTATGCATTGCATTTAAATATGGCGCGAACCAGCTATAGACCTAATCTTGTTGGAGCTGTAGCAGCTCATTCTTGGAAAAAAGATGACTCGCGTTTGCACGTTGATGCATTTCCATCTCGGCCAAATTATGGCGAACGTATTTTGCGTGTTTTTACGAATGTCAACCCAGATAATTTAGCCAGAGTATGGCGTGTAGGTGAAGCATTTGAAGAGGCTGCGCAACATTTTTTACCGAGAATTAAACAGCAATTTCCTGGCTCTGCAGGCTTACTGCACGCACTTAAAATCACTAAACTCAAACGAAGTAAGTATGACCATATCATGCTGCATCTGCATGACCATATGAAAGCTGACGTTGAATATCAAAAAAACGCACCCCAACAAACAATTAATTTTGCGCCGGGCAGCACCTGGATTTGTTTTTCAGACCAAGTATTACATGCCGCAATGAGCGGTCAATATATGTTTGAGCAAACCTTTCACTTACCTATTGCCGGACAATATTACCCAGAGTTTTCACCACTACATGTATTAGAAAAACTTCAACAACGCAAATTGGTTAAACGCTAATTAATTTTGCTCTTTAGTTTTAATCATCTAGTTTAATCCTGCTTCGCATGATCTTAATGCCAGAACGTTGCGCTTTAACCGCCAAGCGGCGTTGACGTTCACCCCAACTCGGCTTAGTCGCATAGCGTGTCGCTTTAACAGCAGTGGCAGAATTGACCCAATCATGCAAACGTTTGATAGCATCTTTTTTGTTGGCTTCTTGGGTGCGGTATTGCTGAGCTTTAATCACCAATATACCCTCATCCGTAATACGGTTGTCACGCAGCGCTAATAGGAGCACTTTAATGTTCTCAGTTAATGAGGATGCATGAATATCAAACCGTAGATGAATCGCACTTGAAACCTTATTGACATTTTGCCCACCAGCCCCTTGCGACCGCATGGCAGTGAGTTGGTATTCAGATGCTGGTATATTCATCATAACATTAGTTATATCTTATTAATCCTGCATGTGACTAGAAAAAAACGTCTCAATATCAGCCAATAATTTGGTCCGCTTAAACGGCGGTAGGCTCTGCCAAATGCGTCTCCCGTAAGGCTTGGTAATAAGGCGCGGATCGCAAATCATGAGTATACCGCGATCATTTTCATCGCGAATTAAGCGCCCTGCGCCTTGTTTAAGGGTTATCACCGAATACGGCAATTGATATTCCATAAAAGCATTTTTACCTTCTGCATTCATTTTATCAATGCGGGCAGATAACACTGGGTCATCTGGCGGCGCAAAGGGCAGCTTGTCGATAATCACCACACTCAGCGCTTCACCCCTTACATCTACGCCTTCCCAAAAGCTTTGCGAACCGACTAAAACCGCATTACCAATTTTGCGAAAGCGCGCTAATAATTCCGTACGTGAGCTTTCACCTTGCATCAATAAAGGGTATTCCATGCCCTCCCTTTCAAGCGCTTCTTTCAGCATGGCGTGAATTTCGCGCATAGCGCGCAAACTTGTGCACAGTATAAACGCCCGACCTTTGCTAGCACGTAAAACTGGCATAGCAGCAGCAACCACGGCTGACGTATACGCAGGGCTATTAGGGTCTGGCATATTAGGCGGCGCATATAAAATTGCCTGATTCTCGTAATCAAATGGGCTTGTCCAATAGGCGGTTTTTGCTTCTAACAAACCCATTTGTGCGAGGTAATGGCTAAAGTCGGTTTTGACCGCTAGCGTGGCTGAGGTGAATATCCAAGCGCGCGGCTGCGCATTAAGTTGCTTGCCAAAACTTTCAGCCACGCTCAAAGGCGTAGCATGCAATTGTACCGACTGCGTAAATACCTCTACCCAACGTACCAAATTAGCATTACTGCCCGCTTGCCAACGCTCCAGCTGCACCGATAAAGCCTCACTGCGTTGCCAGCACTTTTCTAACTCTGGATCTCGTGCTGCTTGCGTTTCCAGTATCTTAGCAACCAATATTAATTGAGTTTGCATATTGGCAAAAGCATCGTCAAAGCCTTTAAGTGCAAGAGCTTTTTGTACTGGCAAACGTGAACCTTCGTAGGCAAATACCAACCTAAAATCTTTAGTCGCTTTTTCTAATTTTGGGATTGCCTTTGCTAGTTCCACACAATCTTTAGCCAATACCATTTGGGCGGCTGACGCATCACGCGTAAGTTCTATTAATTGGGATGTAGAAATATCCTCACCAAAAAACAAACCCGCCACCTCTGGCAATTGATGCGCTTCATCAAAAATCACTGTATTGGCGCTTGGCAAAAGCTCAGCGACACCTTCATCGCGCAGCATAACATCTGCAAAAAACAGATGATGATTCACTACCACCACATCGGCTGCTAATGCACGCTTACGTGCTTCCATAACAAAACAATCTTTATAAAAGCTGCAATCTTGCCCCATACAATTATCACGGGTACTCGTGACGCTAGGCCAAATAGTGGCGTTTTCAGGCACTTCTATCAGTTCAGATTTGTCGCCAGTGGAAGAGTTTTCAACAAAATTCTTGATGATATGCACGTATTTTGCATCTTCACGGGACACAAAACGGCCTTCATTGCTAGCACGCTCTAAATGATGATGACATACATAGTTGGCGCGGCCTTTAAGCATACTAACGGTAACTGGCACCTTAAGCGCATCTCGTACATTGGGTAAATCACGCGTAAAAAGCTGGTCTTGCAGATTTTTAGTCCCTGTAGAAATAATCACTTTGCCACCGGAAAGCAATGCCGGCACCAAATAAGCAAATGTTTTACCTGTACCGGTGCCTGCCTCTGCCACCAACTGTGTGTTGTTAACAATCGCATTCTCAATAGCAATCGCCATCTCTAACTGCTGCTGACGCGGGTTATAGCCAGCAATAGCGTTGGAAAGAGCACCGCCACTACTGAATACTTGCGTTAATTGTGTGCTTGAATTTTTGTGCGACATAACTTTTAATTATCCCACGGGCGAGCATGCTAAGTGACACGATAGCGTAATTTTTTTATTGTCGCGGATCAAATACCCTGTTAATCTATGTTTTATTTAATTTAATGCGCATATTTTTGCAGTAAGTTTCCAACCACAGCGGAAAATGTAGTTAATTGAATAGCCTATGAAATCATTGTTTTTAATTTTTGTGTTGACCTTTACGGCAAGCAATCTTACTTTTGCCGCAAATAGCTTATCTTCAAATCCATTACAACTGGATGCCGAGTTATCGAGTAACGCTGATAGCAATGTAGATAATTCAACGCCGAATAATAACGAAAGCCTTGAACGTTGGGCAGACAAGGCGCAAGAAGTATTAATCAACGCGCTAAGCCTAACAGGTATTAGATACCGCTATGGAGGAAAATCACCCGATACTGGCTTTGATTGCAGTGGTTTTGTACGATATGTATTCCAACAGGCGACTAATCTAACGCTACCGCCGACAGCCCGAGCGATTAGCCAAATGGGTAAAAAAATAGCCAAAGATGATTTACAACCAGGTGATTTAGTATTTTTTAATACTTTAAAAAAGACCTTTTCCCACGTCGGTATTTATATTGGCAACAACCGTTTTATTCATTCACCCAGCGCTGGTGGCGTAGTACGTGTTGATAACTTAAACACAGACTATTGGACAGTTCACTACAATGGTGCTAAACGTGTCAGTGCTATTAATACCGAAAACAAAATAAAATGATGTCTATTATGTAAATTCTATTTAACAAAAAAAAAGCAGTTTAACTGCCTTTTTTTAGCCCAAATCTGATTAGACTGAGCCAAATTGATTACATACTGAATACAGCAATATCGCCTGGTTTACGTAGCATTTTGTCTACTTCACCCATATGCAATTCTTCCATGTAGATCATCTCGCGCGCATATTCTTCTAACATCACCGATTCACCCTCCACTAGTTTCAACAGCTCGCGATAGCTATTTAGTGCTAATTTTTCATGGGCTAATGACTCACGCAAAATATCACCAATATCGTGATTATGCGTTTCCAGTAAAGGTCCAATAGAGAGTGACGGATGCCCACCTAAATGCGTAATAATCTCACCAGCTTTGTTAGCATGGTCTAGCGACTCTGTTGCCTGGCCACGTAACCAAGAAATAATAGGAATACGATTATAACCAAACACCATTAGAGCATAGTGTGTGTAGCGAACTACACCAGCAAGTTCAAATTCTAATATTGTATTTAGCGCCTTAACAACTGCACTTTCGTTAGTGTGATCTGACATTTTTACTCTCCCATTATTAAGTTAAAAGCGTTAGTTAATCCAATAGCTTTGACTATAATGTACTTTAAAGCATTTAAAATAACTTTGTAGAATTGCTAATAGTTCGCATTGTCAGTCTCAAGCGCTTTCACAAGCAGCAAATTCATCTAACACTGCGCTCAAGATCTAGCTTTGGATCTACATGATTGCGAATAAGCTGCTTTAGCTCTTTCGATTCCGGAAAATGCCCCACTTTTTTACGTAAAAAAAGTAAAAATAAATTAATCCATACCATAAAAATTCCGACCGACTCTCGATCCAAATTGTGTGATTTAATATCATCCTCGAAGGTATTAAAAGCTCTTGTGCTAGCTAAGCTGCACGGATTAGCAATTGG
>JAYVTW010000017.1:0-3986 GCA_043788445.1 Methylophilaceae bacterium
CATGTACGTTACGCCAACATATTTAGCCTCGGAGATGTGTGCTCCTCCCCCAATGCTAAAACTGCTGCAGCCATACGTAAGCAAGTTATCGTGGTGGCAGAAAACTTAATCGCTTTGCGTAATGGCAAGGTAATCCCTACTGATTACGACGGTTATGGCTCCTGCCCACTCACTGTTGAGAAAGGTAAAATCATACTTGCGGAGTTTGGTTTTGGTGGAAAACTACTCCCCACCTTTCCACTAGATTCACTAGTGCCACGGAAAATCAACTGGGTTCTTAAAAAATATATCTTGCCTTGGATTTATTGGAATGCTCTATTGAAGGGCAAAGAATGGTTAGCGCGCCCAACAAAACCTACAGGCCATTAAAGTGACGCCAGAAGTCATCAGTATAGCTCTGGGGTTTTTTGTTGGCTTAATTCTCGCTCTAACAGGCGCTGGTGGAACGATACTATCAATCCCATTATTAGTATTTTTCCTTGGATTAGGCATTAGCCAAGCAGCACCCATTGGCTTATTTGCACTCATGTTATCAGCTGGAGTTGGTGCGTTAATTGGCTTAAAAAATGGTCTTGTACGCTACAAAGCAGCTATGTTAATGGCGGCTTGCGGTATTTGTCTTGCGCCAATTGGTGTTCGGCTTACGCACTATTTGCCCGCCAATTTACTGGGCATTTTATTTGCGATAACACTAGCTTATGTTGCATGGAGTATGTGGCGCGAACCTGTGCCAAAAGTTCCTTTCGATTGTAATCAAAATACTCAACCCTGCCAAATCAACCCTGCAACTTCTAAACTGTTTTGGACTGCGCCATGCACTGCGAGATTAGCTTTGACTGGAGGCGTAGCAGGCTTGCTATCAGGTTTGCTCGGGGTTGGTGGTGGCTTTGTTATTGTGCCAGCATTGCGAAAAGTAAGTAACTTCAATATAGAAACCGTCATTGCAACTTCACTCGCCATTACTGCTTTAGTCTCAGCTTCAGGGTTTTTAAGTTATGCATTGCACGACTCCATCGACTGGACAATCGCTATGCCATTTGCTATCAGCACGTTAGTTGGTATGTTAATTAGCAAGGTATTTACAGATAAAATACCTACAAGCGGTAAAAGGCGTGCTTTTGCAGCTTTGGCACTAATTGTTGCTGTTGCTTTAGTGGTTAAAAACGCTACTATCTAAGACGTCAGTAAATTAAGTGTTTTTTTCTAAAATAGTTTTAATCATTTCCAATCCAAAACCAACACCAAAGCCGTTGGTATCAGACTGCACAGCACCCAAGCCACCTTTACGGTTATAAGATGATAAATCCGTATGTAACCAAGCGACGTCATTCTCAATAAACTTACCTAAAAAGCGCGCAGCGAGCATGTGATCACCACCGCCCTCTAATGTGCACTGTTTAATATCGGCAATATCACTCTCAAGTTCAACATCAAAATCTTCTTCGTATGGAAAGGTAACAATACGCTCACCAGCCGCATTGCCAGCACCTACTGCTTTACAGAGCAATTCTGGGCTATTAGCAATTACGCCACTCATGCGGTCAGTGACAGCAGTATGCATGCTGCCAGTCAGTGTTGCAAAATCTAAAATAAGGTCGGGCTTTTCTCGTGATGCCAAGGTTAGCGTATCGGCCAATACCATGCGGCCTTCGGCATCGGTATGAACTATTTCAATGGTCATGCCATTGAGGGCAGTGACCACATCGTTTTGTTTATAAGCCAGCGGGCCAATATGGTTTTGTGCAATCGCAAGCCAGCAATCTAATTTCACGGGTAAGTGCATTTCAGTAGCGGCTAATAAAATACCCAAAGTCACGGCAGAACCGTTCATATCTTCATGCATACCCTGCATATATTTGGCCGGCTTCAAATTGTGCCCGCCAGTATCAAAACAAATACCTTTACCCACCAGCGAAATATGTTTCTTAACAACCTTTGGTGTATAAGTTAAATGCACAATTGCTGCATCTTGAGGCTCAGAGCCATGTCCCACTGCTACAAAAGCACCTGCGCCCATTTTCTGTAGGGTTAACATATCAAACTCTTTGTAATTCCAACCTTTAGCTTTAGCTAATATGGCAACTTTTTCACGATAAATCGTCGGAGTTAATTCGTTAGGTGGCGTGATTGTAAGCACGCGACAGAGCGTGTTGCCTGCAACACGCGCATTGACATCTGTAAAACCATGACTAACTTGATAGCCATATATCTCTACGTTTTTTAAGTAATCTTGATTGCCTTGCTGACCCTCTACCATTTTGCTTTCAACTTTTTTACGATTTGGCAATACAGCAGCATTCACAGTTGCAACATAATAAGCAGCGAAAGCATTGGCTTTTCGTGTTGCCTCATCACCATAAACTGAAATAGTTAAAGTTGCCGGCTTTTCATCCAGTAAAGGCTTAATCGCTTTACGTAATAAACTATGCTTTTGAAACATGCTGAGTTTTTGACTCAAAACAACATAACTGGCTACTCCGCCGTTAGGCAAATCTACCATAGCTGGCATTTTAGCCAAGTCTTTAAATTCATTTTGAGTACGATTTAGTTTTGCTTTTAAGATTTCAACAAATGGTAGGTCATTTTGTTCGATCTCGGTAAGCAAAAAAATGTGATGTTTTGAGGAAGTTAGTGATTTTTCGCTTGAATTAGCTGCATTTTGTATTAATTTTACCGTCATTTAAATTCCTATAAGTCATCTATAAAATGTGGTGGTTTTATAGATGACACCTCGCTAAAAGTCATAAAAAGCCTGACTAAACTTGACCAAAACAACTAAAAAAGCCACACTACAACATTACTGCAATCATTAAAGTACTGCATTCTTTTTTACCTACTAATTATACCCATTGTATATAAATTAAGTTCCACGATTAAATCGTTCAAATTATAGAATATAGCTAGTCTTACAGAAGAAATTGGAGCCACAACTTAATGTCATCAAATATGATTAACCCTGATAGTGATAGCCTTGAGACCCAAGAGTGGTTAGACGCACTCACCGCCGTAATTGAAAACGAAGGCACAGAGCGTGCGCATTTCTTACTTGAGGCGATGATAGAAAAGGCGCGTCGTTCAGGCGCCAACTTACCTTACAATGCAACTACGGCTTATGTAAACACGATTCCTACCCATCTACAACAGCGCCTACCTGGTAACCCAGGGATGGAACGACGTATTCGTGCGCTCATTCGCTGGAATGCGATTATGACGGTATTACGTGCTAACGAAAAATCACCAGGTGTAGGAGGCCATATTGCGAGCTTCCAATCTGCCGCTACTTTATACGATACTGGTTTTAATTACTTCTTTCGTGCAGCGAATGAAAACTTTGGCGGTGATTGTATTTACTTTCAAGGCCACTCTTCACCAGGCGTATATGCACGTGCTTTCTTAGAAGGTCGCATTACCGAAGAGCAAATGGATAACTTTCGTCAAGAAACTGGCGGCAATGGCTTATCGAGCTACCCTCACCCATGGTTGATGCCGGATTTCTGGCAGTTCCCTACGGTCTCAATGGGCTTAGGACCTTTACAAGGCATTTACCAAGCACGCTTCCTCAAATACTTACATGACCGTGGTATTGCAGATACTTCAGACCGCAAAGTATGGGTATTCTGTGGCGACGGAGAAATGGACGAGCCTGAATCATTAGGCGCGATTTCACTGGCCTCACGTGAGAAGTTAGACAACTTAATTTTTGTGATTAACTGTAACTTACAACGCTTAGATGGACCTGTTCGTGGTAACGGTAAAATTATCCAAGAGTTAGAATCTGATTTCCGTGGTTCTGGCTGGAACGTATTAAAAGTCATTTGGGGCTCATATTGGGACCCTTTATTGGCAATGGATAAAGATGGCTTGCTCAAAAAGCGTATGGAAGAATGCGTTGATGGCGAATACCAAAACTTTAAAGCCAAAGGTGGTGCTTATACACGTGAGCATTTCTTTGGTAAATATCCAGAGCTTAAACAGATGGTTGCTGC
>JAYVTW010000018.1:0-3856 GCA_043788445.1 Methylophilaceae bacterium
TGCATACATATCATCATTAAAATAAACCAATAGTTCCGATGTTGCTAAACTACGGGCGAGATTCATGGCGTAACAAATACCAATATTTTCTGCAGAAGCCGTGTAATCGAGATGTTGTAATTCAGCCCACTCTCTTGAACCGTCATTGCCCTCGTTTAAGTGCAAAATTATTTGATGCTGATAACGTGAATTCTTTTGTAAGCTAGCAATGCATGTTTTTAAAAAATCTAGGTTATTCCAACTAGGTATGATAATAGAAAATATTGGTTTTTCAATTATTGCATCTGAATGATAACTTGTGATTAAAGGGTGCTGACTTAAAAATGGATCATTGCTCATATAGCTAAAACCTCTAACGTAGTAAGCATCTAGTGCTTTTTCGCTAATACATTTGACTGTGTTTGTATCGGATTGACCTCAAGTAGCATAAGCTTGAGATAGCGATAGTAAGTTGCCTCGGCATTGGATACTGCTAATATAAATCCCATTTTCCCATCTAGAAAACCTAAACGAAAAATATAGGTGCGTATAAATGCCCAAAAGCCGTGACTAATGGCACTAGCTAGGGTAGCACGCTTGCCGCGAGCAAAGGCCATCACAGCGCCATCTGTAGAATATCGATTAGTTTTTTCTAACACTTCTTCCAAGTTAATATAGCTGATATGGTGCAGTGGTGAGTTTAGGGTTTGAGTCGTGCCATCAACAATGACATGCTCATGCACTAAATCATCACTAAAACGACCTTTGTCACGTAAAAATAAACGGGTAATATAGTCTGGCCACCAGCCGCTATGCCGCATAAATTGCCCACAGTAGCTGGAGAACCTCGGCATTCTAAAAGCAGAGTTTTGATTAGGATTGGCGATTGATGCTTCAATTTCTTTTCGTAGCTCAGGAGTTACACGTTCATCTGCATCAATTGATAGTACCCAATCACAGGTGGCAAAGCTTAATGCCCGGTTTTTCTGGGGGCCAAAACCTGGCCAGTTGGTGATCGTTACTTTAGCACCAAATGATTGACCTAGCGCAACAGTGTTGTCGGTGCTTCCAGAATCAAGGATAATAATTTCATCAGCCCAAGCAACTGAAGCAAGACATTCTTCAATAGCATGTGCTTCGTTTTTGGTAATAATGATGACTGACAGCGTTGGCATTTTAGCTGGACTGATACTCATATCAGATTGCCTTTAAATGTAATTAAACCCATTTAAACTGCCCATCTTTACGTAAGCCATGAATCGATTGCGAAAATTGCTTAAACTCCTCATCGCGCCAGTGTTTCAAGCGTTGATTACGTTGATACTTGTTCAGCTTTCTTTTGATAAAGCCTTGTTGAAGTAGCTTGTAGTTGTATCTATAAGCTAGACCATCTTTTTGTGCAAGTCCACGCTCCTGTTTCATGGCGTTTTGGGTAATGGATCCAAAATGGTGTAACCAAGAGCCTCCCGTCATGCCGTAGGCAATGCCTGCTTTATCTAATTCATGAAAAAACATAGTGTCTTCATAGCCTAGCAGCTTAGGAACTGGCTGAAAGTAGCCAACTTCCATCCATACTGATTTATGTATAGCTAAACAAACTGCGTGGCAATGACCAATCCGAATGACGTTATTCAGATTAACAGAGGCTTTGTTGGCAAACGTATCGAAATCATAATCTAACTCACCTTCAACGAGTGCTGGTGATATTACTTTAAGATTATTAGCGATAGCCACATTAATTAAATTGTCTACCCAGTTAGCTGAAACAACTACATCATTGTTCATAATGATAGTCCATTCAGCTTGCTGCGTAAGAGCACCTTGATTCCACGCTACTCCGCAGCCTAAGTTTTGGTTATTAAAAATACATCCACCTAGAGGCAGTGTCTGTAAGTACCTACGTGTGTCATCAATTGAGCCATTATCTACAACAATGAGATTGTTTAAATTAAGTCCGTGACGCACCATGCTGTCTACGCATTGTTGCGTATATTTAACTTGGTTGTAACAAGCAAAAGTAATGGAATACTTAGGTTGGGTCATCGTTGATTATTCTTTCAAGTTGAATAGGATTTGACCTATTAGTCCTGAAATTAGCATGCTATAGAATGTAACGGTGTACTTTAAAGTCAGTACTTCTAAGCTCAAACCACAAATTATGAGCGTTAATAAATACACAATCCCCAGTTGGCAAGCTAGTCTAGAGTTCTCATTTTTATCTGACAAATGCTTCATAAAAAAATACATCGGAGAAAAGAGTATTAATAAATAGGATACTCCACCAAAAACACCAGATCTTAATAAATTGGCAATTAGTTCGTTGTGTGGGCCACAGCACGCCATATAATCTTTTGCCACTTTAGTGGAAGAAGCTGCGAGCCATGGTTGGTCAAGGAGTTTAGTATAGCCAAAATCACCATAGCCAGCCCATGGCTGATGTTGAAATAAGGTCCATGACATTTTGTACATAGTTAGGCGAATCCCTGCTGATGTGTCAAGGCTAGTATGGTTAAGCCAATTGTTAGTTTCGCTGTAAATACTTGCTAGCCTTACGATAATATTTGGTGCAA
Organism: Methylophilaceae bacterium; assembly: GCA_043788445.1. GTDB lineage: Bacteria > Pseudomonadota > Gammaproteobacteria > Burkholderiales > Methylophilaceae > JACMMS01. The sequence continues at coordinate 2,550 of JAYVTW010000018.1, forward strand.
ACCAATAGATTAAGATTGACAAAGTAATTACTGCAATTGGAGCGATAATTAGGTGATTCTTGTTTATTTTATTACGGTATGTGCTTATCCAAAATAATAAAATAAAAGGAATCGCTAGCCAACTACCACGTGTAGACGTCCCTATCACTGTATAAAGCCCAAATATGATGCCAATAAATTGTAAAGCCAACCAGCTTTTGGAGGATTTAAGTGGACTGTATAAGCTAAATAGGCAAAAGCTACTTAGTACAACAGATATATCGCCTAATGAATCTGGGTCAACAAATTTGGTGGAGTATCGGCCGGCCCATTTAGCGTAATACTCTGGATGAGTATGAACTACTATCGCTGTAAGTATTAAACAAATCGGCGCACAATAGCCAATGATACTTGTAAAATTTACCTTTTTTGTTGCTAAATATAATATAACAGGTATTGCAAACAGCATCCTAGATGGTGCATCGTAAGTTCTGATTAAAAAATCATTACGAATAGATTGAGTCACTAATACTGCAAAAATAGGAAATGCTAGACTGAAAAATAGATAATAATGTTTATTTAGATCAAGGAAATGATTGGTTTTGGTCAATTTTGACTTGGAGCAGACGAGGGAGATCATGCTAACGAGTACGACAAGGGAAAAACAAATATTTGTCCAGCCTCTGACAGTCGTAAAAAAACAAATGCCAAGAATAAACAATAGGACTATCAAGCATCTACTGTAATTTTGAGCTTTTGTGATAGAGCTAGTTATTATTCCATTAGTTGGTATGCTATTCATTTTGCATCAAAAATTCATCATATTAAATTACGTTAAGAAGGTTAATTGCTTTGGATTTTTAGCCTACTATTTCTAAGATTATAACTTGAAAGTAAACATAATTATTTTATGGGCTAAGCCTCTTTAAAATTAACTAAGCTCGCTTAGAAGCCTTTTGATTACTTAATATAGCCTTACTAGTTAAAGTCTTCTTGATAAGAGTTAAATTTGACGATTGGGTTTGGTTTGAGCATAATTGAGTCAGTTATTAACTTTTGACATCAAACATCTCATGAAACAATCACATATAGAAGTTACAGAACGTATTCGCGAACGTAGTCGGCCTACCCGTACTGCATATTTACAGCGAGTAGACTCTATCATCAACCGCCCTCGTGGCGCAGACCGTTTAGGCTGTGCCAACGTTGCTCATGCTTTCGCAGCGATGCCAAGCAATGATAAGCTGCGTGTGGTAGTCGAAAAAGCACCTAATATTGGCGTAGTTACAGCATATAACGAAATGTTATCTGCGCATCAACCATATGTG
>JAYVTW010000019.1:0-5936 GCA_043788445.1 Methylophilaceae bacterium
GTTGTGTTGCGCGACATTGGGCTTTTCGGTTTTATTGCAATGATGGTATTTCTTGGTATTTTGGTCGTCGGGTTCGTTTACGAGTGGAAAAAAGGCGCCTTAGAATGGGAGTAATGCTATGGAAATAGAGTCATGAGTATTGAAGGCGTATTAGAAAAAGGCTTTGTAACCACTACGCTTGATACAGTTATCAATTATACGCGTACTGGTTCTTTGTGGCCAATGACCTTTGGCTTGGCTTGCTGTGCAGTAGAAATGATGCATGCGGGTGCCTCGCGATATGATCTTGACCGATTCGGTATTGTGTTTCGCCCTAGTCCGCGTCAATCAGATGTGATGATTGTAGCCGGTACGCTAGTGAACAAAATGGCACCCGCTTTACGAAAAGTTTATGACCAAATGGCCGAGCCGCGTTGGGTAATTTCAATGGGTTCATGTGCAAATGGCGGTGGATATTATCATTACTCTTACGCGGTAGTACGTGGCTGTGATCGTATCGTGCCAGTGGATGTATATGTGCCTGGTTGTCCGCCAACGGCTGAGGCATTGCTTTACGGCATTATTCAGCTACAAAATAAAATTAAACGTACCAATACGATTGCTAGATAGCGCAAAAACAATATGGCGACCCGTTTAGATACTTTAATTGAAAATTTGCCGATTGTATTTGGCGATAAGATTTTTAATTCCGTCACCCACGTCGGTGAAATTACTATCACATGTAAAGCAACACATTTATTAGAAGTATGCCAATTATTGCGTGATCATCCCGTTTTTAAGTTTGAGCAACTCATTGATTTATGTGGTGTTGATTACGCTGAATATGGACAAGATGCCAATGCATTTGAGCCAGTTTGGAAGGGTTTGCGTTATGCCACCGTTTATCATTTTTTATCAATTAGCCTAAACCATCGTCTGCGTTTAAAAGTATTTTCTGACAATGATGAATTTCCTATCATGCCAACTCTGGTTAATTTATGGTCAGTGGCTAATTGGTTTGAGCGTGAGGCATTTGACTTGTACGGCATCATGTATGAGGGCCACCCAGACCTACGTCGCTTACTAACTGACTATGGTTTCGTTGGTCATCCGTTCCGTAAAGACTTCCCAATGATAGGTAATGTAGAAATGCGCTATGACCCAGAACAGCAGCGCGTGATTTATCAGCCAGTGTCGATTGAATCAAGAAATAACGTGCCTCGCGTAATACGTGACGAGGGCTTCCACAATGGCTAGTTACGTTTTATATTCAGCTGACTGTAGCTTTGTCCTTATTCGTATTGATGAAATGTACTGCCTTCACTCGTCCGCTTTGTCTGTAACCGAATGTAAAACGCAATATGAGGTTGCATATGGCAGAAATTAGAAATTACACCATGAATTTTGGCCCGCAGCATCCAGCCGCACATGGTGTGTTGCGCTTGGTGCTAGAGCTTGATGGCGAAGTCATTCAGCGTGCAGATCCGCACATTGGTTTGTTGCATCGCGCTACTGAGAAGCTTGCTGAGAATCGCACTTACTTGCAGTCTGTACCCTATATGGACCGGCTAGACTACGTGTCGATGATGTCAAATGAGCATGCTTATGTCATGGCAATTGAAAAACTAATGGGCATTGATGTTCCGATTCGTGCACGATATATCCGTGTGATGTTTGATGAAATCACACGAATTTTGAATCACCTCCTGTGGCTGGGGGCGCATGCTTTAGACGTGGGGGCGATGAGCGTCTTCTTATATGCTTTCCGCGAACGTGAAGATTTATTTGATGTATATGAAGCGGTTTCTGGCGCACGTATGCATGCTGCCTATTACCGCCCAGGTGGCGTATACCGCGATTTGCCTTTGCAGATGCCACAACATCTTACTACCAAATTCCGTAGTGCTGATGAAATAAAAAAGCTCAATGAAAATCGCCAAGGTTCATTACTAGATTTTATTGAAGACTTTACCAATCGTTTTCCAAAATACGTGGATGAATACGAAACACTGCTCACCGATAATCGTATTTGGAAGCAACGTACTGTAGGTGTCGGAGTAGTCTCGCCTGAACGTGCTTTGGCACTGGGTATGACAGGCCCCATGTTGCGCGGCTCAGGTTTTGCTTGGGATTTACGTAAAAAACAACCGTATGAGGTATATGACAAGCTTGATTTTGATATCCCTGTAGGCGTTAATGGTGACTGCTATGACCGTTATTTGGTCCGTATGGAAGAATTCCGCCAATCCAATAACATCATCAAACAATGTATTACTTGGTTACGTCACAATCCCGGCCCAGTGATTACCGATAATTACAAAGTAGCACCGCCACCTCGTACTGGCATGAAGCAAGATATGGAAGATTTAATTCACCATTTTAAGCTGTTTACCGAAGGTTTTCATGTGCCGGCAGGCGAGGCTTATGCCGCAGTTGAACATCCTAAAGGTGAGTTTGGTATTTATATGATTTCAGATGGAGCAAATAAACCGTATCGTTTAAAAATTCGTGCGCCAGGATTTCCTCATTTAGCCGCATTAGACGAAATGACTAGAGGCCATATGATTGCTGACCTAGTAGCGATAATAGGCACACAAGATATCGTATTTGGTGAAATCGACCGATGAGAAATGAAAATCAAGTCACAATACTGCGTTTTTCAGTAAATAAATTTGCTGGCAAAGTAAATCTATTTGGCGCATATTTTTCTGTTTCTAGCTTTGTCTTGTTTAGAGCTTTTAATTTTTCAAGATTAAAAAATGTAAGGTTATGTAATGCTGTCTAATGAAGCTATAGATAAAATCGATTATGAGTTGACTAAGTACCCGGCAGAACAGCGTTTGGCAGCTGTGATGTCCGCTTTGCGTATTGTACAAACTGAGCGCGGCTGGTTATCTAAACAAAGTATTAGTGAAGTCGCGGAATATTTGGGTGTGCCTGACATTGCAGTTTTAGAAGTGGCAAGTTTCTACAATATGTATGATCTGCAGCCAGTAGGAAAATATAAAATTACTATCTGCACCAACATTTCTTGCATGTTGCGTGATTCAGATAGCATCGTCAATTATCTTCAAAGCAAGCTTGGTGTTGGCTTTAATGAAGTGACTGCGGATGGAAGGTTCTGCCTCAAAGAGGGGGAGTGCATGGGTGCTTGCGGTGGCGCTCCATTAATGGCTGTGAATAATCACACGATGCATGAATTTTTAACCACAGAAAAAGTTGATGCTATTTTGCAGGAGCTGAAATGATGTCCACTGTGCAAACTTTACCGCCAGTAATGACAGATTTAAAAGGTCAAACACTGCTAACCTTACGTACTTTGACAGAAAAAAACCCTGCTTCATTAGAGAGTTACATCAAGAAGGGTGGTTACGCACAGCTAAAACGTGTCGTGATAGAGAAAGTCAAAGCAACAGAAATCATTACAGAAATCAAAGTTTCAAATTTGCGTGGCCGTGGTGGTGCTGGGTTCCCTACCGGGCTAAAATGGAGCTTTATGCCGCGCTACTTTGATGGCGTCAAGTATTTAGTTTGCAATACGGATGAAGGCGAGCCGGGCACATTTAAAGATAGAGACATTATTCGTTATAACCCACATCAGCTTATCGAAGGCATGGCGATTGCCGCCTATACTTTAGGTGCGCGTGTTGGCTATAACTATATTCATGGTGAAATTTGGCAAGACTACGAAATTTTTGAAGCAGCATTACGCGAAGCTAAAGCAGCTGGTTATTTAGGTGAAAACTTATTCGGCACTAATTTTGATTTTGATTTATATGCAGTGCATGGTTACGGTGCTTATATTTGTGGTGAAGAAACCGCGTTAATTGAATCAATCGAAGGCAAAAAAGGCCAGCCACGCTTTAAACCGCCTTTCCCTGCGAGCTATGGCGTATTTGGCAAGCCAACTAATGTCAATAATACTGAGTCCTATGCGTCTATTCCATGGATATTACAGCATGGTGGCGCAGCATTTGCGGAGTTAGGCGTACCTAACTCTGGCGGCACAAAGCTATTCTCGGTTTCTGGCCATGTAGTCAATCCTGGTAATTATGAAGTTAAAATGGGCATCCCATTTACTGAGTTACTAGGTATGGCAAAAGGTATCTGGAAAGGTCGCCAGTTAAAAGCAGTGATTCCAGGTGGCCCTTCAACTGCAGTAATGCCGGCATCTGCAATTTTAAAAGCTACGATGGATTATGATGGCTTATCAAAGGCTGGATCTAGTTTAGGTGCTGGCTCAATGATTGTGATGGATGACACTACTTGTATGGTGAAAACCTTGCAACGTTTGTCATACTTTTTTTATGAAGAGTCTTGCGGACAATGTACGCCATGTCGTGAAGGCACCGGCTGGGTATACCGCGTCATCAAACGTATTGTCGATGGTCAGGGTCGCGCTGAAGATTTAGATTTGCTCACAGATGTGAGCAATAACATATCCGGTCGAACCATTTGTGCTTTAGGTGATGCTGCAGCAACGCCAGTCTTGAGTTTTATTAAACATTTCCGTCCAGAGTTTGAATATTATATTCAGCATGGCAAAAGCATGGTGGATGGTAAATGAAAAATTTATTTTTTGCGTATATTGTGGTGTTACAACCTTTCAAATCTATGCATATTCAAAATCCTGATGTAAGCAATGTGCATTCCGGTTTTTGTGTTCCAAAAGCCTTGCACTCCATCGCACAAAATAAAATTTAAGAATGAGCGAATATGTTAAGTATTGAAATTGACGGCAAGCCATTAGCAGTTGAATACGGCAGTACCATTATTGATGCTGCCGATATGGCCGGCATTGCCATCCCACGTTTTTGTTATCACAAAAAGCTGTCTGTTGCGGCCAACTGCCGTATGTGTTTGGTGCAGGTGGAAAAATTTAACAAGCCTTTACCAGCTTGCGCCACACCTGTGGCAGATGGCATGAAGATATTTACGCGCTCTAAATCTGCAGTTGAAGCACAAAAAAGTGTGATGGAGTTTTTGCTAATTAATCATCCACTTGACTGCCCCATTTGTGATCAAGGTGGCGAATGTGATTTGCAAGATATTGCAGTAGCTTATGGCGCGAGTGGTTCACGCTACGCCGAAGAAAAACGTGTAGTGCTGAATAAAAATATTGGCCCATTAATTAGCACCGATATGACGCGTTGTATTCAATGTACGCGTTGTGTGCGCTTCTTAAAAGAAGTCGGTGGCATGATGGAGTTAGGTCTAGTAGGGCGTGGCGAACACGCTGAAATTACAGCTTATGTGGATAAGTCGGTTAATTCAGAGCTATCCGGCAATATCATTGATTTATGTCCAGTAGGTGCGCTCACTTCTAAACCCTTCCGTTATTCTGCACGTAGCTGGGAGCTGGAGCGACGCCCGTCCATCGCGCCGCATGATAGTCATGGCTCACATATCGAAGTTCACGTCAAGGATGGCAAAGTCATGCGCGTATTGCCGCGCGAAAAAGAAAGTATTAACGAATGCTGGTTATCAGACCGCGATAGATTCTCTTACGAAGGCCTAAATAGCCCTGATCGACTAAAAGTGCCGATGATTAAGCATAATGGCATTTGGCAAGAAACTGATTGGAAAACGGCTTTAGAGTTTGCAGCGGGACAACTAAAAGACATTATAAATCATTATGGTGGTGAGGAATTAGGCGTATTAGTTTCTCCAAATAGCACTATGGAAGAAGGCTATTTAGCTAAAAAATTAGCGACAGGTTTGAGCTGTGGCAATATTGATTATCGCCTGCGTCAGACCGATTTTAGGTTGGATGGTAAACGTATTGGTACGCCTTGGATGGGTTGCAATATCAGTGAAATGGAAGAGTTAGATCGTATTTTGGTGATCGGTTCTAACTTGCGTAATGAGCATCCATTGCTTACACACCGCATCAGAAAAGCGGTCGCCAATGGTGCTGAGTTATCTATTATTAGCCCGCTTGACAATGATCCGCTGAT
>JAYVTW010000020.1:0-12924 GCA_043788445.1 Methylophilaceae bacterium
TAAAGTTTTCTGCAGGCCAATAGCTCAATTGGTAGAGTATCGGTCTCCAAAACCGAGGGTTGGGGGTTCGAGACCCTCTTGGCCTGCCAAATTTTGGAAGTAAAGTTTAATTTTTTTTGTGCTTAAATTGAAAATAAAAATATCGTATGCTAAATAAATTAAAGCTGGCAATTTCACTGCTGCTGTTAGTAGCAGGTGTCGCCGGCTTCTACGTATTGGAAGATAAAGCTCTCGCGCTGCGCATTCTGACCTTTTTGGTTGGCATTGGTGCAGCTATCGCTGTTTTATGGACAACGCCAATTGGCCAGACTGCACTTGGTTTTATTTCGGAATCATTTGCTGAAGCAAAGCGTGTGGTATGGCCAACTAAACAAGAGACTATGCAAACAACTATCGCAGTTATTGTATTGGTTATTGTGATGGCGGCATTTTTAGCTGTTGTGGATATTGGATTCTCCTATATGGTGCAATGGATTATGGGGCGGAGTGCTTAATGAGTATGCGTTGGTATGCAGTCCAAGCTTTTTCTGGCTTTGAGAAATCAGTAAAAGCAGGTATTGAAGAGCGTATTATACGTTCAGGCTTGCAGGATTTATTTGGTCAGATTTTAGTACCAGTAGAAGAAGTCATCGAGATGAAAGCAGGCGTAAAGAAGATTTCTGAGCGCAAGTTATATCCCGGTTATGTATTAGTGCAGATGGCAATGACAGATGATAGCTGGCATTTAATTAAAAGCACTCCTCGAGTTACAGCCTTTATCGGTGGTAGTGCACAAAAGCCTACGCCAATTAAAGATAAAGAAGTTGAAATTATTTTACAACGTATGGATGACAGCAAAAGTAATCCTACACAAAAACTTACCTTTGAAAAAGGTGAGTCAGTCCGTGTTATTGATGGCCCATTCAAAGATTTTTCAGGTTCAGTTGAAGACATCAACTACGACAAAAGTAAGTTACGCGTTAACGTAGTAATTTTTGGCCGTGCAACTCCTGTAGAGCTAGAGTTTGGCCAAATCGAAAAAGAAGTTTAGTCGCACAGTATTTTTGAGTGTACTAATTAATAAGTTGTATTTAACCGGGGAGCTTTAGCAAAAGCGCTACCACCCACTTTAGGAGCATTAAAATGGCAAAGAAAGTCATTGGCTACATTAAACTGCAGATCCCTGCAGGTAAGGCCAACCCAAGTCCGCCAGTCGGCCCGGCATTGGGTCAACGTGGTCTAAACATTATGGAGTTTTGTAAGGCATTTAATGCTGCAACACAAGGTGTTGAGCCAGGCTTACCGATACCAGTAGTGATTACAGCATTTGCAGATAAGAGTTTCACTTTTATCATGAAAACGCCACCTGCAACAATTTTGCTAAAAAAAGCAGCAAAAATAGAAAAAGGCTCACCAACACCACATACGACAAAAGTAGCAACGATTACACGTCAACAAGCTGAAGACATTGCAACATTGAAGATGCCTGACTTAACAGCGTCTGACATGGATGCAGCAGTGCGTACAATCGCTGGTAGTGCACGTAGTATCGGTATTATAGTGGAAGGGGTGGTTTAACATGGCTTCTAAACGTATAACAGCGCTACGCGCTAAAGTAAATCGAGATCAAATTTATCCAGTGGCTGAAGCATTAGCCCTGGTTAAAGAAATTGCAACTGCAAAATTTAATGAATCTGTTGATGCGGTAATCAATTTAGGTATTGATGCTCGTAAATCAGATCAGCTAGTTCGTGGTGCGTTAGTGCTACCTAATGGTACTGGTAAAACAACGCGTGTTGCTGTTTTCGCTCAAGGTGCACAAGCAGAAGCCGCTAAAGCAGCTGGTGCAGATATTGTTGGTTTTGAAGATTTAGCAGAACAAGTTAAAGCTGGCGTAATGGACTTTGATATTGTAATTGCAACTCCTGACGCAATGCGTATTGTTGGCCAGTTAGGTCAAATTTTAGGCCCACGCGGTTTAATGCCAAATCCAAAAGTTGGTACTGTAACGCCTGACGCAGCTACAGCAGTTAAAAACGCTAAAGCTGGTCAAGTGCAATACCGTACTGATAAAGGGGGCATCATTCACTGCACAATCGGTCGTGCTTCATTCACAGTTGAGCAATTGCAAGGTAACTTGACAGCATTGGTTGATGCTTTGTCTAAAGCTAAGCCTGCTTCTAGCAAAGGTGTTTTCCTTAAAAAATTATCAGTATCTAGCACTATGGGTGTAGGTATTCGTGTAGATCAAACTAATTTAGCCTAAGTTCATCTAGGTTTAAATTGGTAAAAAAACGCTTGATTTGGTTGCTGTAAAGCAATTACATCAACAATGGGCTTTGGGCTCGTTAATTATTTGATTTTGATTCACTATTGAATAATTAGCGAGGTTATCAAAGACCGTAGGAGTCCGTAAGGATTTAATGTTAGAAGCAGCAAGATGGGTGTATGAAGGTTATTTTTTCTTGCCTCTGTTTTGATTGTTTCCTAGTTCCTACGCAGATGGCGTCACCCCAAAACAGGATCGTTTGATATTCCTGATGAAAGGTCGCCGTGGGATGGTGCCAGATTTATTAATCTGACACTTAAATTAACGGAAGGAGTAAAGACCTTGAGTCTTAATCTTACAGAGAAAAAAGCAGTAGTTGCTGAAGTAACAGAGCAAGTTTCAAAAGCTCAAGCAATTGTTCTTGCTGAATATCGTGGTATTGGCGTGGCGAATATGACTGTTCTTCGTGCCCAAGCTAGAAAATCTGGCGTTTATCTACGTGTATTGAAAAATACGTTAGTACGTCGTGCGGTAGATGGCTCGCCATTTGCTGATCTAGCTAGCGATATGGTCGGTCCATTGGTGTTTGGTATTTCAACAGACCCAATTAGCGCCGCTAAGGTAATGAATGATTTTGCAAAAGCTAACGAAAAATTTGTTATAAAAGCTGGCGCAATGCCAAATAAAGTGATGGATGTTGCTGGTATTCAAGCCTTGGCATCTACATTAAGCCGTGAAGAGTTACTCGCTAAATTTGCGCGTACGCTTAACGAAGTGCCTACCAAGTTCGCTCGCGCACTTGCAGCAGTTCGTGATGCAAAAGCAACAGCTTAGTTTATTAGCTACATTATTTAATTTTAAGGAATATACAAATGGCAATTACAAACGCACAAATATTGGATGCTGTAGGTAGCATGTCAGTGCTTGACTTAACAGCATTTATTACAGAAATAGAAGAGAAATTTGGTGTTTCAGCAGCGGCAGTAGCTGTGGCAGCTGGTGCATCTGGTGCAGCTACTGCTGCAGCGGTTGAGCAAACCGAGTTTAATGTTATTTTGTTAGCAGCAGGCGATAGCAAAGTTAACGTGATTAAAGTTGTTCGCGAATTAACAGCATTAGGTTTGAAGGAGGCTAAAGACTTAGTTGACGGCGCACCTAAAGCGGTTAAAGAAGGCGTTTCAAAAGCTGACGCTGATGCAGCTTTGAAAAAATTGATTGAAGCTGGCGCAACTGGCGAAATCAAGTAATTTGGTTTTAAGCACTAGTTAGGCTGACGGGAGACCGTCAGCCTTCGCTATTTGTAAGATACTAAAAAATGTAACAAAGTGTTACAAATTTATAAGCTGCATTTGAATTTAGAAAATAAGGTTTTGTCAGTGTAAAGACTAGATAAATCGACAGAGTTTTATTTTCTACCCTCAAAAATCAGGAGACGCTATGAGCTATTCCTTTACCGAAAAAAAACGTATTCGTAAGAGCTTTTCTAAACGTGAAAGTGTGCAAGAAGTTCCGTACTTGCTCGCAATGCAATTAGAGTCTTATAAAGCGTTCTTACAAGAACACACAGCGGCAGATCAGCGTATAAACGCTGGCTTAGAAGCTACGTTTGATTCTATTTTTCCTATTGTTAGTCATTCAGGCAATGCTCGTTTAGATTATGTTAGTTATCAATTAGGCGCGGAGCCATTTGACGTGAAAGAATGTCAACAGCGCGGTTTGACTTATGCTGCACCATTGCGCGTGAAAGTCCGCCTAACTATCATGGATAAAGAGGCTTCAAAGCCAACCGTGAAAGAAGTGAAAGAGCAAGAAGTGTACATGGGTGAGTTGCCGCTGATGACCGAAAATGGATCATTTGTGATTAACGGCACTGAGCGCGTAATTGTTTCTCAATTGCACCGTAGCCCAGGCGTATTCTTTGAACATGATCGTGGTAAAACGCATAGTTCAGGGAAATTGTTGTTCTCTGCACGAATTATTCCTTATCGTGGTTCATGGTTAGACTTTGAATTTGACCCTAAAGATTATTTGTATTTCCGTGTCGATCGTCGACGTAAGATGCCAGTCACTATTTTGCTCAAAGCATTAGGTTATACGCCAGAGCAAATACTTGAAACATTCTACGATGTAGATAATTTCCATTTAAGCCCAGCTGGTGTTCAATTTGAACTGGTGCCAGATCGTCTACGTGGCGAAGTGGCTAAATTCGATATTATCGACAAAGATGGTAATATTTTAGTGGCTAAAGATAAACGTATTACGGTAAAACATATCCGTGATATGGAAAAAGCTAATGTGAGTAAAATGGCTGTGCCTCAAGAATTTATTTTGGGCCGCACCATTGCTAGCATTATTGTTGACAAAGAAACAGGTGAAGTTGTTGCTAACGCTAACGATGAAATAACAGAGTCTTTACTAGAAAAATTACAAGATGCCAATATTCCTAATGTAACGACTTTGTATGCCAATGATTTAGATCATGGTGATTACATTTCGCAAACGTTACGTATTGATGAGATCCCTGATCAATATGCGGCACGTGTAGCAATTTATCGTATGATGCGTCCAGGCGAGCCGCCAACTGAAGATTCAGTAGAGGCTTTGTTTCACGGTTTATTCTTCAATGAAGATCGCTACGATTTATCAGTGGTCGGCCGTATGAAATTTAACCGTCGTGCTTACCCTGAAAAAGTGGAAGAGCGCATGGCAAATTGGATGCGTCGTTTCTATGAGCGTGTAGGTGCTCAAGGTGCTGAGGGTGCGCATGTTCTCTCAAATGATGACATATTGGCCGTAGTTGGCGTATTGTTAGAGTTGCGTAATGGTCGTGGTGAGATTGATGATATCGATCACTTAGGTAATCGTCGTATTCGTTCAGTAGGTGAGCTGGTAGAAAATCAATTTCGCTCAGGCTTAGTGCGCGTTGAGCGCGCTGTTAAAGAGCGTTTATCTCAAGCTGAATCTGACAACTTAATGCCCCATGATTTAATCAATGCCAAACCAGTTTCTAGCGCGATTCGTGAATTTTTCGGCTCTAGTCAACTTTCACAATTTATGGATCAAACTAATCCATTATCAGAAATCACGCACAAACGCCGTGTTTCAGCATTAGGCCCAGGCGGATTGACGCGTGAGCGTGCAGGCTTTGAGGTACGTGACGTACACTCAACCCACTATGGACGTGTTTGTCCAATTGAGACACCAGAGGGCCCAAACATTGGTTTGATTAACTCATTGGCGTTGTTTGCCCGTACAAATAAATATGGTTTCTTGGAAACGCCTTATCGCCGTGTTGAGGGCAATAAAGTTTCTGCAACCATTGATTACCTCTCTGCTATTGAGGAGAGTCAATACATGATTGCACAAGCTAATACTGATATCGATGCCAAAGGTATGTTTGTTGATGATTTTATTTCATCACGCTATCACAATGAATTTACTATGACGCAACCAGACCGCGTGCAATATATGGACGTTGCACCAAGTCAAATTGTATCTGTTGCCGCTTCATTAATTCCGTTTTTAGAGCACGATGATGCGAACCGCGCATTAATGGGTGCAAACATGCAACGTCAAGCTGTGCCTTGTTTGCGTGCTGAAAAAGCCGTGGTTGGTACAGGTATCGAACGTACAGTAGCCGTTGACTCTGGTACAACCGTACAAGCTCGTCGTGGCGGTATTGTTGATTACGTAGACTCAGGTCGTATCGTAATTCGTGTAAACGATGTTGAAGCGGCAGCAGGTGAAGTTGGTGTGGATATTTACAACTTAACTAAATATACGCGTTCTAATCAAAATACAAACATTAACCAACGTCCACTTGTAAAAATGGGTGATGTTTTAGTGCGTGGTGATGTGATTGCCGATGGTGCTTCTACTGATATGGGAGAGCTAGCATTAGGTCAAAATATGTTGGTAGGATTTATGCCTTGGAATGGCTATAACTACGAAGACTCGATTTTGATTTCAGAGCGCGTAGTAGCTGATGATCGCTATACATCTATTCATATTGAAGAGTTATCTGTAGTTGCACGTGATACCAAGCTAGGTGCTGAGGAGATAACGCAAGACATTTCTAACCTAAGCGAGCGTATGTTGGGTCGTTTGGATGAATCTGGCATTATTTATATCGGTGCCGAAGTAGAAGCGGGTGATGTATTAGTCGGTAAAGTGACACCAAAAGGTGAAACTCAACTAACTCCAGAAGAGAAATTGCTTCGCGCTATTTTCGGTGAAAAAGCATCAGATGTTAAAGATACGTCATTGCGAGTATCATCAGGCATGAGTGGCACTGTAATTGATGTGCAAGTGTTTACTCGCGAAGGTATTGATCGAGATCCTCGTGCTCAACAAATTATTGACGATCAATTGGCGCATTATAAACAAGATATTGCTGACCAGATGCGTATTGTGGAAGACGATGCATTTGGCCGTATCCAACGCTTGCTTGAAGGTAAAGTCTCTACTGGCGGCCCTAACAAGCTAAAAAAAGGCGAAACAATAACGGCAGCTTATTTATTGGAAGTAGGTCGTTACGATTGGTTTGATATTCGTTTGTTAGATGAGGAAGCGGCGCGTCAATTAGAGCAGTTGAAAGATGGCTTGGCAGCAGCACGTGTGGAATTTGATAATCGTTTTGAAGAGAAAAAACGTAAATTGACGCAAGGTGATGATTTACCACCAGGCGTGCAAAAAATGGTTAAAGTGTACTTAGCCGTTAAACGTCGTATTCAACCAGGTGACAAGATGGCGGGTCGTCACGGTAACAAGGGTGTTATCTCCAAAATTGTGCCGGTTGAAGATATGCCCCATATGGCCGATGGCACACCAATGGACATCGTGTTGAACCCACTAGGCGTTCCATCACGCATGAATATTGGTCAGATTTTAGAAGTGCATTTGGGATGGGCTGCAAAAGGCTTAGGTCTACGTATTGATGAGATGCTCAAACAAGAAGCGAAAGTAGCTGAAATTCGTAAATTCTTAGATCAAATTTATAACGACAGTACCGGTAAAAAAGAAGATATTAAGTCTTTATCAGATTCTGAAGTAATTGGTCTTGCACACAATCTTAAACACGGTGTGCCATTCGCTACAGCGGTATTCGATGGTGCGGCAGAATCTGATATTAAGCAAATGCTAGATTTGGCGTTCCCAGATGATGATGCACGAACTAAACAATTACAGTTTCATGCGGGTAAAACGCAAGTGAAGTTGTTTGATGGACGTACTGGTGAGTCATTTGAGCGTCCGGTCACTGTAGGTTATATGCACGTATTGAAATTGCATCACTTGGTTGATGACAAAATGCATGCACGCTCTACAGGTCCATACTCATTGGTTACACAACAACCATTAGGCGGTAAAGCGCAATTCGGTGGTCAACGCTTTGGTGAGATGGAGGTTTGGGCACTAGAGGCTTATGGCGCTTCATACATCTTGCAAGAGATGTTAACCGTTAAGTCAGATGACGTGAACGGCCGTACCAAAGTGTATGAAAATATTGTGAAGGGCGAACATAAGATTGATGCTGGTATGCCAGAATCATTTAACGTGTTAGTGAAAGAAATTCGTTCACTCGCTATCGACATTGACCTAGACCGTAATTAACTATAAATCATGCGCCTTCAGGGCGCATTGAAGGAGAGAATTCACATGAAAGCTCTATTAGACTTATTTAAACAGGTGACGCAAGAAGAAGAGTTTGACGCGATTAAGATTGCGTTAGCTTCACCTGAAAAAATCCGTTCATGGTCATATGGTGAAGTGAAAAAGCCAGAAACCATTAACTATCGCACCTTTAAACCAGAGCGTGATGGTTTATTCTGCGCAAAAATATTTGGCCCAATTAAAGATTACGAGTGTTTGTGCGGTAAATACAAACGCTTAAAACATCGTGGTGTAATCTGCGAAAAGTGTGGCGTTGAAGTCACCTTATCTAAGGTACGTCGTGAGCGTATGGGTCATATCGATTTAGCTTCACCAGTTGCGCATATCTGGTTCTTAAAATCATTACCAAGCCGTTTAGGTATGGTATTGGATATTGCGTTACGTGATATTGAACGCGTATTGTACTTTGAAGCATTCATCGTGATTGATCCAGGCATGACACCGCTAACACGTGGTCAATTGCTAACGGAAGATGATTACTTAGCTAAAGTTGAAGAGTATGGTGATGAATTCAACGCGGTAATGGGTGCTGAGGCTGTGCGTGAATTATTGCGCACAATGGACATCGCTAACGAAATTGAAAAGTTACGTCGTGATTTAGGCGAAACTGGCTCTGAAGCCAAAATCAAGAAAATCGCTAAGCGCTTAAAAGTATTGGAAGCATTCCAAAAGTCTGGTATCAAGCCAGAGTGGATGATTCTAGAGATCTTGCCAGTATTGCCACCAGAGCTACGTCCATTGGTACCATTGGATGGCGGCCGTTTTGCTACGTCAGATTTGAACGATTTATATCGTCGAGTGATTAACCGTAACAATCGTTTAAAACGCTTGTTAGAGTTAAAAGCACCTGAAATCATCGTGCGTAATGAAAAACGTATGTTACAAGAGGCAGTGGATTCACTGTTAGATAACGGTCGTCGCGGTAAAGTGATGACGGGTGCTAATAAGCGTCCATTGAAATCATTAGCTGATATGATAAAAGGTAAGGGCGGTCGTTTCCGTCAAAACTTACTTGGTAAGCGTGTAGACTATTCAGGTCGGTCAGTAATTGTGGTTGGTCCACAATTGAAACTGCATCAATGCGGTCTCCCTAAAAAAATGGCATTGGAATTGTTCAAACCATTCATTTTCCATAAACTGGAAGTATTAGGTTTAGCGACGACGATTAAAGCAGCGAAGAAAAAAGTTGAAGAAGAAGGACCAGAAGTTTGGGATATCTTAGAGGACGTTATTCGCGAGCATCCAGTATTACTTAATCGTGCACCAACGCTTCACCGTTTAGGAATTCAAGCGTTTGAGCCTATGCTAATTGAAGGTAAAGCGATCCAATTACATCCACTCGTTTGCGCGGCATTTAATGCCGACTTCGATGGTGACCAAATGGCGGTTCATGTTCCACTAAGCTTAGAAGCGCAAATGGAAGCAAGAACTTTAATGCTGGCATCAAACAACGTATTGTCACCAGCAAATGGTGAGCCAATTATTGTGCCTTCACAGGATATCGTATTGGGCCTTTACTATATGACGCGTGAGCGTATTAATGCACGTGGTGATGGTATGCGATTTGCCGATGTGGCTGAAGTGCAACGTGTTTATGACGGTGGTTTAATTGATATTCAAGCAAAAATCACAGTGCGTATAAAAGAATATGATTTAGCTATAGATGGTACAAAAACTGAAAAAACGACACGTTATGAAACAACGGTAGGTCGTGCTTTGCTGTCAGAAATACTGCCATCTGGCTTGCCATTTAGCGTGATTGATCGTGCATTGAAGAAAAAAGAAATTTCTAAATTAATCAATGCTGGCTTCCGTAAAGTAGGCATCCGCGAAACAGTTATCTTGGCTGATAAGCTAATGACAATGGGTTATACCTATGCAACACGTGCAGGTATTTCAATCAGTATTAACGATATGTTAGTGCCACCAGAAAAAGCGCAATTACTTGCTTCTGCAGAGTCTGAAGTAAAAGAAATTGAAGACCAATACGTTTCTGGTTTGGTGACTCAGGGTGAGCGCTACAATAAAGTAGTGGATATTTGGGGTCGTGCTGGTGACAAAATCGCTGATGCGATGATGAAACAGTTGCGTGAAGAGCCAGTGTTGAACATCGATGGGACACAAGCCAAAGATGCAAACGGTAAAGGCTTGCGTCAAGAGTCGTTCAACGCGATTTACATGATGGCTGACTCAGGTGCACGTGGCTCTGCAGCTCAAATTCGTCAGTTAGCAGGTATGCGTGGTTTGATGGCAAAACCGGATGGTTCTATTATCGAAACACCAATTACCGCGAATTTCCGTGATGGCTTAAACGTGTTGCAATACTTTATTTCAACCCACGGTGCACGTAAGGGCTTGGCTGATACGGCATTGAAAACGGCTAATTCTGGTTACTTAACACGTCGTTTAGTGGATGTAACGCAAGATTTGGTAGTGACCGAGCTTGATTGTGGTACTGCCGAAGGTTTAGTAACTAAAGCGCTGGTTAAAGGTGGTGAAGTTGTAGAGCCTTTGCATGACCGTATTTTAGGTCGCACAGCGGCGTTAGATGTAATTAACCCAGAAACACAGGAAGTAATTTACCCATCGGGTACGTTATTAGGTGAAGATGAGGTTGAACATATTGATGCTTTAGGAATTGATGAAGTGAAAGTACGTACCGCACTCACTTGTGATACACGCTACGGTATTTGTGCTAAGTGTTATGGTCGTGACTTAGGTCGTGGCAAGCTTATTAGTATGGGTGAAGCAGTTGGTGTTATTGCTGCGCAATCAATTGGTGAACCTGGTACACAGCTGACTATGCGTACGTTCCACATCGGTGGTGCGGTATCGCGTACGGCTTCTGTCAGCTCTGTTGAAAGCAAATCTAATGGAGTATTGAATTTCACTTCTACAATGCGTTATGTAACGAATGCACGTAACGAGCAAGTAGTGATTTCACGTAATGGTGAAGTGATTATTCTGGAAGACAATGGCCGTGAGCGCGAGCGTCATAAAGTGCCTTACGGTGCGACGTTGACGGTAACAGATGGAAAAGTAGTTAAAGCTGGTCAAGTTTTAGCGACTTGGGATCCACATACCCGTCCAATCATTACGGAATATGCCGGTTTCATTAAATTTGAAAACGTTGAAGAAGGTATCACTGTTGCTAAACAAGTAGATGACGTAACAGGTTTGTCATCACTCGTGGTAATTGATCCTAAACAACGTGCTGGTCAAACTAAAGGTTTGCGTCCACAAGTTAAATTGCTTGATAGTAATGGTGTTGAAGTTAAAATTACTGGCAGCGATTTGTCTGTAAACGTAACATTCCAGTTGGGTTGTATTATTACAGTGAAAGATGGTCAAGAAGTAGGCGTTGGTGAAGTAATGGCGCGTATTCCACAAGAGTCATCTAAAACTCGTGATATTACCGGGGGTCTGCCACGTGTAGCTGAACTATTTGAAGCGCGTTCACCTAAAGATGCCGGTATGTTGGCTGAAGAGACAGGTACTATTTCATTCGGTAAAGATACTAAAGGTAAACAGCGTTTAGTAATTACTGACTTAGACGGCGTTGCTAGCGAATTCTTGATACCTAAAGATAAACACGTTACCGCGCATGATGGTCAAGTGGTGACTAAGGGTGAAAGTATTGTTGATGGGCCGGCGGATCCGCAAGATATTTTACGTTTACAAGGTCGTGAATCATTAGCACGTTACATTATTGACGAAGTGCAAGATGTGTACCGTTTGCAAGGCGTTAAGATTAATGACAAACATATTGAGGTGATTGTGCGTCAAATGTTACGTCGTGTTCGTGTCACTGATTCTGGCGATACTTCATTCATCATGGGCGAACAAGTAGAGCGTGCTGACTTGTTGTCAGAAAACGAAAAAGTGACTGCACAAGATAAACGTCCAGCAACATTTGAATATGTATTGTTAGGTATTACTAAAGCATCATTATCGACTGATTCATTTATCTCGGCAGCTTCGTTCCAAGAAACAACACGTGTATTAACCGAAGCAGCAATATTAGGTAAACGTGATGAATTACGTGGCTTGAAAGAAAATGTGATTGTAGGCCGATTAATTCCTGCAGGTACGGGTTTGGCTTATCATGAATCACGTAAACGTAAAGCTGCAGGCATAGCAGCAGGTAAATCAACAGTAGCAAAAACTGAAGTAAATGAAGCTAAAGCTGCGGCAGAGGCGATGTTTAGTGACGTTGTACCAGTTGCAGAGGTTGGTCATATGGAGGCCCCTGCTGAATAGTAAAAGTTCTTGATGTCAACTAATTGGTTAACCTTTTTTAATTAATGGGTTAACGCCAACAATTAGTTGACAATAAGTCGGTCGCAAAATAGAATGCTATGGTTTTCGGAATGGAGAGTTTTCTATTCCGCAATTTTCTATAGCATTTTAGTCGTTAAAGAAACAAGCAAGTTAAAGAGCAAAAGTTAAATTATAGGGAATAGGCAATGCCAACCATCAATCAATTAGTACGTAAACCACGCGTTAAAGTGGTAACCAAGAGTAAAGTGCCAGCACTTGAAGCTTGTCCACAGAAGCGTGGCGTATGCACTCGTGTTTATACTACAACACCTAAAAAGCCTAACTCAGCATTACGTAAAGTCGCAAAAGTGCGTCTTACTAACGGCTATGAGGTCATTAGCTACATCGGTGGTGAAGGCCATAACTTGCAAGAGCATAGTGTCGTGCTATTGCGTGGTGGTCGTGTAAAAGACTTACCAGGTGTGCGTTACCATATGGTGCGTGGTAGCTTGGACACTGCAGGTGTCAAAGATCGTAAACAATCACGTTCTAAATACGGTGCTAAACGTCCTAAAGAAGCTAAAGCAAAATAATAGAAGTATCAACAGCGGCTTATTTAGTTAAGCCTTGCAATAGTAATCGCTTGCAAAACAAATAGAGAATAGAGAATAGTATGCCAAGACGTAGAGAAGTTCCCAAACGCCACATCCTTCCAGATCCAAAATTTGGTAGCACTGAGGTGTCTA
>JAYVTW010000021.1:0-7360 GCA_043788445.1 Methylophilaceae bacterium
GGGCATAAGTAAAGATGTGAGCAATTAATCATACAGGTGATTCTTCCCAGCATCGCGCTTATTTATAAGTTGCAATTAAAAAATGCTAGCAACCTAAGAATAGAATAGCTATGCTTTTGAAAATAAGTTACGTATGTAGGTAAAGTTAGTTTTTTTAGGTAAGAATACTCTGACATATTGAGTAGTCGAATTCTCAGAATTCAGTATAGAGAGTATCTGAAAAACGTCCGGGTGGCGTTGCGCTTATGGCAAAAATAGACCAGCTGTGGCCGAAGGATTCGATGAAAAATAAAAATGCATGAAACTTGCCTTAATTGATCCATGCTTGTAATACGCTTCTCCATTACCAAAACGTGTTTCCGCAATACCAGTGGGACTCAGCGAGGTATCGAGGCGCCCATAATGAAAGGTGTGCGCACTAAGTTTGCCTTGCTCCAATTCTAAATGCTGCGTACCCAATCCTTGCAGTTTTATTTGCATATGGCTTTCACCAGGCAATAGCCCAAAGGCTGATTGGTTATCAATACTTTGGCTTAGAGCCATCATGCCTCCACATTCGGCAAGTATGGGTTTTTGCTTGCTGAAAGCAGTTTGCAATGCTTTGTGCATGGTTGTGTTTTCAGCAATAGCTTTAGTGTGCAACTCAGGATAACCACCAGGTAGCCAATAAGCATCCGCTTCGGGTAATGTCTTATCATACAATGGAGAGAAAAACTTTAAACTGGCCCCAAGCGCTTGCAAGCAGCTCAGATTGGCTGGATAGATAAAATAAAATGCTTCATCACGGGCTATGGCAATAGTTTTTCCAGTTAGTAGTGGCGGTATTTGAGAGCCAATTGGTTTGTTAAAAGTAACAACGGGAGGTAAAGGCAATTCACTTGAACTTCCAAGCGCTCGCGCAGCTGCTTCAATACGATCATCTAAATTGTCAATTTCAGATGCACGAAACAAGCCTAGATGTCGTTCTGGAAAAGTATAAGTTTCGTCCATTGGTAAGGCACCTTGCCAAGGTATATTATTGGGTAAACAATTCCGTAGCATTTGGACATGACCAGGCCCTCCGACTTTATTAGCAATCACACCAGCTACTTTTATTTCAGGTCGATAAGAAAATAATCCTAAGGCGACGGCAGCGAAAGTCTGCGCCATGGCACTGGCATCAATGGTAACGAGGACAGGTATGGCAAAACGCGCAGCGATATCAGCACTTGAAGGTGAACCATCGTGTAATCCCATGACCCCTTCAACTATGATGACATCTGCCTCTTGCGCTGCTTGGTATAGTTTTGCTAAACAATCCTGCTCGCCGCACATATCTAAATCTAGGTTAAAAACAGGCTGTCCAGTTGCTTTTTCAAGCACCATCGGGTCCAGAAAATCTGGACCGGATTTGAAAGCGCGCACTTTGAAGCCGCGATTGCGCCAAGCTCTAGCCAAGGCAGCCGTGGTTAAAGTCTTGCCTTGTCCTGAAGCCGGTGCAGAAACAAGCAATGCTGGACAGCTAATGGTTTCCATACTTTATTATTAAACTTTTAAGGCAAAAGAACGAACCTTAAAATGCGGTCCTTTGCAAGAAATATTTACTTACATAAAAATGCCAGCTTATTTACCTATTTATTTAAAATCATAACGTGCACTTAAGTAAATAGAACGGGCATCTGCTGGAAAAAAGAAATAATCATTTTTGAAGTTGCTAAACAACGTAAAGGACGAGTAACGTTTGTCAAAAATATTTAACGCAGTCAAAGCTAAATGTAACGGTTTAATATCCCAATTAGCTTTTAAATCTATCGTCGTATATGACGGCTGTTTGTTTAAAGCATTGGCAAAATCTCCACTGACGTAGCTTGAACCTACATAATTTATTTGAGCTGTATAATTACCTTTACTAGGTGTCATCCAAGTTAGTTGAGCAGTAGCTTTATTTTCAGAAACTGAGGGCAAGCGTTTGCCCTCATTAACACCATTGCGGAATTCTGCATTTGTATAGGCGTATGAAAAACGAGTACGCCATTGCTCGGTAATGCGCCAGCCTAATTCAGCTTCTAAACCTTCGTGGCGGGTGGGATCAAAGTTAACATTTGTAAAAGTGGAACTGTCAAAACCGATTTCATCAGAGATATCTGTACGATATATCGCAACTTTTCCGTCAACATTGTTTATATTAAAGCTACCACCAATTTCCATATTGCGTCCATATTGAGGTTTTATATCTCCAGCAAAAACTGGATTGCCGGTAAATGCATCAAAACCGAACAGCTCATCAGTATTGGCAAACCGAAAACTACTCCCTAGCTTTGCATAGGTGCTCCATTTCTGCGTATGATAATTGAGACCTAGGTCATAAACACTTTTGGTACGGCTAGACGAACCATTGAAGGCGGGCAAAAAGAATGCTGGGTAAGCTTCTTGACTTGCTCGCTGGTTCATATTTTGAGTACGCATTCCTACATTTAGATCTAGATTTTTGTTAAAAGCAGTAACGTTTTGAAGATAGACTGCGTTGCTGGTTTGTCTGGCAGTCTGAGATGCATAAGAAGAAGAATCACTTGAAATACGCCCAAAGTAATAATCAAAGCCAGCAACAGTTATACTTTCCAAGTCGCCTAATCCATGCTGCCAGTGCAGCCTAGGGGTGAAGGATAAAGAATGGAGGTTACGATCGAAAGTAGATGCAAATGATACATCATTGAAATGCTGGTCCTCCCCCGTGATAGCTACTTCACTGTCAAAGCGGAGGTTGTTGGTCAGCGCAAATGAAATGCCCGGGCGCAGACGATAACCGTCTTTAACTTGGGAATCTGAAGGGTTTCTGGCTAATCTTGGGTCAGTGCGATAGGTCTGGCTGTCAATACTTCCTGGAAGACCATTTGCGGACCGGTAAACCGAGTAATCGATGAAGGTTTCATTAGTTGCCCAATTTAACCCACCTCTGCCACTGATAGACAATTGATTGCTGGCGCTGTTTTCGCGCCATCCATTACTATCTGCACTATGCAAATAGGTATTAAAATAAGTACTGTCGTTACCACCTGCAAAATAACCATCAATACTTTTGTAGCCATAACTACCAATCGTAGCGGTGGCCGATAAACTAGGTTTACCGGATTTGTCTGTGATCAGATTAATGACTCCTCCGGATGCCCGGTCTCCAAATAGCACACTGCCACCACCACGGATAATCTCAATGCGTTCAAGTGCCTGCAATGGAATGGCTGCCCATTGAATATTGCTCGAATCTACCGAATTTAAGCGCTGACCGTCTAGTAAGATTAGGGTGTTGCTAGTTGCGGCATCACCAAACCCGCGAATATCCACAGTCGCGTCTATTCCCTGATTACCATATAGAGGGACTACATTTATATTGGCTCGCGTTTTTAATAAATCTGGGATGCTTATGCTTGGTGTATCTTGAATATCTTCTTTAGTAATTACATCAATGTTTGCGGTAGCGTGTAGAGCTGTCTCCGCAAATCTTGATGCCGTTACAACAATATCCTCAGTTGTAATAGAGTTGTTCGCAGCAAAAATAGTAGGGCTGAAAAGCAAGCCGATTAGGCTAGCTATAATGGTCTTGTTCATACATTTTCCTTAACAGCATGCGTCCCCGCATGCATTAATAAATATTAAGGAAATACCAAAAGAAAAAAAAGACCGAAACGAGAGCGCAGAAGAAAATACAAACTTTGCATAGCGTTTACAAAAACCGTCACCCCGCGGTATTTCCAAGCTTGAGTTGTTTGGCCGGTCTCCGGGCTTACGAGTCTTGATTTACGCCTTCCCAAGCTAAATGCTCAGTGGCTTATTGTGAATTCACACTCGCTTACCGTTGCGGGGGCAGCACGGGATTTGTTAGCTTAAATTAACAGCTAACGCACCTGTTTCCCAGTTTCACTTAGTCATTGAATATGACATCAGCACCTAACAACTTAAAGTGGATTATAAATTGCACATCATAAAATGGAAAGTCAAATTATAAAGTTATTAGCCTAAGTCCAAGGTTTTTAGCTTGCAGAAACACTTCACGATGCATTTAATTGAACTATAACGGTGTCCAACAGTGTGTAGGATCTTTAATATTTCAGCCATTACAGTTAGTAATTGGTGAGGATCTCTATGTGCAAAATCATATAACTCATTTATTGACCAAGCAACGTCAACATACTCACTACTATCAACATCAATATCTTGCGCTCTAAGCCAAGTACTTATTAAATTATTCAATGCGGACTCCTTCATTATTTGGATGCCCAATACCAAGCATCTTGAGTTTCTTTGCATCCCATCGAAACAGCTTCATTTTGTTGCCGTCATGAATCCTTCTTATTAACGCTGTACAACTCCATCGCCTTAATTTGGCCACTGCTGAGAGCTATGTAACACACGTAATATCTCAACACGCTCTGCCTTTGGCTTAACGCGGTAGATCACCAAAAAAGAGGTACGGCTAATCACCAGTTCACGCGTACTTTGTTAGCGTCCAGCTCGACCTAACTCAGGATGTTTTTCTTATTGAGTTACCTGCGTTTCAATGAACTCATCCTAATCAATAGCTGCTGCAGGGTTTTCTTTTGCTATGTATTCAATTAAATCATCACGATTGCGTATTGCTCTAGGTAGCCAAACAACGATCATGCCGTCGCCTTAAATCTTTTACGTAGCGCTTCGCGTTTGGATGCAAAATGTTTTTTTGCATCGTCATTAGAAACCCATTGCGTATGAGGATCATCAGCTTCTTTTAACGCAGCACCCACTTCGGCGCGAAACCATTTGTCGTAAGCGGCTGCTTCATGCGCCCTTGTCATGGCGGCTGAACTGTCTGGTCTTGTACGGGTAAGTTTCAAACTAGCTGCATCGTAATTCACTGCGTCCACCTCAAAACGGGCAATCCCTACGCCCTTAAGATAACTAACTAAAGTTTCAAACTTCCTGAAGATGCGTACCTGGTGACTACGTTGTGCTGCTAGGGCGCATTCGGTCATGCCATACTTGACTAAAATACCCCAACCACCTGCTTGGCCTATAATATGAGTGCTACGAACTGCACCTGTCTTAGCCAGTCGGGAGAGGGTAGTGTGATCAATGGTTTCGGTCTTCATGGTATTCTCCTTAGTATTGCTGTAAATGTATCAGCTATATTATGCGCATTTAACAGATAATTGCAATCATGTTAATGACAGGGTGTAGCCGTGGCTTTACATAAGACTTGTTAAATTGCATTGAATATTGATCCAGTATTTGCATCGAATATTGACCCAACAGTTTAGAGCTAACTCCATGAATAAATATCATTAAATATTAAAATTAGTGGATATATAATTTTGCAAATATATCTAAATTTTGGCTCAATTTTAGGTGCAAAGGTAATCCCCCCCCCATAAAAAGATTGCATTGTTAAGTAGAATTTTCTTATTATGAATTAAGGAATTTTTACATGAAGAATCCCTGTTTTTCCCTGTTAAGAAATTCATAGTTTTCACTGAGATACAGTATTTGCAAGATGGAGTGGGAAGTACTATTCAATAAACTACTGAATTTAATTGGAATACCCTGTAAATTTCGCTGTTTAGCAGGGAAAGACAAGCTGGCTGTAGACTCGCAGCACCGCCAACAAGTCTATATTATTTCCACAAGGTGATGATATAGCTGCAAAGCCCCGCCAAGAGCGGGGCTTTTGCTTTTGTACTTTCTCAGCACACCCTGAAGTCCCTCTTTTTCCCTCATTTTTAGCTCATTCTCTAAAGTGTGTATTTGCACCTAAAACTGAGCCAAAATTTAGATATATTTGCAAAATTATATATCCACTAATTTTAATATTTAATGATATTTATTCATGGAGTTAGCTCTAAACTGTTGGGTCATTGTTCGATGCATTTGGTGGGTCAAATCTAAATTTAATTTAACAAACACCCCTATTTTAACGGGTTAGCTCATTTGTTTTAATTGTGAACTTTATTTATTTGGAATATTGTGCTACATTGTAGCTCAATTTAAAAGGAGTTATATTATGGCTACTGCAAACGAAGTTGTTCGTGCTCGTATTGATGGGCAAATTAAAGAAGAAGCGAGTATTGTGCTTGCCGCGATGGGCTTAACCGTTTCTGATGCTTTTAGAATCATGCTCACTCGTGTAGCACATGACAAAGCGCTGCCGTTCGATGCGTTAATACCTAACGCAACCACCATTGATGCCATTCGCGAAGCGCGTGCAGGCAAAGTAAAAGTAGTTAATACTGTCGATGAGTTAATGGCAGATTTGCATGCGAAAGATTGAGCGCACCAATCAATTTAAGCGTGATTTTAAAAAACATCGGGATATTGAAGTGTCGCTTATCGAGGTGCTTTATAAGCTAATTAACGATGAATCTCTACCAGAAAAATATCAAGATCATCCATTAACTGGCGAATGGAATGATCATCGGGATTGACATATCAAGCCAGACTTTGTGCTTATTTACCGCCTCATTGACGACAACACATTGCAGCTAGTACGCATTGGCTCGCATAGTGAATTAGGTTTGTAAGCCGCCTTATTCAACGGGTGATTCATCAACTATAACCTCTGTGCTCCTCGCATTAACCTAGACAACGAAAGATTTCCCAGCAACCTTTTGTTTCCAACTAAATATATATCTGTTTTCCTGTCTGAGCTCCAACTCTTAGTTGTATATATAAACCAATATCAACTCTATTTTGATTTGCATATGTTTGTCCATACCTCATTAAAATAAAAATAAGAAAAAGACTAAGCTTGAACGAAAGTTGTTACCTTCCTTCTAGTACGCTCCCGTAACGAATACTCTCGCAACGTATCAGCTAGGGTTTCTAAATTCGGAATACCCTTGAGCGATACAGATGGAAAGTTAGTATCAGATGAACGTAGGTGGAGGATGCATTGACCTAACATCCTCATTCCTAAAGGTTTTTGTAGCTCAAAATGATCAATTCGAAACAACTCAATATTATCTTTATCTTTAGATAGTATGCCTCGTTCAATTTTGACTCGTTGCGTGGTGATCTCATAAGTCATAGCAATGCTCTGAATCCAGAAGTAGATGTAAGCGATACCGAGCGTAAGAAAAACTACCAGCCATTGCCAAAAGCTATAGATCACAGCAGGGTGGCCTATAAAAATAGACTTTTCAGTTTGGGCGTCTTTTGCTTCTGCAAAGGCTATTAAATCGGTATTACAGAATCGACACTTAATCGCTACGGCTTTAATGTTTTCTCCACATACGGGACATGCTTTTGTATCGTCATTCATTTGTTGTGTCCATATCTCTAATTCAGGATGTTGCGTTGTGTATTTTTTGAATTTTGATTAATTATCGTTCTGCTTAACTAAAAAACAAAGCTTTTT
>JAYVTW010000022.1:0-7155 GCA_043788445.1 Methylophilaceae bacterium
TTACGTATGGCGCGTGATGAATGGCAGTGGATTGATAGTGTTCCTAAAATCCGTTTACTATCGGGTGAAGTGGAACGCGATCGTTGGCTGAATCATGAGGAAGCAGAACAGTTAATTACTGCCTGTCCTTCTCATTTAGCTGCCATGGTTAAGTTTGCTTTAACAACGGGATGCCGAGCAAGTGAGATCACTGGTCTTGAATGGAATCGAGTTGATCTGGAACGCAGAACAGCTTGGCTAGATAAGACTAAAAATGGAACGCCGCGAGGTGTCCCATTGAATCATGATGCAATCAAAGTGCTACAAGCTTTAGAGGGAAATCATCCCCAATATTGTTTTACCTACCAAGGAAAGCCAATTAAGCGTGCGATTACAAATCACGCTTGGTATGCAGCCGTTGAACGTGTCGGATTAGGGGATTTTAGATTTCATGATCTTAGACATACTTGGGCTTCATGGCATAGACAAGCTGGAACGTCCTGTGATGAGCTAAAGGAGTTAGGCGGTTGGAAGTCTCGATCGATTGTGGATCGTTACGCTAAGTTTGCAACTGAACATTTAGCCGTAGCAGCTAACAGGATTGATTCTGGTCAACTTGGAAGAGTGATACCGTTGTCACGTTTAAGTCACGCCAATGAAAAAGCGGCATAGAGATGTTTAACTCTAAACCGCTTGGATATTGGTAGGGGATGCGAGGTTTGAACTCGCGACAAACGGATTAAGAGTCCGCTGCTCTACCAACTGAGCTAATCCCCCCCTCTTTTTTTTCATACGCATCCGATTATCAAGACAATAAGTTGTAAAGTCAACTTACAATATTCGTTAGATAACATGGCATAATTGTGATTAATTAATTGATAAAGATTTCTATTATGCTTATCCGTACAGTATCAACGCAGGCTTTTTTAGATCAAAAACCAGGGACGTCTGGCTTACGCAAGAAAGTAAAAGATTTTCAGCAACCGCATTACTTAGAGAATTTTGTACAAAGTATTTTTGATAGCTTGACTATCCCGCAAGAGGCCACTTTGGTACTTGGTGGTGATGGGCGTTATTATAATGATGTTGCCATACAAACTATTATCAAAATGGCTGCAGCAAATGGATTTGCGCGGGTGATGGTAGGGCAGGGCGGTATACTTTCTACGCCGGCCGCATCACATGTAATTCGGCTGCACACAACCTTTGGTGGTTTGGTACTTTCAGCAAGCCATAACCCTGCCGGTAAGGATGGCGACTTTGGTATTAAATACAATGTATCAAATGGCAGCCCGGCCTCAGAAACTATTACTGATGCAGTTTATGTACTCAGTAAAAAAATTACAACATACAAAATTGCAGACATATCAGACGTTGATTTAAGTATTTTGGGTGAAACCAAGTTTGGTGAGTTTGTTGTAAAAATATTTAATCCAGTAGCAGATTATGTTGATTTAATGACAAGTTTGTTTGATTTTGAAGCAATTAGACTTCTCTTAGCGAGTGGTTTTAAAATGAAATTTGATGGTATGCATGCTGTGACTGGCCCATATGCCAAGGAAATTTTTTTGAATCGCCTAGGTGCATCTGCCGATTGTTTAATGAATTGTGACCCTTTAGAGGACTTTGGTGGTGGTCACCCAGACCCGAACTTAACATATGCAGAAGATTTGGTAAAAACAATGTACGCTGGTGAACAATCTCCCGACTTTGGAGCAGCATCAGATGGCGATGGCGACCGTAACATGATTCTGGGGAAAAGTTTTTTTGTGACGCCATCTGATAGCCTGGCGCTGATTGCGGCTAACGCAAAATTGGCACCGGGTTATGCAGGCGGCATTGCGGGAGTTGCGCGATCGATGCCGACTAGCGGTGCGATAGATCGTGTTGCAGAAGACTTGGGTATACCTTGTTTTGAAACACCAACAGGTTGGAAATTTTTTAGTAACCTAATGGACGCTGGTAAAGTTACAATTTGTGGGGAAGAGAGCTTTGGCACTAGTTCTAGCCATGTGCGTGAGAAAGATGGCTTGTGGGCAGTATTATTTTGGCTAAACATTTTGGCGGTTAAACGTCAATCAGTTGAAAAAATTGTTAAACGCCACTGGGTACAATTTGGTCGCAATGTCTATTCACGTCACGATTATGAAGCGGTTCCGCTAGATGCTGCCAACAGTGTGATGGCACATATCTATGCAAGCTTTATGACGTTGCCGAACCAAATTTTTGGACGCTACACAATTAAAAGTTGCGACGATTTTAGTTATACCGATTCAATTGACGGTTCTGTGAGTACTAAACAAGGCATCCGTATTTTGTTTACTGACGGCTCACGTATTGTATTCAGGTTATCTGGTACGGGTACAGAAGGCGCAACACTACGTTTGTATTTAGAGGCTTTTGAAGCAGATAGTGCAAACCACCATTTGGATGCACAAATTGCTTTAAGTGAGATGATACAAATTGCTTTGCAGATTTCAGAACTGAAACAAAAAACCGGCCGTGATGCACCCACAGTCATTACTTAACATTTCTGAGCAGAAGCTTGATTGGAACAAAAAAGCCAGATATTACTGGCTTTTTTTACCGGTTTAATTGAGTAATGCTTTAATTAATCTAGTTACCTATATGTTTGCTTAACCATTGTTGAGGGTTGATTTCACCAGTTCCAGATTTGTCCATAGATGTGAAAATAGTTTTGTGATAATTAATGAACTCATCTCTAGTGACTTTATGGTCGCCATCTTTATCCATCATGCCCATCATTTTCATGGTGCGTAATTCACGGCTATAACCACCAGTTGCTAAACTTAAATTTGTTTTACCTTTTACGCCCACCCACTCTTTGGTATCGACTGAACCATCTCTATCTGTATCGAGCTCGTCAAATAATTTGCCATAAAAGTCATCGAATTCAGCGTTAGTTACCATATGGTTTCCATCTGCATCCAACATTTTCATCATGGACATAGTATGTAATTGACGATCATAGCCCCCGGTGCTTATCATCGCATCGCCCGCAAAAGCAGTTGCAGCAAAAGTTGCGGTTGATAATAAAGCTAAAGTTATTAGCGCCATTTTGTTGATTTGCATATTCATTTTAAGACTCCTAAATTAATTAAAAAACATGTAGTTGCGCATATCGACGATATTTTGGAGATGGGCCAACTTTTAAATACTAGATAGCAAACATTAGTCGCCATGACCTTTGATTACTTACAATGTTTATCAATTTAGATGAGCTATACAATGTTTAACTAATTGAAATTCTTTTTATTTATAATTTAAAAATATTAAAAGTTTTTTATTATTTACCCTCAACAACTGTGTTTATTTAGATTCACGCGGTTTCCATAACCCTAGTTAGGATGCGTAATTATATGTTGCGATTCTGTTGCATCAGCCAGCGAAAAAGAGTGCTAAAACACAGCCATAAAAAATCTACAAGGATCTCACATGCATTTTCATTCGCTTTACTGCACCACAGGGCAAGTCATACAAGGCATCTCCCAGTTCACCTTGTAGTCAATGCAAATAAAGAATTTATTGCTAAACGGCTAGCGCAAACATAAGATTTTTATTGAATTTACATATTTAATGGACGAATACTCGATCAGAGTGTATCTGTCTTACATAAAGTCACAGCAAGTTAATGAAATACCTGCTATTGACTAGCGGGTATTTGCTGAATAGTCATTTCGCCTTTATATAAGCGGACATCCATGCGCCCTAAAAAAGACATGCCGAGCAACGCATCGCCTTCTAGCCCTGGTGCAATCATGGCGGAGACGCTTTCAGCTTCAACGCCACCAATTTTTACCGAATTCAATCGCACCATATAACCTATACTATCTCCATTGGCAGTATTAGTGCTTATGGCTTCTATGCTTTTTAAGCCCAGCTTATCAGCAACTGCTTGCGATATCGCCACGCCAGTTGCCCCTGTATCTATAAGCACATTCACTTTCTGATTGTTGATAAGAGCTTCAGCACGGTAATGGCCATCTAATCCACGCTTCAATAACACTGAATGCGGGTTATTACCTAAGTTATCTAGTTTGTTGGGATTTTGAATATTATCAGCTAAGTAATAAAGCAGACCTGCTAGGCTTAACCAAATTATGGCAAAAAATATACTATTTTTACTCATTAATAAATGCTGATCATTTGTGCTCAGACTCAGAGGATAAGTTTAAATGCGTAATAGACATAAGCAAAATAATTAAGATGATGTTTGAGCTGGTCTAAGCCCAGTGAAATCCAAACTACTTGCTGTTATCTTGTTTTAAACTAAATTTTTTTAACTAAACTCATTTTGCCCAATCAACATGGTAATGAATCTAATACCGATAACTGCACAGCCCCATGCAACTAGTCCCAGCCGATAAGATAATATCGCAAAGCTAGCAATGTCATGAAATATGGCATGTGTGATACCGCATTTGTGTAACTAAATACATTTGTTGCGGTATATCCATGGAAATACCTATAATGGAAAACCGCATATAAAGTGGTTTACGAATAAGAGTACCAAAGCAACAAACATAATAGTTTAAGTTTGCTCTTTAGTTGGATTAGTTTGCTTCGTCTATCCATGCCTGTTGAATAGCCTCTAGTATCTTTTCACCACAATGTTCAACATCATCATCAAAATCTTCTAAATTTAACACCCACTGCCTCAAATCAGTAAAACGAATAAGGTTAGGATTAATGTCAGGGTGTTGATCATAAAGTGCTTGCGCAATTGCTAAGCTATCAGTCCATTTCATGGAGATTTCCTTGCTATCATTTGATAACAATATTATAGCGCGCTAAAGCTAGCGAATTTAAAAAAGCATGCTTGCGTTCAATTAAAAATTTGGCTCAAGTATGTAAATAAAGCAATTATAGTTAAATGGTTTGACAAGTGTTACGCAAATCAGCGCGCCAACTTACTTACGCTATATAAAAATTATATTGTTCCTTAATTGTTTATGCCCATTTTCACCACTAATTTAGCCTAAACAGTCTGACTTTTTGTATAGAGACGAGCACTTGAAGTATGTGGGAGTATATGAAAGCAGTTCATTAGGTTTTGAACTAGTTTCAATATCAAATTGCCTGAACATGATAAAATCATATTTTTTCAATAGCCTGACTTAACAATTGTCAATTTATTATAGCGCTATTAAGCAACGTATTACTTATACTTAACTCAACTTTTAACGGTACTATTGGAAACATTATTATGTTTAGCACAGCAAAAAACTTGAAACTTGCAGACCCCGCATTACAAGACATAATCACAAAAGAAGTGGTACGCCAAGATCAACACATTGAATTGATTGCCTCTGAAAACTATACCAGCCCAGCGGTGATGGAGGCGCAGGGTTCACAGCTTACTAATAAGTATGCTGAAGGTTATCCAGGTAAACGTTTTTATGGCGGCTGTGAGTTTGTCGACCAAGTTGAACAACTGGCAATTGACCGCTTAAAGTCCTTGTATGGTGCAGAATATGCCAATGTACAACCACATTCAGGATCGCAAGCCAATCAAGCCGTATATTTCAGCATTCTGAAACCTGGCGATACCGTGATGGGTATGAATTTAGGTCATGGCGGTCATTTAACACACGGCTCTCCTGCTAATTTATCAGGTAAATTATTTAACATTGTGGCTTATGGTTTAAACGAACAAGAAGAAATCGATTATGATGAAATGGAGCGTATTGCCGTTGAACGTAAACCTAAGCTTTTAATTGGCGGTGCATCAGCTTATGCCTTGCGTTTTGACTGGGCGCGTATGGCTGCTATCGCAAAAAAAGTAGATGCTTATTTTATGGTAGATATGGCACATTACTCTGGATTGATTGCTGCCGGCGTTTATCCAAACCCAGTACCGCATGCCGATTTTGTGACATCAACTACTCATAAGACACTCCGTGGCCCACGTGGTGGCATTATTTTGGCTAAAGCTGAGTTTGAAAAATCACTTAATTCGAATGTGTTTCCAAGCTTACAGGGTGGACCGTTGATGCACGTGATTGCTGGTAAAGCGACTGCTTTCTTGGAAGCCGCGCAGCCAGAATTCAAAGCCTATCAATCGCAAGTGTTGAAAAATGCGGATGTAATGGCTAAAACTCTAACAGAGCGTGGCCTACGTATTATTTCTGGCCGTACAGAATCACATATGTTTATGGTGGATTTACGTCCTAAAGGTCTTACAGGTAAAGCAGCTGATGCAGCGCTTGGTTTGGCGCATATCACTGTCAATAAAAATTCTATACCAAATGACCCAGAAAGCCCATTCGTAACTTCTGGCATTCGCATTGGCTCACCTGCAATTACTACACGTGGTTTTAAAGAAGAAGAGGCTAGACAAGTTGCTAATTTAATTGCTGATGTGTTGGACAATCCAACAGATGAAGCATTGATTGATGCAACAAAAACCAAAGTACATGCTTTGACCTCACGCTTTCCAGTTTACGGATCTTAATCCTTGAAATGCCCTTTTTGTGGTGATGCTGATACACAAGTCATTGACTCACGAGTCAATGACGAAGGTGATTCTATTCGCCGTCGACGCAAGTGTGCAGTTTGTGATAAACGTTTTACGACTTATGAAATAGCTGAATTACACATGCCACAAGTAGTCAAACAAAATGGTTTTCGTGAGGACTTTAGTCGAGATAAATTGCGGGTATCGTTTACCCGCGCCTTGCATAAACGACCGGTGCCAACTGAATATGTAGACCGTGCATTAGATCACATTGTGCAAAAAATATTGGGCTTGGGTGAGCGTGAAATTAGTGCGCGTGACTTGGGTGAGAGCGTGATGCATGAGTTAAAAATGATGGATAAAGTTGCTTATATCCGATTTGCTTCGGTATATCGTAGTTTTTCTGATGTGGATGACTTTCAGAATGCCATTCGCGATTTAGATAAGTCTGGCAATAGCCAAAAGCGGCGCTCTACAGATTAGTAAACTGCGAACATTTGCAACTATAAGGAATAACAATGAAGTTAATCAAATTTCTCTCAATGGCCTTAGTGGTTATCACTGTAATTATTACTATTGTATTTTTTGGCTGGTGGGTAATGCAAGATAAGCTGGTATTTGGTCACGATAAGTTTGACCAAGTGCGGTGGATGACAAGCCCTAGTGCAACAGGTGCAGATTGTCATCGTGGTGATATG
>JAYVTW010000023.1:0-20032 GCA_043788445.1 Methylophilaceae bacterium
TAAATAAAAGTGAATTCATATGGCACACACCATTCGAGACAAAACAAAACTCATGTCACGACTGAGAAAAATACGAGGGCAAACGACTGCTTTAGAAAAGTTGTTGGACACCGGCGAAGACTGCAATGGAATACTTCAACAGATTGCAGCTATTCGTGGAGCTGTGAATGGACTTTTGGTGGCTGTAATGGAAGGGCATATTACAGACCATCTAGTAAATGAACCATTCCAAGAGCAGCGCCAGAAAGACTTAGATGGGATGCTTCAAGTCATTAAATCCTATATGAAGTAGATTTACTAAATTTCTCATTAATCTGATTTTTGGAGTTTATAGTCAATAACTTTAGCAATTGCGTAAATCTCTTCTTAGATTCTAATGTTATCAATTTGGTTAACGGCATTGGAGCGAGTCATTGAAATGGACTTCCCCTATAACTTTACAATAATTCTGGTGAGGTAGTCAGTATAAAAATAGTTTGATTGTGCAATAAGCATGAGTATCAAATTCTTATTCAATTCTTATAACGTGAATAACATTGCTATGACCGCAAATGTCATTACTAAAGTTGCAAGCCAACCTAAAATCTTTAGTTTTTTGCTGACAATAAACTGCCCCATGATTTCTTGACGGACGGCCATCATCATCATTAGGGCCATTATAGGAACGGAAATGACACCATTCAGTACAGCACTCCAATAAAGTGCTTTAATAGGATTAATTGGAGTAAAGCAGAGTGCAACACCTATCAATGTTGATATCGCTATGATGCTATAAAATCTTTTTGCACCCATAGGCTCATGCTCTAGACTACCCTTCTACCCAAAAGCCCCTGCCATTGCATAGGCCGCAGAACCAGCCAGTACTGGAACTGCAAGCAAACCTGTACCGATAATGCCTGCACTAAAAAGCCAAAATGCAAAATTGCCTGCAATGGGTTTTAAAGCTTCTGCTGCCTGAGCAGAGGATTGAATATCTGAAACACCATGTGCATTTAGTGTCACTGCTGTTGTTAATATAATAAAAAAGGCAACCATGTTGGAAAATCCCATGCCGATATAGGTATCTACCTTAATTCGCCGAAAATTGGCTCTTGCCTGATCAGGCGCAATTATCAGAGGTTTTGCACTGGGATTGATCTGTTGTTCTTCTACTTCTTGTGAAGCCTGCCAGAAAAATAAATATGGGCTTATTGTCGTACCAAATACTGCAACAACAGTTGTTATATATTCGGGTTTCCATGAAAGATGAGGCAATAACGTATCCTTTAAAACCAACATCCATGGTGTGTGCACCACAAATACTGTGGCGACATAAGTAAGTAACCCTAAAGTAAGCCATTTCAATACACGAACGTAACTTTTGTAAGGAATAAAAACCTGTAATGTTAAGGAGGTTATACCAAAAAAAATTACATAAATATGCGCATGGCCACCAATCATTAACTTTAATGCATCACCCATCGCTGCAATGTCGGCAGCTATATTGATAGTGTTCGCAATCAATAGCAAACCAACTATAAAATATAAAAGCCAAGCTGGATAGTATTCGCGAATGTTGGCAGCTAAACCATGGCCACTTACTCTACCTATTCTGGCACTAACAATCTGTATGCCAACCATCAATGGATAAGTAAACAACACTGTCCATAGCATGTTAAAACCAAACTGTGCTCCTGCTTGAGAGTAGGTTGCAATGCCGCTTGGATCATCATCTGCTGCGCCAGTAATCAGACCAGGACCTAATTTCTTGAGTAAGTATTTTAATTTTATTTTACTATTTGACATACATCTAACCCAGCATGTGGTGGTTAATCAAAAACATAATCAATGCTAAAAATTTTTTTATAACTGATCATATCTGCTTGATAATTTAACTGGAGTTGAAATTTTAAAATCATTAGTTTAATTTGCGCCATTTTTTTAAAATTGTAAGTAAATCGTAAGAATTTTTACAGATAATTATTTTTTATTTTAAAAATCTTATTAAACTCGTCACATATGACCATCAAGATGAAAAACAAAAACATTTATTTTTTTGCAAATCGGTATTGGGATGCAATTCCAGTTTTATTAGGATTTCTCCATTTCAGTTATTTGTTATTTATGCTTGCAATGTTTAACCAATTTAGCTGGTGGGAAAATATTATAACCGGTATGGTTTATGCATTTTCTATTTCTTGGAATGTAAATAGTGTTTCGCATAACTTTATTCATAACGCTTACTTTAAATCGGACCTTCTAAATAACCTTTTTAGTTTTTTAGAGTCGATTACATTAGGTTTTTCTCAACGAATGTATGAACATGTGCATCGTCAACACCATATAGGTAACAATGATAGATTAGGAACAGATGGAAATACTGTTGATTGGATTTCAATTTATCAACATGGTAAAAATGGTGAACCAGAAACAGCATTCAAATATGCTGCTCTAAGTTTTTTTAGAGATGATCCCAAATTAATTACCCAAGGAATTAGACGGCTTAATCCAAATCATGCGAATTTAGCAATAGTGGAGTTGGTAACAGTATTTATACTAATTGGGGCACTTTTTTTAATTAATTGGAAGTTAGGGCTTTACTTTATTGCATTTCATTATTTAGGCCACTCACTAACAGCACTTAATGGCTACTATGAGCACTTTGGAGCCAATCCGGATAAACCAATAGCATGGGGCGTTAGTTGTTACAACACTTTATTCAATTTACTATGGTTAAACAATGGTTACCATGCAGAACATCATTATCGTCCAAAGCAACATTGGACAGAAATGAAAACATTACACGAATCCATTCAGATTAAACAAAAAATTGCAGGTGTCAAAGTAATAAAATGGCCACATCAATTAGGATTTTTAGAAGATTTTTAAATTACATATAGTTATTACACAAGATTGTGGTGTCATGCGTGACACATACTCTTCATCCATAACATTGGCGGCTCTTTTTGTGCTTAACTGTTGCAAAAGTCCTGTTCCTTATCTTCAAACAAAATTAAGAATCGTTTTTGCTGAAGATTGAATAAAATTATTTAGCAAGATGAGAGTGCTAATTTAACTTTATCGGTGATGATGAGTACTAAAGATTTGATCCGGCCATATCAAGCATCTTTAATGACCTAACAAACTGCGTTACTTGCTAAGTTTCTTTGCTGATAGTTTTCCTAATAATAAGCCGGTGACACATTACCTAAGACCTAGCGTTAAGTTAAATTACATACATAACATCCCCTTGTCGGTACGCGTATGTGACGTAATCAGTTGCAGCGCGAGGGTTTAACCTTAGCTGCTAGCATTTTGCATAGCTTGATGCGAAGCATGGACATCCATACCATTTACCGCTAACCTAAAAATACCAGTGGATAGAAACCTATCCACAAGATTTATCCGTACCTATTACAAGGCAAGCTAAATGCGGCCAATCAAGTATGGGCGCTTGATAAGAACTTCACGCCATGGCAACAGGCTTGGTCTATTTAACTGCAGTCATTGACTCGGTAACACTTAAAGTGAGGGCACGCAAAGTAGCGATTACGCTAGGTGCCAGCCATGCGTTGCTTGGCAAGATAATGCCCTGGTGATGCGATCAATGGTGGAGCGATAATGGTGGAGCGATGAAATGTGAACTGTCTATTTAATGGCTTATGTTAGTTTGGCAAACACCAAAAGTCATATGACACATTATTGCGCGTGATACAATTCAAAGCGAGAATATTCAAGCTTGACTATTCATAAACCTAATGAGGCTTATCGGGATTATATGCAATTGCCAAAGGCTGCATAAATTGACTACGCCAGCTTTTTTTAATCAGTAAGCTTTACTCTGATAATTCAGTGAAAGTTCTTCAATAAAACTGGGCCACCTTTCTATTTACTTTGGTTACGATCTAATTACCGAAATTTTAAGTGATTTTTTTATGGATATTAATCTGTTAATATAAGTCTTACTTGTTAATTAACTCCTATTTTATTTTATAAATAATTCATGTGTACCCAATCAATTATTGCTTGTTACCAATGTGATTTAATACAGTATGAGGTTAAATTACTGGAAGGTGAAAAGGCGCTGTGTAGTCGTTGCAATGCCATGTTATATAGAAATACCCCTCCACATCGCAATCAAGAAATCGCTTTTACAGCTAGCGCAATTGTTATGCTGCTCATAGCAAACTTGTTCCCAATTGCTACTATTGTTGTTCAAGGCAAAGTAATTGATGCTACGTTATTTAGTATCATTCAGATGTTAGTCATTCAACAACAAAATTTAATTGCTTTGCTCCTTTTCGTTACGCTTTTTCTAGCGCCGATACTAGAAGTCTTTGCCATGGCTTACATGCTGACGCAACTTGAAAAGGGATGGCCAACGCATAACATAGCGCATATGTATAAGCTACATTTAACAGCTAAAACTTGGATATTAGTCGATGTTTTTATGTTGGGAATCTTAGTAGCCTTAGTAAAGCTAATGCCTATTATGATAGTAAAGGTTGGCATTGCAGTTTGGGCATTTGCTGGTTTGATTATTTTATTTACCCTTTCGGCACAAGTTTTTGATGCAAAAAAGGTATGGTCAAAGATTGATTTTCAATAACCATCATCAATTATCGTCAGCCAAATCTTCAGGTCAAGTTCTGTGCGATGTTTGTGGGCTAGTATCCCATTTGCCTAAGGTTTCTTTGGCGCGCAATCAATTAGCAGTTTGTCCACGTTGCAATTCTAGGCTGCATAGTCGAAAACCAAAAAGTTTGTCACGCAGTTGGGCATTGCTGATTACAGCTTATGTGCTCTATATTCCTGCCAATATTTTGCCAATTATGGATACTAGTTCATTATTTAGTGCTCAGCGCGATACAATTTTGAGCGGTATTATTTATTTATGGCATAGCGGTTCTTGGTATCTAGCGCTTGTAGTATTTTTTGCGAGTATATTCACGCCACTTTTTAAAATGGTTGCGCTTACTTGCTTATTATTATCAATACAATTTAAAAATGCTTGGAATCCCCTAGAACGCACAAAATTATATAGGGTTTTACATAATATTGGTCGCTGGTCTATGATAGATATTTATATGGTGTCGATTTTAGTGACATTGGTACAAGTGAAGTCACTTGCAGAAATTAAAGTTAGTCCTGGCGCATTGGTGTTTGCTGCTGTGGTTGTATTAACGATGTTAGCGGTAGAAACTTTTGACCCAAGACTCATTTGGGATTCGGAACTCTCTAATAAAAATATAATGAATAAAAGTCAATTTGATGACAGTCGCCAGCAAGAATAATTTTTCTGCAAATGACCGGCTCTTGAAGGAATAGTATGATCGAAGATCCCCATTCACCATTAGCGACATCATTTTCAGAAAGTACTGGGAATGTTCATATTCCAAACGCATCTGTTCAATCGCGCAGTTACGCAAGTATGTCGCTTATTTGGTTAATTCCCATAGTTGTTATTTTGGTTGTAGGATGGCTAGGCTTACAGGAATTAATAGAGCGTGGTTCCAATATTACAATTACCTTCAAAACGGCTGAAGGTATTGCTATTGGTACGCATATTAAATACCGCAATGTAGATGTAGGTACCGTCAAAAGTATCACTTTAAGTGAAGATCATAGTCAAGTTGAAGTGTCAGCAAAACTTACTCAACAAGCTAAAAGCATGCTGGTAAAAGATGCCCGTTTTTGGGTAGTTAGACCCAGAATCTCGGGAGGCAGTATTAGCGGTTTAAGTACAGTGTTAGCTGGTACTTATATTGGTATGGACACTGGTAAATCTACAGAATCTACCAGAGAATTTGTTGGCTTAGAAAAACAACCCATTGTCACGAGCGATTTGCCTGGCCATCGATATACATTACTCAGTGACGACATTGGCTCATTAGATATTGGTTCACCAGTTTATTTCCGCCATATTCAAGCAGGCCAAGTGGTGGCGTTTGAGCTCAATCCCAATGGTAAACAAGTGATCGTGACGATTTTTGTTAATGCACCTTACGATCGATTTGTTAATACAAGTACTCGTTTTTGGCATTCCAAAGGCATTGATATTAAGCTTGATAGTAACGGCGTTAAAATTAACACGGAGTCTTTAGTTTCTGTGTTGCTAGGTAGCGTTGTTTTTGAGAATATTGGCGATGTTGATCAATTGCCGCAAGCGTCAGAAAATACATCATTCCGAGCATTTGATAACGAAGAAGACGCACTTAAAGTCATTGATACAAATATATTGCATGGAGTGATGGTATTTCAAGAGTCCGTTCGAGGCTTATCGCCTAAAGCACAAATTGATTTCCGAGGAATAGTTATTGGTGAAGTCATCTCTACAAGTATTGAAGTTGATTCGATGACTAAAAAAATCAACGTGGTAGTCACCGTAGACATTTATCCTGATCGAATACGCTCAAAAATTAGCAATTCACATGAGATTAAGAAACTGGCATCTAATGAGTTAATTGGGTCATTTATCAATAGAGGATTACGAGGTCAATTACGAACTAGCAATATACTGACAGGGCAGCTTTACGTTGCTTTAGACTTCTTCCCTAATTTACCAAAAGTGACTTTTGACACCAATAAAATACCTTTTGAAATACCAACAACGCCAGGCAGCTTAGGGGAGATTCAAGTAAATTTAGCTTCAATTGCCAACAAAATAAATAAAATACCATTTGAGGCAATTGGGAACGATTTACATACAACTCTGAACAGTGCTAATAGCCTCATTACGCAGCTAGATCAAAAAGTTGCACCTGATGCCAGAAAAACTCTGTCTGATTTACGTAGCACATTAGCAGAAGCAAAAAAAGCAATAGCCAATGCACAAGGTTCATTAAAGGCGATAGAAAATAGCGTTGGTTCTGATGGAC
This sequence comes from Methylophilaceae bacterium, assembly GCA_043788445.1. Classification (GTDB taxonomy): domain Bacteria; phylum Pseudomonadota; class Gammaproteobacteria; order Burkholderiales; family Methylophilaceae; genus JACMMS01. The sequence continues at coordinate 6,858 of JAYVTW010000023.1, forward strand.
AGCTACAACAAGATGCGCACGAAACGTTACTTGAAGTAACACGGGCAGCACAGTCAACCCGTGCTTTAGCTGATTACTTGGAGCGTCATCCTGAAGCGTTAATTAAAGGTAAGAAAGAAGATAGCAAATGATAAAATTAGTCATGGCAACAAATAAAATAATTGTTCTACCATTATTCATTTTAATCATGATTACGTCTTGCGTTGGCACATCACCTAAGGAGAATTTTTACACATTAAATAGCCAAAATTACTACTTAAAAAAATTAAATGAAAACACACAATCAATACTAAGAAGCTTACCCGACGCTTATATTTATATTGGTGCTGTAACAATCAATGAGTTAGTTGACCGTCCACAGATGGTCATAAACGTTGCACATAATCAAGTGCAAATATTAGAACAGCAACGTTGGGCACAGCCACTTAAAAAAGAAATTGGTCGGGTTGTTGCAAGAAACTTAAGTACATTACTCAATACCCATCATGTGACTTACTACCCTGGAAGTTCGATAAATACAAAACTTGCAGAAAAACTGATTGCTTACAAAGTGCAGCTCAATGTACAACAGTTTGAATCAACTCTTGGGTCAAATGCCACTATTACAGTTAACTATACAGTGCATAGACTTAAAGATGACCAAATATATAGCGATACTATTACTAACTCTCAACCAATAACTGGTATGACTTACAATGATTTAGTGGAGGCACATAGTAGAGCTTTAGGCTTAGTAAGTAACGAGATTGCTAAAATAATTGCAAATATGGCTCCTCAATAAACCGTGACAGAATAGGTTAGTAAGCTTTAAGTTGACGAAAATGGAGCCTGTAAAAAAATCTGTGTAAATAGTTTTTTCTAATAAAACATATCTTACCTTTGTTTCATAAAAAAAAGCTCTATTTATAGAGCTTGTGTAACGAGACTTAATCTAATCTGTTTATGCTATCCACAGATCGTCATCCAGACCAATCTCTGTCTTTTATCCGACTTAGGCTGACATCACAATATTACCCAAGATGCTCAGCTTAATCATTGTATCTGGTGTTTTTCCTTTGTGTGCTGAACCTGCTCTGAAGATGTTGTAGTCATCCTTCCATTGCCCAAGCTTCTGTCTTAAGTCCACATCACTATCGTAATCTAGCATTGGGTATAAGTTTCGCTTATCTGTGCAATAAAATCGTTCTACTCTGTCATTGAATCTAGGTGTGGCTGGTTTAATATACACAGGCAGTATGCCTAGATCTGAGATAGGCCAATACAATTTAGTTTGTAATGTATGGCCGTTATGGGTACGGATAGTCTTAATTCTGCAGGGGAGATGCTAAACCTCCTAGTTAATACAACCAATAGCGCTTGCTTGGATTGTGCTGCTTGTAGACTTTTATCAAGTCGATTTTTCTGATTCGTGCCACTCGTCTAGAGCTGCTAGTACGTGCTCTGTATTCGTCGGCTGTTGAAGTGCTTCGGCTTCTGTATCGTGTCGATTCTTGACCATAGGTAGATCCTTTCGTAACTCTTCTATCAAGTTAATGATCTTGGTAGCTTTTTGCTCGGTTAGTAAATTTACTTGCAATTCAAGATGTGCTCGCTGTTCTTCAAATTTGCCTAAGCGATTTTGCTTGATGAGCACAATTGTTGTTGTAATTAAAGCGCAAAGGCTCACTATTCCCTGTAGCGCTACATAAGGGGCTGGGTCGAGGTCACGCCAACCAATAGTAACTGCTATCTGATTTGCAATTACCCAAAATGCGACAAATAACAGAATTAGACCTAGAAAATAGGGCTGACCAATTATGTCAGTACATTTTTCAATAAAAAGTTGAAAGTGGCTTAGTTTTTCTTCTTCACGTTTATAAAAAGCCAAGACGCTTTCAATATTCTGATTAATATGATCAGCCAATTGTTGATCTTCAGCATTACTTTTATCAGTTGATTCTTTGTTATCCATCCATGTACCTTAAGAAAATGTTTATGATTTTTTGCTATGTGTTGTTGAGGAGATTGTTGGAGGCTTAAGCTATCACGCAAAGATTTTGGGTAAGTACACAAACATCAAACAAAACGGAAAAACGAGCGATTTAATTTAATGCCCCGTGCTTAACTCTTGATAAAGTGCTGTTCATTCGTTTAAAGCTTGAGTTATCTGGCTTAATAACGTTTACTTATTATCTCAACCAAATTCTACAATCACATAGGTTGCTCATAGAGGTTGATTAACTTTATAAAATTTGATCAACTATTCATCATTCAGGGTCTTACGCTATGCCAACCTCACATTACTCCTCATCATTTTAATTGAAAGGGCTGAGCGAGTAATTTAAATGATTTTATCTACTCTGGCTTTGCTAGAAGCTTTAACAGTTAACATCACTACACCGCCCACTGTTTCTAGAGTTAATTTACTCATATCTACGCCACTCATTAATGATAGCTGTTATTTTATTATACCGTTTAACTCTTCATTAGTTCTAAGTAGATTAGAATAATAGACATTAGCAGCTCGCTGTAAGATTGGGTCGCCAAATCTCACTTTAGAGGATAAAAAAACAATTTCTGGACATTATTTAGAAGATAAACAAGCCGGTTTTTCTTCATCAACATAGGGTGGCACATCTAATGATATTAATCTTGAAAAAGCTGAGGCGTTTAAAAATTCAATGCTTTTTCTAGCAGTGGCACTATCGGATGGTATGGCTGAGTTAATAGCTATGGTATACGGCCAAAATCCACTAATAGGTGATTTTTTAGAGGAATCTGTAAGAAAAGTGGCTTACACATCAACACGGAGCACTCAAAGCACAAGCATAACCAATCTTGTAAAAAATATTGCTTTAAAAATCATTGATCCACCCAAATCAAATAAATGTGATATAAGTAAAATTTCCATAACAAAATCATATTGTTATAGTAATATTAATAGTTCAGTATTTGTTGATTATGATAAGTTTATTAGCGGTTAAGATGATTAAAAAAAACCTGTACATAGTAGGCGACGCTGATGATAAGTTGAGTCAAATAGAAAAAAACTCAATTAAACTTATCTATATTGATCCACCTTATAACACTGGCTCTAAGTTTATTTACAACGATAAAAGAAAGTCTACAGAATGGCTGTCTTTTATCTTACCCAAATTGCATCACTCTAAAAGGGTTCTCAAAGAGGATGGTGTGATATTTATTTCAATAGACGACAGTGAGTTCGCCTCACTGAAAACTTTATGCGATCAAATCTTCGGTCAGAAGAATCATCTAGGCACATTAATTACCAGGCAGGCAACTAGAAGCGACTCTAAACATATAAATACAATACATGAATATGTTCTTTGTTATGCAAAAAACAAACAAAAAACTAAGAGATTTCAAACATTAAGAATAAATATACCATCCTATTCTCAAGTAATTAATAGGGTTAGTAAAGAGGTTAAATCTCTTTTTAAGAAATCTGGCCAACAGGAAGCTCAAAAACACTTGAATGCTTTACTCAAACACTATAAGCATGTTGACGGTTTTAGTTGGCTAAAAAATTACAACTTAGTTGATCCTGTGGGGAACATTTATTTTGCAAAAGATCTTTCTATGCCTGGAAAGCCTAACACGCTTACTATCCCTGAATATGAAATAAGATTAGAACCATTAAAGACGAGAAGCTGGGCTGGTGCTGATAAAGTAAAAAAACTGCTTGATAATAATCAAGTGGTTTTTAAAGAAGGTAGACCATACAAAAAAAGTCTATTACTTGAATCTAAAGATTCACTAATGAGTATATTAAGTTTTTACTCTAGGCAAGGAAATCATGATCTTGAAAGGCTTGGCCTCAAAGACATATTTGATGCGCCTAAGCCCGTAGAAATGATAAAGCTCTTCATTTTGTCCGTTTGCGACAAAGATGATATTGTTCTTGATTTTTTTTCAGGTTCGGCTACTACTGGTCAAGCAGTAGTTGAAGTAAATCATGAGCTTTCTTTTGACCTGAAATTTATTTTAATACAGTTGTCACATACTATTGAAGAGGGCTCCAAAGTTGCAACCATTTTAAGAGCAAATAACCTAGACAACGACATTGCAAATATTGGTATATTAAGGCTGAATAAATTAAAAGATAAAGTAAATAACTTTAGTTTTGAAGTAGAGGGTGTTAATAATTTTGTCTAGACGTCACTTTGCATGAAACTACTCTTTAAAGAAAGTGATTAAAAATGACACAACAAAAAGCAAATCTTCAAATGAGTTACCTAACGAGTTAGTTGACGAATGACTGGCTCATTATCAAAAGCCTAATGATTTAATTGGTGAGATAGGGTTATTCAAGCAACGCACTAAAAAGCTTATAGAACTTGCCCTATAAGCCCCTAAGTGGCAAAGCATCTTGTTCAAGATAAGTACAAGACAGTAAGCAACGCTTCTGATAACACCCACAATGATAATAGCAGTCAAAGCCTCAAAGATATGTTTGGTGGCTGCCGATTGTTATACCGGGTGACAGTAAGGGCAGCTTTACGCCACAACTGACCCCTTAAGCACCAAATGCCCTGGGATGGCTTTTATGAGAAGGCCATTTACCTCTAAGGTCAATTACATTTCCAAGCAAATTTTCCCAAAATGCTTGTTGGTTTCCTGATATCGAAAAGCTTCAACAATATTCTCAAGAGGAAAAACTTGATCAATAATTGGCCGCATTTTATTTGCATTAATGGCTCTCACCATTTCTTGCTGTTGGGTACGGTTTCCTACAATCAATCCTTGCAATCGCAGTTGCTTAACTAAGGCTGTTACGATAGAGACATCACCCCCTAATCCTGTAAGAATACCAATTACTGATATATGTCCTCCTACACGTGCAGCAAGCATAGATTGATTTAGTGTTGCAGGGCCGCCTACTTCAACTACGTGATCTACTCCACGTCCGTTTGTAATTTCACGAGCAACTTCACCCCAGTTGGCAATTTTTCGATAATTGATTAAATGATCCGCACCAAGCATTTTTAGCTTCTCTAACTTATCATCGCTTGAAGAGGTAGCAATCACTGTAGCCCCAGCCATTTTTGCAAATTGTAACGCAAAAATAGATACGCCCCCTGTACCTTGCACTAATACAGTATCACCAGGTTTCAAGGCGTCATCTGACATTAATGCGCGCCATGCGGTTAAAGCCGCTGTGGATAGTGTAGAAGACTCCAAATGACTCCAACCTTTGGGCGCAAGCGTGAATGCATTTACAGAAGCTGTTACTGTTTCCCGTGCGTAGCCATCAACTCCATCGCCTGGAGTGGTTGCAAAACCTTCAACTAAGGGCTCTCCAGCCAGCCAAGTTGGGAAAAAAGTACTTACAACGTCATCACCTATCGAAAATTCATAAACACCTTCACCTATGGCAATAACGACGCCTGCACCATCAGCCATCGGAATCCTGGGTTCAGATGGCCCCCACATACCACTAACAACTGCAAAGTCATGATAATTAAGAGAGTTGGCATGAAGGCGAACTGTAATTTCACCAACTCCTGGCTCTTTAGCGGGCCGAGTGCCTATTGTCACTTTGTCGAAACCGCCACCAGTTTGCAGAATTATTGCTTTAATGGTCATTTGTATCCTTAAAATTGTTTTTTTTTCTATTTTACATATTTATACATAATCTTAGATTTTATATTTGAATCAATATCGCTAAACGGGAGGGTATTCTGAATTTAGTATAAATATCGGTTAATTACTGCTTAGGTAACCTCTTCACACATTGACAAGTAAACCTATTCAAAGCAGGTTTCCAATCTCTGAGTGTCATCACCTACTTCTTGCTGATATTTTGTAGCGCCAAATTGAATAATTTCTATATTACTTTTCCCAAGCTCTTTAGATAGTAACTTATAGGTATCAAGGTCAAAAGTTAGTGCAGATCTTGAATTCATTAGCTCATGAAGCTCACTCTCTTCATTCACTGTCCCAATATGACACCAGTTCTGAAATACATGCACTGCTGTCTTTGCGCTCAAGCTATCACTTTCACGGAGGCCAATCGGTCCATCATATGGCCAACTCTTGAGCCTATGGCTAGCAAGTGCTTGTTGCAGTCTTAAATAGTGAATCTCTGGTTTTTCTTTGCCTACACAAACACCAAGGCAGCGTTTGAGTTGATGACCAAAACATGCACCACTGCCAGTTTCTAGACCAATCATTTTTGCACATAGGTTATGCCTATCGACAATCAGTCGTAATACTTCGGTTGCCTGACGCTTGGTACGAAATGTGCCAAAGAGCTGACCTATACTTGAAGGATCAAACTCATCCTCTCTAACTAAGGTCACTAAGGGTTTGGAGTCTGATGAGCTTGCAATTCGCCATGAACACAGCTGACGCTCTCGTCTAAGCTGGCGATTGTAGATTGGCTGGCGCTCTTTCACGAGCCTGGATTCTAACAGTAAGGCACTAAACTCTCCCGCAGTTTCTATCCACTCAACATGTTTTACTTCCTGACCTATACGCATTTCTTTAGTAGAGGCATGATCACTACTAAAGTGAGACATCACGCGTGAACGAATATTAACGCTCTTACCAATGTAGAGTGGTAATGAGTTTTCCCCGAAGAAAAGATAGACACCTGGTGACTCAGGTAAGTCATCCAATATTGCAGCGTCAACGCCACTAGGCAGGGTTGACCCTTTTAGAAGATCATTGAATGTTTGTATAACCTTTGTTTGACCAAGTTCACGCATGGCATGCGCAACGAACAGGGCTAATACCTCAGTGTCACCCATGGCGCGATGTCGTGCGCTGCAAGCAAGGCCGTGTCGAGTGATGACCGCGTCAAGTCCATGACTGCGATGTTCGGGATATAACTTGCGGGATAGCTTGACAGTGCACAACACCTTCTGGCGAAGATCTATACCGATACGTTTGAATTCATTCTTCAGAAAGCCATGATCAAAGCGCGCGTTGTGCGCACATAAAACTGCACCATTTAAGTAATCCAGCAGTTCGGCAGCCACCTCTTTAAAGGTTGGCGCATTCTGAACCATTTCATTAGTAATCCCAGTGAGTTGTTGAATGAAGGGCGATATTGAAACATTTGGATTAACTAAAGTCTCCCAACGGCTGACTTCAATACCACCTTCGTAACGGATTAACGCTATTTCCGTGATGCGATCCTTAAGCGGAGTGGCGCCAGTGGTTTCCAAATCTAAGTAAATGTGTGAAGGTAGCTTCAATGTATTTCTTTAGTATCAAATCCCTGAACGATGCCACCAAGCATGCCGACCATAGTTTCCAGACCAGAACTTAATAATTTTAATTGTTCTTCATTAAGGAAATCTAAATAGACAAATTCCAATGTTTCATCGAGTGGGAGCTGTTCATACTCAGCCTCATAGTGTGCAAGATTGAATGCTAGTAGACGTGTACATTGATCTAGATCCTCTCTCGTGGTATTCAACGCTAGTTGGTCAGCCAATTTAAGATATTGTTGAAATTGTAATGTGTCAGACATGATTAACAACCTTTCAGCTCCCATTTATCCTTAGCTTTGCCTTCCGCTTTAGTCTGCCATTGCATATTACTTGCCTCGTCTGCACCACCACAAGCAAGTGGTTTAATATGGTCAATTATATAGCCTGGGCATGAGCCCTTACTTCTATTAGTAGAAGGGCATGGATGTGAGTATTTAAAAATAGTCTTTGCTTTTTGGCTACGGTGACTTTCAGCCATTGCATTTGAGCTGATTAAAACCATGATTAAAGTATATATAATCTTTAGCAATTAATTAACTCCAGAATACCAATACGGTCAGAAAAACGATTAAAGGCATCAACGCTCTCACGTTCTATTTTACATTTTTTATCGATGTAGACTTTTGACTTCAGCCATTCTGCTTCAGCTGTGAATAAAGATTCCTGAATCAATGTATGCCAAACTTTACGCTCTGCATCCCAGCGATAGCCTCGCGCCTTCAAGAGATCTTTAGATTCAAACGGTGCCTGCAGCGCAGATATTTTGTATTCCTTGAGTCTGGCATTATCCAGCATTTTTTTCATCGGTAGAATGCCTGACTCAGTTGGAGCGCAGTGCAACACTTCTAAGAGAGCATGGCAATCCGTTGATGCCCTATGACCCTCATAATGAAAACCAGAGCGGTAGGCAAGAAACTCTAGCTTACTACTCCCCAATGCCTCTGCTGCCCAATCAATCTGAGCAAAAGAGCATGCCCAAGGTTTTGATTTGAAAATAGGAAATCTTGGCTCAACAAAGTGTCTATCGAATTTCGAATTATGCGCAATGATAAGTGAAGCGGAAGCAATAAAGTCTTCAACTTCATCATCATTGATATGTTTATCCGCGACCATGTCATCAGTGATATGGTGCACTTTAGTTGATTCTGGTGGAATCGGAATCCCCGGATCCTCTAGTTGATTAAAGGTGCCATGCACATCGCCAATCATGCCAGTATGTGGGCAGTAATCAAAAGCTACCATACCCAATTCAATGACTTTATCGTGCATATAGTCAGTACCTGTAGTCTCCGTATCAAGAATAACCGCACGCAACATTTTGTTATTGGTAGGTTCTGTTAGATAGCTGGTTCTCACTTCAAGAGGACGAGTAAAGCGGTAACCAAGATCTTTGAGGTTTTGAAGTTGCTGTTCTAGGTTGGGTATATTTTTTGTCATTAAAAATTAATCAATTTTAAGTAAGAGTTTTCTTAAACAGCCCAACAATTCTAGACCATCGATCTGAATATTGGTTATCACCAAATATTTAGGCAGTTTATCAGCAGATTAAAATTAATGTTTGGAATAGATACTTAAACCTATAATTATTGTTACAATAATTAAATGAAATTAATAACTACTAATAAATCAAGTAATAATGAACCGTTAGGTTTGGAAAGTTTGTCCAAAAACAAACCCGGTCAAGGACGTAAGGTGGGTACGGGAAAATTCAAAGAACCTACCTCTGTCAAACGTATCCCTATAAGTCTTGAACCGGTTATCAGGGACTTCTTGAAAGCTTATGAACGTAAAAAAGCGCTGAATAGCGATGAAGATGCGATGGAGTTCATTGGACCTGTCAAATACTCTAAGAATGCCCTTGTAGCCCTATACTCAACAAGTGTTTCTGCAGGATTTCCATCACCTGCAGATGACCATATTGAAAAGCGACTTGATCTCAATGATTTCCTTGAAATAGAACCTAATGCCACCTTTATGGTAAGAGTCGGAGGAGACTCCATGATTGATGCAAATCTCTTCAAAGGGGATTATGCAGTCGTTAATCGTTCTATAAGGGCCAAAATTGGCAAGCCTATAGTGGCGATTGTTGATGGTGAATTTACGATGAAGATTCTCTCTAAAACTAAAGATGGCCTGCCATTGCTTCTTAAAGCCAACCCAAGTGATAAGTTTAAGAATATTGAAATCAAAGAAGGTATGCAATTTGAAGTTTGGGGAGTCATTACTGCTTCCGTGCGTAAGTTCTAAGCATGCGGAATATTGCATTAATCGACGTAAATAACTTTTACGTTTCGTGCGAGCGTGTCTTTAATCCAAGCCTTATAGGCAGACCTGTTGTTGTGTTAAGTAATAACGATGGTTGTGCAGTCGCTCGTTCAAATGAAGTTAAAGCGCTAGGTGTTAGCATGGGTGCCCCGTGGTTCAAGCTAAAAGACCTAGCCAAGCAACATGGTATAGTCGCTTTGTCTAGCAACTATGCACTATATGCGGATATGAGTAACCGAGTCATGTCGATTCTGAGTGAATTTAGTCCTGAACAAGAAATATATTCAATTGATGAGTCATTTTTAGATCTGACCGAACTCAAAAGACGTGACTTGTTAGTTTACGGTCAACAAATGCGAAAGCGCATCCTTGAGTGGACTGGATTACCGGTGTGTGTTGGTATCGCCTCAACGAAGACATTAGCAAAATTAGCAAATCACTGTGCCAAAAAGCAGCCTGAGTTCAATGGCGTGTGCAACTTCAACCAAATGTCTCAGGAAGCATTAGAGCAACTTTTAGCGCAAGTTGAGGTGGGTCAAGTATGGGGCATTGGAAGAAAACTTGCACCTAAGCTGCAAGCCATTGGTGTGAATACCGTTCTCGACCTCAAGCACGCCAATACAGAAACACTGCGTAATAAATTTAGTGTCCTCATGGAAAAAACAATACGTGAACTCAATGGCACCGTTTGTATTGAGTTAGAAGAAGTAGCACCAGTAAAAAAACAAATTATGAGTTCTCGCTCGTTTGGGATACCGGTGATGGATATAGGTAGCTTAAGTGAATCAGTGAGTCTTTACATTAGCACGGCTGCTGAGAAGCTACGCCAACAAAAGTCCTTTGCTGGTTCAATTCATGTCTATATTCGTACAAGTCCTTTTATTAAACCAGAGGAAAACTACGGCGATAGCATCACTATTCCCTTACCTAGTCCAACAGATGATACGAGAACTCTTGTTGGCGTTGCGCTATGGGGGCTTAAGAAACTTTATAAGCCTGGCTATAACTATCAAAAGGCTGGCGTTATGTTGGGGAATCTAGTAGATGGTGAGTCATGCCAAACCGACATGTTCAGCATTGCACTCCCATCTGACAAATCAGCCAGGTTGATGAGTGTGCTCGATAGCATTAACCGGAAAATAGGTAAAGAATCATTAAAGCTTGCGTCTGAAGGGTTTAAGCGTCCTTGGCGAATGAAGCAAGAGAATAAAAGCCCAAGTTACACAACAAAATGGGATGAAGTGTTAGTGATAGATAGATGATTATTGCGAAAACTCCAAATGCATTATCTTTAAATAATTCATTGGAATTCCCCGCAAAAGCAGTCACTGCGATAAAAGTGAGTAAAAAATTTATTGTTGAGATTATCATCAACGTTAACTAACCATAGATAGATAAGCAATAGTCGCTATGCATGGAAACTTATTATTTGGGTTTGTGAAATTAGCAAACGTATTTTGCAAAAAGCAATCTGTTCCTGTGAATTAAAAACTTCATTGAGTATTACTTTAAAACGATAGTTAAGCTTAATACTGAAAATTTGACACTTAGTCCTTAGCAAAAAATCTAAATTGTTTGTACAGAAAATGCACCAACTAATAACAATATCATTGGCTAATTTCTATATTTTCCTAAGAATTAATTTGCTGTTTATCCGATGCTATTCATTAACAACATAATTGTGTAACAATTAATTTACAATTACTGTTTATTGAGTATACAATCAAATAGTATGCACATTATTAACGCATAAATAATTATTTTTGCACTTAATATGTGCAATAAATGGTGAGTTTTAAGGCGTTTCTGGCGTGGAAGCTGGAGATAATTTTTTGAGCAAATAGTCACCAGTTTGTTCGTTAATGAAGCACTGTTAGAAGGAGAAGTTAGCATGTCGATTAAAAGACCTGTACAACAGCTCAGCGTGCTCGCATCGGCCTTGGCATTAAGCTTTGGTTTAAATGCGACATCTGCCGCTGCTAATGACGTCGTCACAGTGGTCGATCCGTCGCCAGTAAACTGGTTATGGATCACTTGGAATACCATGGAAGAAACTGTCCGTGTTAATTCAGATGGCCGCAGTACGCCAAGTCTTGCCGAAAAGGAAACTTGGTTAAATGACAAAACGTTACAAATCAAACTACGTAAAAATGTAGAGTTTCAAGATGGTGAGAAACTCAATGCTCAGACATTTCGTCGCAGTTATGACGAAGTTCAGAAGTGGGTTAATCCACATCCTCCAGGCGCTTTCCTGAATTTTGCGAAAGATAGCTCGATGGAAGTGGTTGATGACCACACTATTAATTTCAAGTTTCCTGAGCCAGATGGTTCAGCGATCATGAAATTACGTGGCATGCATGTAGGTAGTACTAAATTCTGGAATGAACTTGCGTTCGTTGACCAGAAGAAAAAAAATGCTGAAGGTCATTGGTGAGTCATAGGCGCTGCTGGTCCGTGGGGGACTGGTCCGTTTATTCTCAAAGAAGGTACTTCAGAGCTTGATAAACGCTCACCAACCGTGTTGATGGAACCTAATCCGAATTATTGGAACCCGGCCCGTAAACCAAAGGTAAGCATCAAGTTTGACAATATTATTTCTAAAGCTGAAGCGCTCGAAGAAGTCGCAAAAGGTGGAAAAGTTGATATTGTGACTGAGTTGACACCGACTGAAGCAGTTGCATTGAAAAGTAGCAAAAAAGCACATCTTGTTGAAAGCAAAGCGAAGACTGTTCTTGTTGGCGTATTTAACGAGAATAAAGCTGGTTCTAAATGGACCGACATCAATCTTCGCAAAGCAATTAATAATGCTGTCGATAAACAATTAGTGATTAAAGAAGGTTCTCTGGGCTTCGGCACACAAATGCCATCAATGATTACTAAGGGTTCGTATGCATATGATAATAGTTTGAAATCTTATGCATATACTCCGGCTAAAGCTAAACCAATTTTAGCAAAAGCTGGTGTATCTAGTTTAGTAATTGCTTCGGATGATGGCCACAAAGCCATTGCTGATGCAATTGTTAAAAGCTTAGCAGCATCAGGCGTAAGTGCTACCGTGGATACATCTGGCAAAGGTGATAATTGGGATATTAAACTAGTTGAGCATTTTGACTGGTCACCTGATTATCCTTATGGCGTTGTGTTCCGTGAGTTCTTCGGCAAAGATGGTGGTTTCCGTAACATGCCAGAAGATGCTGGTTTTGATGCGCTTGCACAAAAGATTGTTAACAATCCTACTAAGCAAGAAGCTTTAACAAAACAAATGGATCGCTATGTGCATGATCAAGCTAATGTCTTGTTCTTGTATGCGCCATCTAAATTGTATGCGGTAAGTAATCGCGTGAACTTCACGCCATACCGCACGACAGTGTTGGAGCTTGCAGAAACAACAATTAAAAAGTAATTTTTAATTGAGAAAAGTTTGACTTGAGCCTTTCCGCAGTAATGCGGGAAGGCTTTTTAAAAAGTTTTAGAGCTAGCTAAGTAAATTTAGTAATGATTTCTAAAGCACTTTAGTAAAAGAATATTTACAAACTTAATCCGTGGGGGAATAAGCGTGATAATAGGTACAGCCGGTCATATTGACCATGGAAAATCTGCATTAGTCTATGCGTTAACTCAAGTTGATACAGACCGTTTACAAGAAGAAAAACTACGTGGAATAACCATTGATTTAGGCTTTGCTTACAA
>JAYVTW010000024.1:0-5353 GCA_043788445.1 Methylophilaceae bacterium
CCCCACAAATAAGTATTAAAACTACCAAACTCTGTTTGAACTTGTAAAAATCGCTGAGCATTGTTAATTGCTGCAGCGACTTTTAAACGATTACGCACAATCCCAGTATCTGCCAATAGCGATGCCACTCTATTTTCATCATAAAACGCGACTTTATGTACATCAAAGTAATCAAAAATTTCATGATAACGTGCGCGTTTTTGTAAAATAATTAACCAACTTAAACCTGCTTGTACACCTTCTAATATCAAAAATTCGAATAAAGTACGCTCATCATGCATTGGCACACCCCATTCAATATCGTGATAAGCCGTTTCTATGAGCGTTTTTGCCCATTGGCATCGGATTTTAATCATTTAACCAAACAATATCGCAGCTTTTTGCACCGTACTCCATATACCAAAACCAATCGGGACAAGTACAAGTAACCAAGCCGCAATTGCTAATGGTTGAAAATCTTTTGCTTCAGATATCAGGCTTCTATCAACTACGGCCAATGACTTCTCGTGCGCAATTCTTTTTTCTGCCACTAACTCTGCTTCTGTCATAAAGTATTGGTTTGCGACTGGCTTAATTAATAAATTGGCAATAAAGCCGACCACCATCATGCTCGCTAACACATAAAAAATGGGCGCATATACTTGATCAAATGGTATACCAGCCTCTAGGCGCACATCATGCATATAATTCACCACCACTGGCCCAACAATACCAGCGGTGGACCAAGCGGTGAGTAGTCTTCCGTGAATAGCTCCAACGAATTGCGTGCCAAACATATCAGCCAAGTAGGCTGGAATCGTTGCAAACCCGCCACCATACATCGAGGTAATGATACAAAAGCTAGCCACGAATAAGGCGAGTGATTTTGAACCCGCTAGCACTGATACAGACACGTAAAGCAATGCGCCAAGCACAAAGAAAATGAAGTAGGTTTTTTTACGACCTAATTTATCCGATGAGCTTGCCCAAGCAATGCGGCCAAAAATATTGAATAATGAAATCAAACCAACAAAACCTGCACCAACTGCAGCAGCCGCAGCTGTCAGCGCCTCATCTTTTTTAATATCAGCAAAACCAATATCTGGCTTACTAATTAATGCACCACCAAAAGTCTCTTGTAACATCGGTGCTGCAGCACCGATAATGCCGATGCTAGCAGATACATTCATGCACAGCACTAGCCATAACAACCAGAATTGTGGCGTTTTGTGCGCATTTTTTAGATGTACATGATGAACTGCAATCATCGTGTTTTTAGCTTTTATAGGAGGTACCCAACCCACTGGTTGCCACCCAAAAGGTGGCACACGATAGCTAAGCGAGCCTATCAGCATAAACACGGTATAAACTATCGCTAAAGTAACAAAAGTTTGCCAAACACCAAGCTGCACTGGTGTTGCAAAGTGCGCCATGAGTTTTGTTGCTAGTGGCGAGCCTATCATCGCACCACCACCAAAGCCCATAATTGCAAGACCAGTTGCCATACCGCGACGGTCTGGAAACCATTTGATTAAGGTAGAAACTGGGGAAATATATCCCAAGCCCAGCCCAACACCTCCTATAAAGCCTGAACCTAGCCACATCATCCATAATTGATGCGTATAAATACCATAAGCTGAAATCAACAAACCACCGCACCAACACAGTGTAGCCACTAAGCCCGCTTTACGTGGGCCAGAGCGCTCTAGCCAACCACCCCACAATGCAGCAGAACAGCCAAGCAATACAAAAAATAAGGTGTACATCCAACCCAAATCAAATTGTGTCCAGTTACAATCCGTGGCAAATAAAGCGTGCCAAGTGCCAGTTAGCTTCTCGCCTAAAGTAGATGCCCCAGCTGCACAAGCTGCTACAGGCTTGCCATCTGCATCCATGATAGCTTTACCAAGTGGCTTCCAAAATACTGAGAATCCATAGGCCATACCGATACACAAATGTACTGCCAAAGCAGCTGGTGGAATTAACCATCGGTTATAAGTTGGGCTCGCGGTGATATTTTCCTTGGATAAAAACTTAGATAAAAAGCTTAACATGCACTAGGCCCCTTGATGATTTAATAAACTGTGAGAATACTAACGATTTATATTATGTAGAACTTTAAACTTATTGATTAGCTTAACAAATAGTGTTGCAATTGGCTATTCATGCCAAATTAATTTTGAATTATTTATTGCTTTGTTTAATTAACCTGCCTTTATCTTAAGACGATTGGTTTCATAAAAATGTCACAATAGCGTCATAAAATAGCTAAAATTATAAATCATGAGGATCAGTATATGCCTGCCAATATACTTGTAGTGGAAGATGAACCAGCAATCCAAGAATTATTAGCGCTAAATATCACTCAGGCAGGACACAATGCCATTCGTGCTTTAAGTGTAGAAATCGCGCTAGGGTTGCTGCGAGAAACGCTGCCTGATTTAATTTTGTTAGATTGGATGTTGCCTGGCATGAGTGGGATTGAATTTGCACGCCGTTTAAAATCAGACGAACTAACTAAAGCTATTCCAATTATTATGCTTACAGCACGTAGTGATGAATACGACAAAGTGCGTGGCTTAGAAGTCGGTGCTGATGATTATGTTACTAAGCCGTTTAGCCCACGTGAACTCAATGCGCGAATTAAAGCGGTACTTCGCCGTCGCGCACCGCAAATGACTGATGATCCAATTGAAATTAGTGGTTTACGACTTGATCCAAGCTCACACCGCGTCACTGGCAATGAACAAACAATTGAGTTAGGTCCAACTGAATTTAGATTACTGCACTTTTTCATGACTAATACTGAGCGAGTCCATACGCGTAGTCAATTGCTAGATAAAGTATGGGGTGACCGCGTTTTTGTAGAGGATAGGACAGTCGATGTTCATATTCGTCGCTTACGCAATGCGCTATCTGTGTCAAATCATGAAGATTTAATTCAAACAGTGCGTGGTGTAGGCTACCGTTTATCTACACATTTAAGCGAATAGTTTTAAGCTAACTTAATACATAAGTAATATAAAGTTAGCGTTTAAGAGTGAATTCACTACTAGGCACAAGTATAATAAGTTTTCGCTATTTAAAAGCCAACCAAAGGTAACTTAAGTTGCAAGATATCCGCTGGAATGCATTTTGGCTTATTCTCGCCCTCTCATTCACGTGCCTCATCACTTGGGTCGCAACTGATGCCATAACGGCACTCATCACTTTATCTATTGGGCTTTTTTTCTATCTAATTGCCCACTTATACTGGCTGTACCATCTCTCACAATGGTTAAAAACAGCTAATATGAAAGATATCCCTAATGGTTCTGGCGTATGGGAAGACATTTTCGCTGCGCTTTACCATGAGCTGCGCCGCCATAGTCGTAGCCAAACCCATTTAAGCTCTGCCCTTGGGCGTTTCCGCCATGCTGCTAGTGCCTTACCTGATGGGGTAGTTGTACTGAATGCAGATAATAAAATTGAATGGTGTAACCCACCTGCTGAATTGCAACTCGGTTTAAATTTGAGTCAAGATGAATATCAGCCAGTTCAATATTTAGTTCGCGATGGTGATTTTATTGCTTACTTGCAAAGCCAGAACTATACTGACCCTATTAAAATAAAATCTTGGACCAAGACCGAGATTAGCCCAGATCATAAAACTGAAACTACGTTAGAAATTCAATTGGTGCCTTTTGGTACTAAACAAAAACTGCTGATTTGCCGCGATGTGACTTCTGTTGAAAAGCTAGAATCTATGAGGCGAGATTTTATTGCCAATGTATCGCATGAGTTGCGCACACCACTCACCGTAGTCGGTGGTTTTTTAGAAACCCTCACGGATATGGATGGTGCAGTACCAGAAAGCATCCGCCAATATTTTGGCATGATGCAAGAACAAACCAGCCGTATGCGAAGACTAATTGAGGATTTGCTGACTTTGTCTCAAATTGAGAGCAATGCCCAAAGTCCAGAAAACAGCGAAATTGATATGGGTAATATGCTTAATATGCTGGTTAATGATGCAAAAGCACTCAGTCAAACAACGGCACAAGAAGACCGTCATCCTAAAAACAAGGCACAAGAAAAGCATAACATCACGCTAGAAGCAGATGCTAACTTAAACATCATTGGTGCGGCTGAAGAGCTACAAAGTGCATTAAGTAACTTAGTTAGTAACGCGATACGTTATACCCATCAAGGTGGTGATATACATATACGTTGGCATATAGAAGATAAATCTGGCGTAAAGACCGCTGTTTTTAGTGTTAAAGATTCTGGCATTGGTATTGAGCAACGCCATATTGACAGGCTGACAGAACGTTTTTACCGTGTTGACCGGAGCCGCAGTCGTCAAACAGGCGGTACTGGCCTTGGATTATCTATCGTTAAACATATACTTACTCGCCATCAAGCAAAATTAGACATCAAAAGTGTGTTGGGCGAAGGCAGCACGTTTAGCGTCATTTTTCCTAAAGAACGCATCATACATAAATAAGTTAGTCTGTTTGAATAAAAAATTTTATAAGTCATAATCTTAATTTATGAGTAATAATAAGCTTTAATTTTGATATGAGCACATACCGTTATTTATTGCTTATATTCAGCTTTACGATAAGCGCTTGTGCGACTTCTGAACCTATTCCCAGCAAACCAATTCCCGTTCAAGGCGATCGAAGTTATATCAGCCAACTCGCAAAAAACGATATGGACCGTATGGCCGATATCGAAATGCGCGAAAATACGCAAAGCTTGCGGAATTTAATGACAAAGCTTTATAAGCGCAACCCTCACGAACTACAAAAAAGCACCTCTGATAATCTGGATAAGATGGTGGATTGGGTATTTAAAGGAGACCGTGATTGGAAGTTTGAATCGATTAATAATCTGCAAGGCACCGATGCGATATTTCTTTCTTTTAATCCTGATTACGAAGGTGACCGTGTTTTACCGTTTATTGTCGGGCTGCAAACCATGTTGATTAAAGCACATGGTAGCAAAAGTGAGCACTTTTTAACAGATAGCATAGATCCTCAACATGTTTATAATGTAGCGCGTAATTTTGAAATTGCTGTTTGGAAGCTTTCTACAGCGCGTGATACTCGAGGAAGTTTATATCTGATTACTAATCAAATTGATGACAATAGCAATCTTTCATTTGAGCGAGAGTTTGGAAAAATGATAGGGCGTACAGATTTGTACGCCATTGCCCTAGCTGAGAAATCCCAACGCTTTATAACACATGTGATACAAAATTTAGGTACCTTACTCTTTTTACCCTTTTAAAATCACATTGTATGCTACTGGAAAAAGCGGCTTAACAAAGCAAATTAAGCGCTTGCAAGCCGCTCTAGTTTTCGATTAAAAAGCAGTCAATAATACTCAT
>JAYVTW010000025.1:0-3611 GCA_043788445.1 Methylophilaceae bacterium
AATAGTTTAAAGCTTGTCCCACTGATTGACTAGCATAAATACCGCCTTGTATTGGTGCGAAGTATTCGCCTGTATAGTGTTGCAGCTGACGAATAGCAGTACCAAAGTTCACTAAGTCTTGTTCAGCTAATGCAGGCAAAGCCTGCATTAAGATTCGATGACTTAACTTTTCTGCAGAAATCAATGTTGAGTTAGGCAATGTTCGGAAAGCATGCAGCTCTTGTTCACCATGTGTGCCTACATTGCTACTATCAAATATTAATAAAATGCGCCAATTTTTTGGAAAAGCTGCTCGCGCAATCACTGGCGGCACATGCGTAGTAGCACCGCGCCCTGCATCCACCACCATGCCGCCGTACTCAAACGTGCCAACACCGATTCCAGATCGCGCACCACGCTGAGCAACTTCAGCAATCTGCTGCAGGCTCAAATCTAAACCGCACAAAAGGTTAATTGCATTACCGATAGCCAAGGTCAATTGCGTACCTGAACCTAAACCTGCATGCGTTGGAATCTCTTGTATACAGACAACATTAAAGTTTTTTTGCAAATTAAACGATGTTATGAAGTTTTGAACAATTTTAGCAACACGCTCATCATTCTGAAGTTTTATTTGAGCGCTTTCAATTACTTGCATTTTAATTTCAGTCACTGGCGCATCTAGCGACAAACCAATACTACCAAAACGTCGACCTATACTGCCATTAAGATCAAAAAACCCCATATGCAAACGTGCTGTTACTTTTACATTGACTTGCCTCGCAAGCTTTAGTTTTTCAATAGCCATCAAAAGCTTTTCTTTAAAATTCATTTAAAAAAATATAACTGTCATTGTAGCGGAGCTATGCTGCTTTTTTAATTTTGAACATTTTTTAAACTAAATATTTTACAACATGACTGAAATACACAATTAAAGTGATTATTTGATCTGCTCTTGCGTGACATATGCATGGTTATTTGGCACAATGGTTAACAGATGGAAACATTTAAGTTAAGTTATTTATTAATTTCCAATTTAATAATCTGTTTCTACCATCTAATTAAACTGTAAAATAACGTGAATAAAATCACGTGAAGCAATCCACTTATAAAAATGCTTAACTACAGCTTACAATCTACTACTAAATTTTGGGTGTAATCCCATGGTTTAAGTGAGTCATCAACTCATGAATTTAAGGATAAGTATGTCAGTGCATGTAATCCCATTTGAAAATTTACGTAATGTTGATGTGCCTTCAGTAGGCGGCAAAAACGCTTCTTTAGGTGAAATGATTTCACAGCTCACCGCAAAAGGTGTGCGAGTGCCTACAGGCTTTGCTACTACTGCTGATGCATACCGCGAATTTCTGGCGCAAGATGATCTAGACAAACGTATTAATTATGAACTTGATCATTTAAATGTGGATGACACACAAGCACTAGCAATCTGCGGCAAAAAAATTCGTGAATGGATTATGGAAGCCCAGTTTCCAGCAACATTAGATAGAGCAATTGAAGAACACTACTCCCGCTTAACTGCTAGTTCTGCTGTGGGTACTACTTTTGCTGTTCGCTCATCAGCCACTGCAGAAGACTTACCAGATGCTTCATTTGCTGGCCAGCAAGAAAGTTTTTTAAATATCCACGGTATTGACCACATTAAGCACGCAATTAAAGAAGTGTTTGCGTCACTGTATAACGACCGAGCAATTTCATATCGTGTGCACAAAGGCTTTGTGCATGCTGATGTCGCCTTATCTGCAGGTATACAACAAATGGTCCGTAGCGATATTGGCTGTGCTGGTGTGATGTTCACCATTGACACTGAATCTGGTTTCAAAGACGTTGTATTTATAACTTCATCATATGGTCTCGGCGAAACCGTCGTTCAGGGTGCAGTTAATCCAGATGAGTTTTATGTACACAAACCAACCTTAGCGCTTGGTCACCCTTCTATCGTTCGCCGCACCATGGGCTCGAAATTGATTAAAATGGTATTTAGTGATGCCACGCAAGCGGGGAAAAGCACCAATACTGTTGATGTAGAGCCTGCACTAAGCGATGTATACTCGCTTTCAGATGCTGATATTTTGGAGTTAGCGCGATATGCCATGACCATTGAAAGCCACTATGGCTGCCCAATGGATATTGAATGGGGTAAAAATGGTTTAGACGGCAAATTGTATATTCTGCAAGCCCGACCTGAAACTGTTAAATCACAAGAGGCGGCAAGCAACGTTACTGAAACATTTAAGCTTGATAAACATACGGCAAAACCATTAGTAGCGGGTCGTGCAGTCACCCAAAAAGTTGGTGTAGGTCCTGTGCGTATTGTGTTAGATCCATCGCAAATGCATGAAGTACAACCAGGTGATGTTCTAGTCGCTGATATGACAGACCCTAACTGGGAGCCCGTAATGAAGCGTGCCGCAGCGTTGGTCACTAATCGTGGTGGCCGTACTTGTCATGCGGCGATTATCGCACGTGAACTTGGTATTCCAGCTATTGTAGGCTCGGTAAATGCAACTGATATTTTACGTGAAGGCGAAATTGTTACGGTTTCATGTGCTGAAGGCGAAACAGGTTTCGTTTATCATGGCATCCTAGGTTACAAAGTTAGCACACAAGAAAACAGTGCATTACCTAAAGCCCCATGTAAAATCATGATGAACGTGGGTAACCCAGATATGGCGTTTGGCTTTGCACAAACGCCTAACGACGGCGTAGGTTTGGCGCGTTTAGAGTTTGTAATTAACAATATGGTTGGTATTCACCCGAAAGCTATTCTCAATGTAGATGCGATGCCAACGGCGATTAAAAATATCATCATTAATCGTGCTCGTGGTTATGCATCACCCAAACAATTTTATATTGATAAAGTGGCTGAAGGTGTAGCAACTATTGCGGCAGCATTCTATCCAAAACCAGTAATAGTGCGTACATCGGACTTTAAGTCAAACGAGTACAAAAAACTAGTTGGTGGCGACATTTACGAGCCAGATGAAGAAAATCCAATGATTGGCTTCCGTGGTGCGGCTCGTTACATGGCTGAAGACTTTAAAGAATGCTTTGCCATGGAGTGTATTGCCATGAAAAAAGTGCGTGAAACTATGGGTTTAACTAACGTTGAGTTAATGATTCCATTTGTTCGTACTTTAGATGAAGCCAAGACCGTCACTGAAATCATGGCGACTAATGGCTTAAAACGTGGCGAAAATGGCTTGCGTCTAATTATGATGTGCGAAATTCCATCGAATGCCCTGCTAGCAGAGCAGTTTTTAGAGTACTTCGATGGCTTCTCAATTGGTTCTAATGATTTAACCCAATTAACATTGGGTATGGATCGCGACTCAGGCATCTTAGCTGCTGGTTTTGATGAACGTAATGATGCTGTAAAAGCCTTACTGAAAATGGCTATCAGTACTTGTAATCGCCTAGGCAAATATGTAGGCATTTGCGGTCAAGGCCCGTCAGATCATCCAGACTTTGCTGAATGGCTGGTAGCTGAAGGTATACAGTCTGTGTCTCTGAATCCTGATACGGTCATCACCACTTGGCAACGTCTTGCAAAGAAATAACTTAAGCGTAACTAAGTGTGTTTAAAACAGGGGTTTGACTCTTAAGTAATAGAG
>JAYVTW010000026.1:0-9202 GCA_043788445.1 Methylophilaceae bacterium
TGGTTAGTTTTACCAAACAAGGTATTTAATTTGCGGCTTAAATTGCGCAACATTTCGTCTAAATCTGGCGGGCCATCATTACGATTACCACCACCGGGATTATTTGCCATGAATCACTCCGAGCTATGAATTTGTTGAAATTAAATAGGGTTTAACTTTAAATCTATTATGCAAAAACTGAATAGTACTTGTGGTTAATGTTGCTTTTTGTTAATGATGCTATTAAAAATTAAGCGTAAGCACTTTCTTCTGTACTTAGTTTTCTTAAATATTGCTGATGTTCTAACAGGGCTTGTTTAATTAAATCTAACCCTGCACCAGTTATTGCAGATACACGGACTTTGATAATTTTACCATACTCATCACGATCAATACCCGGCGTTAGGCCTAAACGATCAATCTGATTAAGAACTATTATTTGCGGAACTTTTGCAGCGCCAATTTCATTTAACACTAAATTAACCTGAGCAATTTGCGCATCACGATTGGTACTCGCCACATCCACCACATGCAATAACAAATCTGCCTGTGCGGCCTCTTCCAAAGTTGCACCAAATGCTTCAATTAAGGTGGTAGGCAAATGTTTAATAAAACCAACTGTATCTGATAAAACCACTGGATAAGTTGCCTCTGCTAAGTACATTTTTCGTGATGTAGTATCTAATGTAGCAAACAGCTGGTCGGCTACATAGACGCCAGATTGGGTTAAGCGATTAAATAAAGTGGATTTACCTGCGTTAGTATAGCCAACTAGTGAAACTGTCATTAGCTGTGAACGTTTACGTGCCTGACGCTGCATGCCACGTTGTTGCTTAAGTTTAATTAATTTCTCGCGTAATTGTTTTACACGATCTCGCAACATACGCCTATCCATTTCCAATTGCGTTTCACCTGGGCCGCCACGTACGCCAATACCGCCTTTTTGTCGCTCCAAGTGTGTCCAACCACGAACTAAACGGGTAGATAAATGCTCTAGTTGAGCCAACTCTACTTGTAACTTCCCTTCATGGCTTTGTGCGCGTTGTGCAAAGATATCAAGAATCAAACCTGTACGGTCTGCCACTCGACACTTGAGCAAACGTTCGAGATTACGTTGTTGAGAAGGGCTTAAATCGTGGTTAAAGGCTGCAACCTCAGATTCACTTGCAATAAGTGCTTCAGCGATTTCATTAGCCTTACCAGAGCCTACATAATATTTTGCATCAGGCGCAGTACGGCGACCTTCAACCGTGCCACGAATTTGCATACCTGCACTAATAACAAGCTGCCTAAGTTCTTGCAAACTTTCTTCGTAACCAGATTCACCAAAATCAATACTCACCAATACAACAGCATCAGTAGCGCTAGGTCTATCAAACATCGTTATTGGTCATCACCAAGATCATGTTGGTGTAGCAAAATTTACTCTCCTTCAGGTGGAGTGATGGGCATTACCACTGCCCGCGCAGGCACAATCGTAGAAATTGCATGCTTATACACCATTTGCGTGACAGTATTCTTCAATAGAATAACATATTGGTCAAATGAGTCGACTTGACCTTGTAATTTAATACCATTAACAAGATAAATGGAGACAGGTACATGCTCTTTACGCAGCGTATTTAAAAATGGGTCTTGTAACATTTGGCCTTTACTGTTCATGATAGCTCCTTAGTATTTATAAATAGTTATGGAGTTCTTATTTAAAAATTCAATGCGAATTTTTTTAATACCTACATTTATGACTAATTATGTACTTTTTTGTTCTTATTAGTTGCAATTATTTGGGCACATTCACTCTAAGTGCTTATTATAAATATGCATCTATTCTAGCCAGCACCTCATCGCGACCCAATATTGCCATCACCTCATCAATACTTGGCGATTGAGCTACGCCAGTCAGCATCACACGTAATGGCATAGCAACCTTAGGAAACTTTAACTTGTTAGCCGTTACAGTATTATTAATCGCAGCATGAATTGCTGCTGCGTTCCAATCGCAAACTTCCAACTCAACAGCCAAGTCATGAATTACTGGGATAGTTTCTGCTGTGATATGTTTTTCTATATCGGCCGTATTAGGTGTTGGCAACTGATAGAAATAAGCAATATCTGCCGCCAATTGATTTAAGTTATTAGCGCGCTCACGATATAAACCTAGTACCGTAGGCAAGCTTGGCGTCACAGTAACAACAACTTGTTTTGCAACCAAACGTTTAGTGATATCCGCGCTGAGCTTAGCAATATCAGCTTCTTTTATGTAATGGGCATTCAGCCAATTAAGTTTTTCAGTGTTAAACTGCGCAGCAGATGGCGTGATATGGTTTAAGTCAAACCATTCACAAAATTGCTTCATATTAAAAATCTCATCATCGCCGTGGCTCCAACCCAATCGAGCCAAATAGTTAAGCAACGCTTCAGACAAATAACCATCGTCGTCGTATTGTATAACACTGACTGCACCTTGACGTTTAGATAACTTCTGCCCATCATCACCTAAAATCATTGATAAATGCGCATATTGCGGAATGGTTGCACCCAAAGCTTTCAACATATTGATTTGGCGAGGCGTATTATTTACATGATCATCGCCACGAATCACATGCGTAATAGCCATTTCCCAATCATCAACTACCACACAAAAGTTATAAGTTGGCGTGCCATCACTGCGGGAGATAATTAAATCGTCCAACTCTTCATTAGCAATGCTGATGCGCCCTTTTACTAAGTCATCCCAAGCAACTACCCCTGTTTGTGGATTTTTAAATCGCACAACTGGAGCAATACCAGTAGGTACAGGTGGCAATGTCTTCCCTGCCTCCGGACGCCAACGCCCATCGTAACGTGGCTTCAGATTACTCGCCATTTGGCTCTCACGTAAAGCCTCTAATTCTTCTTTACTACAGTAACAATAATAGGCATAACCATTATCTAGCATCATTTTTATGTGCGCTTTATACTGTTCCATACGTTGCATTTGGTAAAAAGGTCCTTCATCGTAATCGATGCCTAACCACTGCATACCCTCTAATATTGCTTGAACCGCTTCTGGCGTTGAGCGTGCTTCATCAGTGTCTTCCACGCGCAAAATAAACTGTCCGCCGAGTTTACGTGCATACGCCCAAGAAAATAGGGCCGTGCGAGCACCACCGATATGTAAATAGCCAGTTGGGCTAGGGGCAAAGCGAGTACGAACATTCATAGTTTTATTCAAAAAATCAAAAAATGAAATTTTAGCACGGCTAGTGCTAACCCCCTTGAGTTTAGTCACTAAATCATATGTTTCAACTTGATAAATAATTGAATAATCATTACATTGTGATTATATGAACAGTTTTATTAAAAATCTATTTAGATTTGGCGCCAGCTCAACAGACATTGAAGATGAAGCCGCTGACTTAACCTGGTTAAAATCACTAGACTCTCTAGACGATGTGACTGCACTCAACTTAGTTACCAAACATTTAACATCGTTGATTGCAGATGATTCACGACCATTTAAGCAGAAGGTAGATTTTCTGTTTGCAGTTGATAATAAAGCATTACCACGCGCGACAAAACTATCAGCACAGTATGCTAAAGTCGGCAATTTAAGACCCGAGCTTGCAACCAGTATTATTACCGCCGCTTATAATTACTATCGCCAATCTTACTTAAATTATCTGCATTTAGTAGAGCTCATCATTGCATCACCCAAAGACCCAAGTTTAGAAAATAATACTCTGTTAATCGTCATTGCAAGAACATTAGATCTTGCTATCACGATGATTAAATGGCGTTATTTTGATCACTCATCAACACCAGCTAAAGTATGGCAGCAAACTCATATGCTGTATGAGATTGCAACTAAAACTAATCTGCTAGAAATTCCGATTATGGCATTTGAACATTCAGTCCCTACCACAATAGCCGCTTACATCGCCCAAGCGAGCTTATTTGGCAGCTTAGAAAATGCCAACATGCAAAAGCAGCACTATCAAATCGCAGCGTATTTACTTAAATTCTGGCTTACAGAAGTCTCTTTTTCAGATCAGATTAATCAAGAAAAGCATTTATTTGTGATTGATTTAAAAAAAGATGCTTGTGCAAAAAGAACTCGTCATTTTGAACAAACGCATAGCTGTCGTTTCTGGCACATTGATGCGTTTGAAGAAAGAATTATCAGTACCTTGCAGATAACTGAACAAGGAAAACTACCCTCTGACATTCCATTAGGTGAAATTGACGATGTCAGATCTTTGCACGAAACACTTCAAATATTACGCATAGAGTGGTCTAAAAGCGAGTATGTTAGACAGCGCAGAAAAGAAACTAGGCAGGCAATTAATCAAACTGCCTCTATCGCTTATGGCATGATAGGTATATGCAACCTAGTTGACCATAACGCTCGCAAAGTATTGAGCAATGCATTGCGCATGCCATCAAGCACTAACAAAAGTTTAGATGATCGCTTATCTTCACACACGTCAATACGTATGGAAGGCACTACGAATATTTTACTTGTAGAGCCCAAACAGGATATCTGGACAATTACAGATGAAAGCTCAAAAGGTCTAGGTGCCAGAGCACCTAAAGAAGCAAAATCATGGGTTAAATCAGGCAAGCTTGTGGCTATTGCTATGGATGAGCGACCACCACGCGTATTAATTGCAATGATTCGTGGTGTAATGCAATCAAGGCATTTGAATCAAGTGCACGTTGGCTTAAAGGTGATTGCACGCTTTGCCAATAGAGCACTGATGCGCCCAATAGAACAACCTCCTAGCCTGGAACCTATCGATAAGTTTTCACCGCTAACTAGCAACAACACAATAACGATAGGGTTTAGTGTATTATATTTGCCAATTGAAGCTGGATTGTCCGAAGAGTCTACGTTGATATTACCTAAAATTGAATATCGTGTAAACGAAGTATATGAAATTACGCTTAACGAGACCACCAAGCTGATTCGACTTGGCAACCCTATTGATGCTAAAGATGACTGGGTGAGAGTGGTTTTTCCTCACCTTAGTACCTAGCTAGTATAATAATTTATTTGGTAGAATTGTCCCGTGATTCTAGTACCTGTGTCGCTTGCCAACCTCCACCCAACGCCTTAAACAAGTTCACTGATGCTGTTAATCGTAATTGACGACTTTGTATAAAACTTAGTGAAGCATCGTTATAGACACGTTGCGCGTCTAAGACATCTAAATAAGCGGTGTAGCCGGACTTATACCGGTTTTCCGAAATGCGTAATGCCTCTTTAGCTGCCTGCTGGCCTTTATCTAGCGCTACTTCGCGCTCGGTGTTCTGGCGTACATTTACCAAAGCATCATTCACTTCAGTAAATGCATTCTGCACCGCACGCTCATAACTGGCTTGCACTTGTTTTTGCTGCGCAGTTACTTGATCAACTTTGGAATTTAAACGACCAGAATCAAAAATAGGTAACTTTAAACTAATACCTCCCGACCAGATTCTTGCGGCAGATTTTAAGATATCGCCTAAATCTTTACTTTCGCCCCCCAAGAATCCTGTTAGCGAAATAGTAGGATAAAGTGCCGCTTTTGCTACTCCAACGTTCGCATTAGATGACACTAAATCTTGTTCTGCTTGGGCCACATCTGGACGATTTTCTAATAATGCAGATGGCAAACCAGCTGGTGGTGTAGGGGGTATTGGCAAGTTTTTAATATCACTCTCTGCCAGAGTTAGCCCTAAATCACCTGATAACAAAGCCAACTGGTGCAGGTTGATTTCACGTTGACGCACCAATTCCACAATTTGTGCAGTAAGATTAGAACTAGCTACCTGGGCTTGTTGTACATCAAGGTTTGACGCAATACCTCCATTTAGACGACGTTTAGTCAGTGCCAAGCTTTCATCACGGCTACGTAAATTATCACGCGATAAAGCGATTTGTGCTTCTAGGCTGCGAAGTTGCAAATAACTATTAGCAATCAAGCTAGATAGCGATAAACTAATCGTATCCTTAGCATAGCGACTTGATAAGACCTGCGCTCTTGCTGATTCCTTAGCACGGCGTAACTTACCCCAAAAGTCAATTTCAAATGAGGTACCCAAAGTAGTACGAAAGTTATTATTGACAGGCTGGCTTAGCGCTGATTGAGGGGTGGAACCTAGTTGACTGATACGACTGCGCCTAGCATTTCCATCTAAATCAATTTCTGGAAACAAAGCTGCTCCGACTTCATGGGCAAAACTATCTGCTTCCTCAATGCGCGAAACCGCACGTTTGATATCTGTATTATTTTGCAATGCTTTATCAATTAAGCTGTTTAAAGTTGGATCGTTATAAAGCGTCCACCAATTGTTTGACAGTAACAGTTTTTCTTGATTGGCATCTGTAACAGCATATTGTGCAGGCAATGGAACAGCTGGGCGAGAAAAATCCGACCCAATCAATGCGCAGCTAGGCAATATTGCAACGATAACAGCAAGATGTATGATTCTTAATGCTGGCATTATTCCACTTCCTTATTCGCTATATTGTCTGTTTCAGTTTTTTCAATTTTTGGCTGTTGAGGGTGTAAGAAATCAGCCTCATGATAACCATCTACACCTTCAACATGGCCATGATGACGCACATGTTTACCGCTTAGCCAAGTGAAGAATAATGGAATAAATATAGTGGCTACAAAAGTCGCTACTATCATGCCACCGAATACACCAGTTCCCATGGAACGCCTTGCCGCAGCGCCCGCACCATGGGCAAATACTAAAGGTACGATACCTAAAATAAACGCCATTGATGTCATGTTGATAGGTCTAAAACGTAAGCGCGCTGCCTCTATAGCAGCCTGTGCCGCGGGCACGCCCTCTTCCATTTTTTGACTAGCAAATTCCACAATCAAAATCGCATTTTTTGCAGCTAGGCCTATCAGTGTGATTAAGCCAATTTGAAAGTAAATATCATTGGGCATACCGCGAAGCATTACAGCTAATAGGGCGCCACCTAATGCAAATGGCACTGCCATAATGACCGCTAATGGTAAAGCCCAAGTTTCGAATTGAGCAGCTAAAATCAAGAACACCATAATAATCGCGAAGCCAAAAGCAAATGCAGCAGCTGAGCCTGTTCGTTTTTCTTGGTAAGCTTGACCTGTCCAAGCAATTTGATAACCATCAGGCAAGGTTTCAGCTGATATTTTCTCTACCATCTTAATGACATCTCCAGAGCTGATACCAGGTGCGCCGCCACCTAACACTTTGGCAGAAAGTAAACCGTTATACCGCTCTAACTGCTCAGCACCTACTAAATTAATAATTTTACTTATAGCCGCCAATGGAATCATATCGCCAGTTTTAGAACGCACATAAACTTTACCTAAATCTTCTGGCTTCATACGGAATTCTGGCTCCGCCTGTAACTGCACACGATAAGTTCGACCTGATTTATTAAAATCATTCACGTATAGCGAACCCATCGTACTTTGCAATGTGGCATAAATATCTGCCACTGCAACCCCTTGCGAAATCGCCTTAGCTTCGTCCACTTCTACAAATAACTGCGGTACTGTAGGACGGAAAAAAGTATTGATACCAGCTAATTTTGGTTCTTTCTTCAACGCCACCATCAGATCAGTGACAACACTCGCTAAATGTTGCGGATCACTATCTGAGCGACTTTGAACATAGACTTCAAAACCACCAGAACTCCCCAAACCACGAATCGCTGGCGGATTAAATGCAATTGCAATACCATCAGGCTGTCTCATGCCAATACCAAATAATTTAGCTACAATTTGATCGGCAGTCGTACTCCGCTCATCCCATTCCTTTAAACGCACAAACATGGTCGCTGCACTGGTTTTATTACCGTTACCAATCAAATCAAAACCAAATACTGAAAACTCATGCGCTACAGCAGAATCTTGATGAATCGCATTACGTACTGCTTGTGTTGTTTTAATCGTACGATTTAAAGTGGCGCCATCTGGCATAATCACCGCAGCAATGACATAGCCTTGGTCTTCTGCTGGCACAAAGCTACCTGGAACTGATCTTAGCAATATCACTACCAGTGCGATGATCGCACAAAACATAAATACACCAATCACTTTATAGCGCAAAGTTAGCGCTACAATATCACTGTAGATGCTGGTCAATTTTTCAAATGCACGATTAAATGGTCTAAAAAACTTAGATTCGATATGCACAGATTTTAATAAAATCGCACACAGTGCGGGTGTTAACGTCAACGCTACAACTCCTGAAATAACAACCGCCACCGCCACCGTAACTGCAAATTGACGGTACATTTCACCTGCAATACCACCTAAAAATGCTACTGGTACAAAAACTGCACATAGCACTAAAACAATAGCGACTACTGCACTTGATACTTGCTCCATAGACTTAATCGCAGCATTAATTGGCGAGAGTTTTTCATCACGCATTAACCGCTCAACGTTTTCTAACACCACAATCGCATCATCCACCACAATACCGATTGACAGTACCATGGCAAACAAGGTCAAGGTATTGATTGAAAAACCAAACAGCCATAAACCTGCAAATGTACCAATTAAAGAAATTGGCACTGCAATTAACGGAATAAGAGTTGCGCGCCAGCTTTGTAAAAATACAAATACCACCAGCACCACTAGAATCATGGCTTCACCTAGTGTTTTTAATACTTCTTTAATTGACGCTTTAACAAAATCACTGGTGTCGTACGGTACTTCGTAGTCGACACCTTTAGGAAAACGTAATTTTAGCTCATTCATACGATCTTTAACAGCTTGCGCTGTATCAAGTGCATTAGCGCCTGATTGCAAGAAAATAGGAATACCTACTCCCGGCAATCCATCTAGCGCCGTACGCACGTTATAGCTTTGTGAGCCTAATTCAATACGCGCTACATCTTTAAGACGTAATACGCCACGAGGACCATCGGCACGTAAAATGATATTTCCAAATGCTGCTGGGTCAATTAATCGGCCTTTTGCAGTCACGGTATAAACAATTTGCTGATCTGCTGTACTGGGTTCCTGACCAATTTTTCCCGCTGCGTATTGTGCATTTTGCGATTGAATTGCTGCGGCAATATCAGTAGTGGTTACACCCAACTGTGCCATCCTGTCTGGACGTAGCCAAATACGCATAGAGTAATCTTGCGCGCCGAAAATCTGCGCATCACCCACGCCCTTAACGCGTTTAATTTCATCTAATACATTGAGTGTGGCATAGTTACTTAAAAACAATGTATCGTATTTTT
>JAYVTW010000027.1:0-21541 GCA_043788445.1 Methylophilaceae bacterium
TGTGCGCACAACCAAGATGGCGCAATGGGCGTCGTCATTAACCGTCCTACCGAATTCCTGCTCAAAAACCTGTTCGCTCAAATGAACATCAGTATTGAAGATTCAAACAATGCCATTATCAGCCAATCTATTCATCTTGGGGGCCCGGTTCAGCCAGAGCGCGGCTTTGTATTACATCAAATCAATCTAAACAATGAAACTCCCAACCACCATGAGGACGCGACTAGCGATTTTAATATTGAATGGGACTCTACTATTATCATTAACAACAATACTGCACTCACCACTTCTAAAGATATTTTAGAAGCCGTTGCTAATGGCACTGGTCCAGAAAAAGTGTTGCTTGCCTTGGGTTATGCGGGATGGAATCCTGGTCAACTCGAAGCTGAAATGGCAAAAAATGCTTGGCTTTCTGTCAAAGCAGAAAGTACTTCTGCACAATGTGCGCTGCTATATGATTTACCAAGTGACAAAAAAATGAATGCCGCTCTCAGCCTACTTGGTTTAGATTTTGCAAAATTAAGCGATGAAATAGGCCATGCTTAGTGTGTGCAGATGAGCAGGTTGATGCAAACGCATCTACGCATTCAAGATAGAATATACCCTACTATAGAAGGCACAGTGCTTGCGTTTGATTTTGGCGAAAAACGTATTGGTGTAGCTGTAGGCGAAACGATACTCAAACTCGCACATCCACTGATGACAATTAACACCGAGATCAACGAGACGCGCTTTGCACAAATTCAAGCACTTATTAGAGAGTGGCATCCAGCTTTGCTGGTGGTGGGTTTGCCACTAAGCGATGATGATACAACAGTGCATGCGATGACTAAATCATGTACGCGCTTCGCACGACGATTAGAGGGTCGATTCAGCCTGCCTGTTACGCTAATAGATGAGCGTTTTAGCTCGGCAGAAGCGAGTCAATACTTAACCGAGGCAGGCATTTATGGCAGACAACAAAAAGCCATGATAGACCAAGTGGCAGCACAAACCATATTACAATCCTATTTTGACCAAGTCATTAAATAAACAGTATCAAAATAAAAAATGAATTTGCAAAAAACTATACAGTTACCAGACCCCGAACAGCTTTTAGCTAACTTAGCACAACAGTTAGCACCAGTGATTACCAGCAACACGGCACTGGTCGGCATCCACAGTGGCGGTGTTTGGATAATGGAAAGACTGTTACCATTACTTTCGACGCAGCATGTGATTGAACATGGCTCGCTTGATATTGCATTTTATCGCGATGACTTTGCACATCGCGGCTTACGTGTAGAAAATAAACCTTCAAAAATCGCTTTCGATGTAAAGGATAAACATATCATTTTGATTGACGACATTTTTTACACTGGCCGAACCACACGCGGTGCCATGAACGAGCTATTTGATTATGGTCGTCCCGCTAGCATCTCACTCGCCGTGCTGATAAACCGTAGTGGGCGTGAACTACCAATTGCACCTCAGTTTATCGGCGCAGCAATCCCACTAGAGCCTCATCAAAAATTACAGCTATCGCGTGACGAACAAGGTAGTTTCTCACTCGCACTTGAGGAGAATAAATAAGTGTACAACCCTCAACTGAGTAGCGATGGTCAATTAAAACACTTACTTTCTATTGAAGGTTTACCAAAAGAAATACTGACACAGATTCTAGATACAGCAGAATCATTTGTTGGCGTAGCTGAGCGCGAAGTAAAAAAAGTACCACTACTGCGTGGTAAAACAGTGTGCAATATCTTTTTTGAAAACAGCACTCGCACCCGCACTACATTTGAAATTGCAGCAAAACGCTTATCCGCAGATGTTATTAATCTTAACGTCAACACTTCATCGCAGGCCAAAGGTGAAACAATTTTAGATACGGTTGATAACTTAATTGCCATGCATGCCGATATATTTGTCGTGCGACATGCACAAAGTGGCGCAGCTCATTTAATCGCGCAACATGTGGAGCCACACATCCATGTTATCAATGCTGGAGATGGTCGCCATGCCCATCCCACGCAAGGCTTACTGGATGCATTTACTATTCGCCGCTACAAGCCTGACATGCACAACCTGCGCGTTGCGATTGTCGGCGATATTCTACACTCACGTGTTGCAAGGTCTGAAATCCATGCACTGACCACGCTAGGGGTACCTGAAGTACGGGTTATTGCTCCTAAAACACTGCTGCCTGAGCATGTTGAGAAACTCGGTGTACAGGTTTTTCATGATATGAAAGCCGGGCTCAAAGAAGTGGATGTGGTGATGATGCTACGCTTACAAAATGAACGCATGAACGGTGCCATGCTACCAAGTGCCCAAGAATACTTTAAGACATATGGATTATCCCAAGAAAAACTCGACTTCGCCAAGCCTGACGCAATTGTGATGCACCCAGGACCCATGAATCGTGGTATAGAAATTGATAGCGCAGTGGCTGATGGCAAACAGTCTGTCATCTTACCTCAAGTCACTTATGGTATTGCTGTACGCATGGCGGTAATGGCAATATTAGCTGGAAACACTTCTACAAGTTCAGCAGGAAGCGCTGCATGAAAATACATATTAAAAATGGTCATTTAATTGACGCTAAAAATAATTTTGATAGCAAACTAGATGTATTTATTGCTGCAGGCAAAGTCGTTGGATTAGGTAAAGTACCAGATGGCTTTAACGCCAACCACATGATTGATGCGACTGGCTTAATTGTCTGCCCAGGTTTAGTAGATTTATCTGCGCGATTACGCGAACCTGGCTTTGAATATAAAGCTACGCTCATCAGTGAGATGCAAGCTGCTGCAGCGGGTGGCATTACTAGCCTAGCTTGCCCACCGGATACTGAACCCGTGCTTGATGAGCCTGGCTTAGTTGAAATGCTCAAATATCGGGCAAAACAACTTAATCTTGCACATGTATACCCTTTGGGCGCTCTTACCATGCAACTCGCTGGTAAACAAATTACCGAAATGTGTGAGCTTAGCGAAGCTGGCTGCGTGGGCTTTAGCCAAGCTGACAGCGCGATTACCGATACCGAAGTTTTATGGCGTGCTATGCAGTATGCAGCCACATTCGGTTTTACATTATGGCTTCGTGCAGAAGAACATTACTTAGCTAAAGGTGGCGTAGCGCACGATGGCGAAGTGGCGGCCAGATTAGGTTTAAAAGGCATCCCTGTAATGGCTGAAACACTAGCATTAGCAAGCATTCTACGCATAGCACAAGAAACAGGTGCTAATGTACATCTGTGTCGATTATCGACTGCTGAGGCAGTCGATATGGTCCGTATCGCAAAAAAACAAGGCATCAAGGTAAGCTGTGATATTTCAGCTAACCATCTACATTTAACCGAGCATGATATTGGCTTTTTTAATACCAATTGCAACCTAAGACCACCTGTCCGCTCACAACGTGACTGCGCAGCTCTGAGCGCAGGCTTAATTGATGGCACAATTAATGCAATTTGCTCTGACCACACGCCGGTAGATGATGATGCCAAGCTATTACCCTTTGCTGAAGCTGAGCCTGGAGCAACAGGCTTGGAGCTACTATTACCGCTGACCTTAAAATGGGCCACACAGCATAAAGTATCCTTGGTAGATGCAATTAAACTTATCACTGGCGTACCAGCACAAATACTTGGCATTGCCGCTGGCCATTTGTCACTCAATAGCAATGCCGATATCTGCATATTTGACCCAAACCAATACTGGAAAATAGAAGCCAAAGCCCTTAAAAGCCAAGGTAAAAATACACCATTCTTCGGTTTAGAACTGGCTGGGAAAGTTCACTACACCCTACTCAATGGACAAATCATTTACCAAGCCTAACTTTAGTTAGTCTGAACATAACGATAGAAAATGCAGCAATTGATATTATCGCTATTGAAAAGCCAACTTAAAGTCAGATTTTTGATTGTAGTGCCCTAAAAATAGCAGCTATTAAACAATACCTAGGTTATCTATCCCTGCAGATAAGTTCTTGCCATGTGCATCTTTGCTTTCCAATTTAATTTTCAGGCGCACTTCATTCACTGAATCTGCATTCCGTAAAGCATCTTCGTAGCTAATAGCACCTGCCTCGTACAAATCAAATAGTGATTGGTCAAAAGTCTGCATACCCAATTCGCGCGAGCGACTGATTACATCTTTAATCTCGTGCACTTCACCTTTTAAGATAAGATCTGAAATTAATGGTGAATTAATCAGGATTTCAATCGCCGCAGCACGGCCAGCGCCATCTTTTTTTGGAATCAAACGCTGGGAAATAAAAGCCCTTACATTTAAAGATAGGTCCATTAAAAGCTGTTGACGACGCTCTTCTGGGAAGAAGTTAATAATACGATCAATCGCTTGGTTGGTATTATTAGCATGCAAAGTAGCCAAACATAAGTGTCCAGTTTCTGCAAAGGCAACCGCATAATCCATGGTTTCGCGGTCACGAATTTCACCTATCAAAATGACATCGGGCGCTTGGCGTAAACTGTTTTTTAAAGCAACCGACCAGCTATCAGTATCTACGCCAATTTCACGTTGCGTGATTACGCAGTTTTTGTGTTCATGCACAAATTCAATTGGGTCTTCAATAGTAATAATATGGCCAAAACTTTTTTCATTCCGATAGCCTGTCATCGCGGCCAGTGTCGTTGATTTGCCCGAGCCAGTACCGCCAACTAAAATCACTAATCCACGTTTGGTCATAACAATATCTTTTAAAACATCAGGCAATCCCAATTCTTCAATTTTTGGGATTTTAGTGGCTATAGTTCTAAATACTAGCCCTACGGAGCCACGCTGTACAAAAGCATTCACCCTAAAACGCGCCACACCTGGCAGGCCAATAGCAAAATTACATTCGTTCGTTTCATCAAACTCACTGACTTGTTTATCATTCATGATTGAGCGTGCAACTTCACGTGCTTGCTGAGCGTTAAGCAAATGATTGCTGACTGGAGTCATCTTACCGTCAACTTTCATCGCTGGCGGAAAGCCAACCGTGATGAACATATCGGAAGCATTTTTTGCGAGCATTAAGCGTAATAAATCGAAAACAAACTTTTCTGCCTGACCTTGTTCCATCGTTTAACTTTCGTTTTGTTTATATTGTAAGCAACACATCAGTACGCTATTTTAGCCAATAATTGAATCTTTATTGGTTGCTTTGCCGCGCGCTTCAGCTACTGAAATCACATTTTTACGTACTAAATCCTGCAAATTTTGATCAAGTGTCTGCATGCCAATGTTTTGTCCAGTTTGGATCGCAGAATACATTTGTGCCACTTTGTTTTCGCGAATCAAGTTTCGAATAGCTGGCGTACCAATCATTATTTCATGCGCAGCAACACGGCCTTGTTCATCTTTAGTTTTACATAGCGTTTGAGAAATAACCGCACGTAATGATTCCGATAACATCGAGCGCACCATTTCTTTTTCTGCAGCAGGGAACACATCGACAATACGGTCCACCGTCTTTGCAGCAGAGCTGGTATGTAAAGTACCAAAGACCAAGTGGCCTGTCTCTGCCGCGCTTAAGGCTAGACGGATTGTTTCTAAATCACGCATTTCACCCACTAAAATCACATCGGGATCTTCACGTAATGCTGAGCGGAGGGCATTCTGGAAGGAGAGTGTATGCGGGCCAACTTCACGTTGATTAATCAAACATTTTTTAGAAGTATGTACAAACTCAATCGGATCTTCTACCGTGAGAATATGTCCAAATTCATTCTCATTAACATAATCCACCATCGCCGCCAATGTCGTCGACTTACCTGAACCGGTTGGCCCGGTTACCAAGACGATACCGCGCGGTGTATTGGCAATTTCTTTAAAAATAGGCGGACATTTTAAATCTTCTAAAGACAAAATTTTAGAGGGAATCGTACGAAACACACCACCCGAGCCACGATTGTGATTAAACGCATTGACTCGAAATCGTGCCAAATTAGGTATTTCAAATGAGAAGTCACATTCTAGCGTCTCTTCATACTGTTTACGCTGAGTATCATTCATAATGTCATAGACCATGTCATGCACTTGACTATGATCCATAGCAGGTAAGTTGATTTTACGTATATCGCCGTGTACTCGAATCATTGGTGGCAAGCCTGCTGACAGATGCAAATCTGACGCTTTATTTTTCACTGAAAACGCAAGTAAATCTGAAATATCCAATGTTCGCTCCTAGTTATAGTAACATTGCTAGTAAATAGCTAAATTTTATTTCTTTAACAGCATTGAATTATGAACACAATTGCCCAGCGCTTGCAAGACATTACAATAAGTATTCTTCATTCACAAAAGAATTTTGAGCAAAATAGTCAGTGTATAAACAAAGTCCTGTTACTTGCTGTTAGTAAAGCACAGCCTGCAACTGCCATACGTGAGGCTTTTTTGGCAGGGCAAAAATCGTTTGGTGAAAACTATGTTCAAGAAGCACTAACTAAGCAGCAAGCATTAAAAGATTTGAATATTGACTGGCACTTTATAGGTCCTATACAAAGCAATAAAGCAGTATCCATCGCAGAAAATTTTAATTGGGTGCATGGGGTAGATAGATTAAAAATTGCTGAGCGGCTAAATGCAGCTCACCCGTCTAGTTTAGCGCCAATTAACATCTGCATACAGCTTAATGTTAGTAATGAAGCCAGTAAAAGTGGTGTAACTCAACAAGAGCTTTTACCACTAGCCTTAGCAATACAGCAGTTACCAAACTTAAAACTACGTGGACTAATGGCGATTCCTGCCCCAACGGCAGACCTCGCGCGGCTACATGCACAGTTTAGTTTAGTAAAGGGCTACTATGACGATCTAAACCATAAAGGACTCGGGCTAGATACCCTGTCTATGGGCATGTCGAACGATTATCTGGTGGCAATTGCAGAAGGTGCGAATATTGTCAGAGTTGGCTCTGCGATTTTTGGTGCAAGACCAAGTAAGGATTCAATATAACTTAATTAATGAAAGTAAATGGGTCATGAAGATCAGTTTTATTGGTGGTGGCAATATGGCGTATGCTCTTATCAGTGGTTTGCAAAAGCATGCTTTTATTATGAAAAATATTCATGTGATTGAGCTAAATCATGATAAATGCCAAAAATTGCAAGAGACCTTTGGTGTACAAGCATCTGCTGATTTAGCCAACATATTATTATGTGATGTGATTGTACTTGCCGTAAAACCACAGCAACTCAAAGCGGTAGCCACTGCCGTTACCCCTTATTTAAACAAGCAATGTGTAATCTCTATTGCTGCAGGTGTGCGTCTTATGGATTTAAGCCGTTGGTTAAATGGTTATCAGGCGATTGTACGTAGTATGCCGAACACACCGGCGCAAATCCAGGCTGGAGTAACCGCGTTATATGCAATGCCTGCTGTAACAAAAGAGCAAATAGCTCAAACTGACCGAGTTTTAGGCGCGGTTGGTCAAACACTCTGGCTTGATAGTGAACTGAAGTTGGACGCTGTAACAGCGATATCGGGAAGTGGTCCAGCTTATGTATTTTACTTAATTGAGGCTTTACAACTAGCTGCGCAAGAATTAGGTTTAAATGCTAAAGAAGCAAAATTGCTTAGTTTACAAACTTTTGCTGGTGCTAGCGCGTTGGCTATGGCTAGCGATAGCGATGTTGCAACATTACGTGCACAAGTTACTTCTAAAGGCGGCACCACTGAACAAGGGATATTAAGCTTAGAAAGCGCTCAAATTAAAACTGCTATTATTCAAGCAGCCAAAGCCGCCGCTAAAAGATCAATTGAACTAGGTGACTTATTAAGTCAGTCTGAGTAGATAAAAATACAACAGAATAAACTCAATCAAACTTAACTTTAAGCCAAAAACATGCTCACTAATGCACTCGCTTTTCTACTCCAAACTATTTTAGGTTTGCTAGTTTTAGCATTTCTAGTGCGATTTTTTCTACAGCTTACCCGCACTTCATTCCAAAACCCATTTGCACAAGCCATTATTTCAGTGACCAATTTCGCCGTCAACCCTCTGCGTCGCATCCTGCCTAGTTGGGGTAAAATTGATTTATCTACGCTGATACTGGCAATGGCTACGCAATGGTTATTGCAACTTGGCTTGCTTTCTTTACAAGACTTTCCACTACTAGTAGCAGGTAATCAACTATGGTTTATATTGTTTGGTTTAGCCGTTATTAGCATCATTAAATTAAGTATTTATATTTTTATAGGGGCCGTATTAATACAAGCAGTTTTAAGTTGGGTAAGCCCATACTCACCAATGTTCCCCATGTTAAACAGCTTTACTTCGCCAGTGCTTAAACCATTGCGTCAATTTTTTACTGCTGCTAACGGACTAGATTTTTCCCCCCTTGTTTTTACTATAATCGGGCAATTACTAATTATTACGATAGTTGTACCCTTGGAAAATTATTTGAATCAAATGTTTTAATTACAAAATTAAAAATTTTCTACAAGACACAAAAAAAAGAAAATAACTTATTAAAGATGACTACCATCATTCAAACAAAGATAGGTGACTATCAAGTCTGGCGGGAAAACCTCGCAAAGACTATTATGGCTTATCGCGATTGGCTTATTCAAACCGCTACAAATCAAGCAACTCAAGAACTGCGTTTATACGACATTTTGGATATGCTCGAAAAAGATCATTTAGTTATGGCGTTTGTTGCTGAGTTTTCTCGTGGAAAAACCGAAACTATTAATGCCTTATTTTTTGCCGATCTAAACTTACGTTTACTACCAAGCGAGCCTGGCAGGGCGACCATGTGCCCTACCGAAATCCTTTGGGATGAGCGTGAAGCGCCCTGCATCAAGTTATTGCCTATTGAAACTCGTGTTACTGACGATACGCTAAATTATCTCAAAACCATTCCTGATGCTTGGCA
Organism: Methylophilaceae bacterium; assembly: GCA_043788445.1. Classification (GTDB taxonomy): domain Bacteria; phylum Pseudomonadota; class Gammaproteobacteria; order Burkholderiales; family Methylophilaceae; genus JACMMS01. The sequence continues at coordinate 8,864 of JAYVTW010000027.1, forward strand.
AAAAATACGCCTAAATACACAATCTCCGGTTGAAATGCGAGATACGTTGACTGAGTTAATGCGGCAAAAAGCAGTTTCGCAGATAGAAGCAAAAAGACTCGGACTATGGAATGATCAAGACTTAAGCATGATGCAAGAATTAATCAATACCGGCATGGTAAAAGTGCCAGTGTGGCGTCATGCAATTATTAATTACCCACACCCCTTACTAAAAAGCGGTCTAGTTGTTATTGATACACCAGGTCTCAATGCGCTCGGGGCAGAACCTGAGTTGACCTTAAATATTATTCCTCATGCCAACGCAGTGCTATTTTTAACTGCAATCGATACTGGTATCACCAAATCAGACATGAAAATTTGGAATAGCTATATAAAGCGTAGCAGTAATCACAAGCTAGTATTGCTCAATAAAATTGATATATTGTGGGATGAAATGCGCACAACAGATGAAATCAATGCAGATATCATCAAGCAAACAGAGACAACTGCACAATTACTTGGCATTCAACCCGAGCATGTATTTGCAATATCTGCACAAAAAGCACTGGTAGCCAAAATCAAAAATGATACGGCTTTACTCAAGCGTAGCCGTATTGAAAGTTTAGAATTGGCCTTGGGCAATAGCATCATTCCTTCCAAACAGGCAATTATAGGCAAAACTGCTATTGCCGAGTGTAGTGAGATGGTGAAAATATCCCGCAAAATTGCCCAAACGCATACCAAAGAAGCCAAAGTATTACTCGCAGAATTGAAAAGTTTACTAGGTCAGCAAAATGACGCGTCAAAAGTACTTTTAGCGAAAGTCCTTATGCATCGGAAACTTTATGAAGCCTCACTACCAACGTTCAACAAAGCCAACGCAAAAGTCACATTTATTGGTAATAAACTGCTACGCCATTTAAGCTTAGCTTATCTTGATAAATCGATTAAACAAAACACAGAGGCGATGAGCGCTAGTTGGACCACGCCTGGCTTACAGCATGCAATGCGTGGCATTACTAAGCAAGCCAGCGAGCTAGCGGAACATATTCATAAAGAAAGTGCAGATATCAAAAAGTTAGCTGATAACATTTATCAAGTGTTTCAGCATAAACACAACTTTGAAGTTTTTGAACCCCCGGTATTAAATTTGCAATCATTTGTCAGCAACATACAAGCACTGCAAAAAGTAACCGATAATTTTTGTGCGGACCCAGTTAACATCCTCACTGAAAAGCATTTTTTAATACGAAAATTCTACCTGTTGCTTTACGCTGAAACTCAAAAAATATTCCAGAAAACCTTTCATCTTTGCCAGACATGGCTAAATGACGTAATGTCTATCCTCAAAACGCAAATGGCAAACTATAAAACTAATTTAGATCATCGCGTGCGCACACTGTCAGAAGCCTTAAGCAGTGCCGACGTACTCAAACAAAAGATTGCGGCGGCAGAGCAAGAATTTAATTTGCGGTCTAAACAGTCTCAAGCATTAGATCAGATTTTACTTGCCCTGCTAAAAGCAGCGACCATGCATGAGCCAGCACCTAATTAATTCAACCTAGGTAAGAAATGTACTGCTATAAATACCAATTCTTTAAATAGTCCAATCTTGAATTAGATTTTTAGATTAAAGCAAATTAAATCAATGCAATATCAAACATTTCCTGCGCATACTGCGTTTCAGCATGTAATGATACGGGCTTACCAATAAAGTCAGATAAATTTGCGAAGCTCTGCGACTCTTCATCTAGTAACAAATCAATAACTTTAGTACTGGCTATCACTCTAAATGCCCGCGCATCAAATTGTTTAGCCTCACGCAATAGTTCCCGCATGATTTCATAGCAAACAGTTTGTGCCGTTTTAATCTCACCCCGTCCTTGACAGGTAACACAAGTCTCACACAATAAATGCGCTAAACTCTCACGGGTACGTTTGCGTGTCATTTCAACCAGACCAAGTGGAGTAAATCCATTCACTCCATTACGTGAACGATCGGTACTCACTGCTTTTTTAAGCTCTTCTAATACTGTTTCACGCTGGCTATCTTCATCCATATCTATAAAATCAATGATGATGATACCGCCTAAATTTCGTAAGCGTAATTGCCGCGCAATGCAATGTGCAGCCTCTAAATTGGTTTTAAAAATGGTGTCAGATAAGTTTTTACCATTAACAAAACTTCCCGTATTAACGTCTACTGTAGTCAATGCCTCGGTCTGGTCAAATATTAAATAACCACCAGACTTAAGTTCAACCTTGCGGGTCATGGCTTTTTCTATTTCTTTTTCCACATTATAAAAATCAAATAATGGCCGCTCACCTTGGTAATGCTCTAGTTGTTTAAGCGATTTAGCAACATATTGCCCAGCAAATTTTGTCAACTTCTGAAAAGTTTCACGTGAGTCGACTTTAATGCTAGTAGTTGCTTCGTTGACGACATCGCGTAATATACGCTTGGGTAAACTTAAATCATGAAATATTAGTGAGCGTTCAGGCGCTTGCTGGCTGGCATCTTGAATATCACCCCAGACTTTTTGCAAGTAATCAATATCGGCCAACAATTCAGCATCACTTGCCGTTTCAGACATGGTACGTATGATATATCCGCCTACCCTATCTACTGGTAACAATGAGATTAAACGATTGCGTAATTGCTCGCGCTCAAGCTCATCTTCAATACGCTGGGAGACACCAATATGTTGCTGTTGCGGTAGGTAAACTAAGAATCGTCCGGCGATACTAATTTCTGTAGTGAGCCTTGCACCTTTAGTGCTGATTGGCTCTTTAATCACCTGCACGATAATAGATTGACCCTCGTGCAATACTTCCTGAATCGGTTTTTCTGGACAAGCCATATCATCTGTATGACATTCCATAATATCGGCCGCATGTAAAAAAGCTGCACGCTGCAAACCAATTTCGACAAAGGCAGACTGCATACCAGGCAACACGCGACAAACTTTTCCACGATATATATTGCCGACAATACCCAATGACGATCTGCGCTCTATGTGCAGTTCTTGGACAATACCCTGCTCCATAATCGCGACGCGCGTTTCTTGCGGCGTGACGTTGATTAAAACTTCCTGACTCATTGCTACTTCACTTTCTAATCTTAGATTTTGCTAATTCTTAAATTCTTTAACATCTAGATTCCATAACAATTGTGCAGTTTCAAATACTGGCAAACCCATTACACCAGAATAGCTACCTTGTATATGCTTAATCCATGCACCAGCTAGGCCTTGTATGCCGTAGCTTCCCGCTTTATCTAGATACTCACCTGATGCAATATAGTCATTAATCATGACATCTGTTAATAGCATCATCTCCAACACCGAGCTAGAAATTGCAACTTCAATGCCATTATTGTAAGCAACTGCAACCGCAGTATGCACTTCATGCTGTCGTCCAGACATACTTTTCAGCATCTTGAAAGCATCTGCTGTATTTACTGGCTTACCTAAAATCATACCATCCAGCGCTACTGTAGTATCTGCTGCCAAAATCGGTATATTCAAGCAAGCAACTCCCAGCTTTTGCTGACAGGCCAAAGCTTTTACGCGCGCTAATCTTAATACATAATCAGTCGGCACTTCGTTTTCTAATGCCGATTCATCAATATCTGCGGGCTTAACGACACACTCAAATCCTATTTGCCTTAACAACTCTACACGTCTGGGAGAACGTGAAGCTAAATAAATAGTCTGGTTCATTATGTTCTTTGTGCCACTTTATTAATTTTGTCAGTTACCATAACAGAATACTTATGATATCAGTACACAGAAAATTACAGAACATCATGATGTGCGATTAAGCGTATTTTTTTACGCGTTTTTAATATAATATTTTTAACTACTAGGCGTGCCTCATGATTGAATGGTCCTATTTACTTAAAATAGCTATTGCCTTGTTCGCCATTGTTAATCCGATTGGCGCTGTGCCTATTTTTATCACTGCCACAGATGGTTGGAATAAAGAAGAGCGCATGAAAACTGCCAAAACTGTCGCTCTTACCGTATTTATCGTCCTATTAGTTTCAACGGTATTTGGCGATAAATTACTCGAATTTTTCGGCATCTCCATCCCGTCATTTCAGGTTGGTGGTGGTATTTTATTATTGTTAATCGCTATTTCAATGATGCATGGCAAACAAAGCGCCACACGACAAACGCCAGAAGAAGCGCAAACCCTAGCTGAGCGCAAAGCGACCGCGATTGTGCCACTTGGCATCCCTTTACTAGCTGGCCCTGGTGCTATTAGTAGCATGATTATTTCGGCCCAACAGCACCCTAGTGTTTGGAGCCATTTAACGCTTAGCTTACCAGTGGCAGCTATTAGCTTGCTGGTCTGGCTGAGTTTAAGTTTATCTGGTGCTATTGCTCGACAATTGGGCACAACAGGTATTAACGTCGTTACACGCTTAATGGGCTTAATTTTATCGGCAATGGCTGTTGAGTTTATGGCGCATGGCTTAGTTGGCTTATTCCCTAAATTAGCAAGTTAAGCCCACCCGCTGTAAAATGATAATGATTGAAACTGCATTAAAAAGCTAAAAAGTATGATTTGGAAACCCAATACTACCGTTGCTGCAGTGATTGAGCGTAATGGACAATTTTTATTAGTAGAAGAGAGCACTGACCGTGGCAACCGCTACAATCAGCCGGCTGGTCATCTAGAGGACGGTGAAACTTTGTTACAAGCCGTTATTCGCGAAACTCAAGAAGAATCAGCCTATGGCTTTACGCCCACGTATTTACTTGGCATTTATCACTGGAAGTTAGCACAAAAAGATATTACTTATCTTCGTTTTGCGTTTATTGGCCTTGCACATAGCCATCAAGTTTCTCAACCATTGGATGATGGTATTATCCGCGCAGTCTGGATGAGCGTTGATGAAATTCGTGAATTGAATAAACAATACCTCACACGTAGCCCGCAAGTGCTTATTTGTGTAGAAGATTATTTAAATGGAAAGCGTTTTCCATTAGAAGTGGTGACACATTTATGAGTAAGAAAAAAGTAGTGGTTGGTCTATCAGGCGGCGTAGATTCATCGGTAACAGCTTTGCTATTGAAACAGCAAGGCTATGAAGTCACTGGACTTTTTATGAAAAACTGGGAAGACGATGACACTGATGAGTACTGTTCATCTAAACAGGATTTGATTGACGCAGTGTCAATCGCGGATAAAATTGGCATTGACATTGAAGCGGTAAATTTTAGTACTGAATATAAAGACCGCGTATTTACCAATTTTTTAAACGAATACAAAGCTGGTCGCACGCCCAACCCCGATATTTTTTGTAACGCAGAAATTAAATTCAAAGCATTTTTAGATCATGCCATGAACATGGGGGCTGATTTAATCGCCACTGGCCATTACGCACAAGTCTGTGAGAATCGAATCAAGCCTGGACTATTTCAACTTCTGAAAGCAGAAGATGGAAGCAAAGACCAAAGCTACTTTTTGTACCGTTTAAATCAAGCCCAGCTTAGCAAAACATTATTCCCACTTGGCACTTATTTAAAACGTGAAGTGCGTGAAATCGCACGCCAAGCTGGTTTAATCAATGCTGAAAAAAAAGACTCTACTGGCATTTGCTTTATAGGTGAGCGACCTTTTCAGGAGTTTTTAGCGCGCTATTTACCGCGCAAGCCCGGTGAAATGCGTACACCCGAGGGGAAGGTTGTGGGTCAGCATGAGGGTTTGATGTATTACACCTTAGGTCAACGTCAAGGCTTAAAAATTGGTGGTGCTAAAGATAGCAACGGTGAGCCATGGTTTGTTGCGGCCAAAGATATGGAAAAAAATATTCTCACCGTCGTACAAGGTCACGAACATCCACTGTTACTTAATGACGGCTTAAGCGCGCGTCAATTGCATTGGATTAGCGGTGAAGACCCTCAAACCAATTGGGTATATGCGGCTAAAACACGTTACCGCCAACCCGATGCGCCATGTGAAATCGATATGATTGCTGACGATTACACCGAGATTAAATTCGGACAGAAACAATGGGCAATTACACCAGGACAATCTGCAGTGGTATATGAGAGCAATGTTTGCTTAGGCGGCGGAATTATTACTGCGGCAATTTAAGCATTAGTTTTTTGGCATTATCACTATTAATATTTAAATAAGGAAAAGACTAGTACGATGGATTTTATTTTGGGTTTGGGCGTGCATGTGATCATTGCCTTGTTTTTTGCGATACATGCGCTGCAAACAGGTCGTCCAATTTATTGGCTGATTATTCTGTTTTCATTTCCAGGGTTAGGTAGTATCGCTTACTTTTTTGCAGAGTATTTACCAGCCAACAGGCTTAATCGTGGTGTGCAGCAAGTATCCAAATCTGCTCTTAAATTACTAGATCCAACGCATGAACTACGTGATGCGCAACAAGCATTTGACTTAACTCCTACCGTGCAAAACAGAATACGCTTGGCCTCTGCATTAGATGAAGCAGGACAATTCGCAGAAGCAGCAGCGCAATTCAATGCCTGTTTAAATGGCCCATTTGCCAATGATTTAGAACTCTGCTTTCTAGCAGCCAAAGCTAAATTACATAATAAACAGGCTAAAGAAGCTGTTGAACTGCTGAATAAGGTAAGAGTATTGCAGATAGAGTTTCGCGCTGAGCAAGTCAGTTTGTTATTAGCAAAATCTTATGCTGCTTCGAACAACGAATCGCTTGCTCGTCATGAATATATTAATGCGCTGGATAGCTTTGGTAGCACAGATTGTAAATCAGAGTATGCATTATGGGCAGCCTCTAGCGGAGATATTGTCACAGCCAAAAAGTTACGTCTGGACTTAGAAAACACTTGGCGACATTGGAACAAACACACGAGGTCACTCTATAAACCCATATTGAATGAAATTGATGCTTTACTAGCTGTAGCAGAAAAGTAGTATATTAAAAAGGGTATGATTTATGATGCTCTTTCTCGATTACTAGCAGCAAAAAACCTATAGTTTATGCTTTTGGTGGTTCACTATCTTTAAAAGAAGGACGTTTTTGCATAGCCGTATAATGTTTAGCCAGATTAGGGAATTGATTTTGCCAATTCAAATCTTTAAATCGTAACTCCAGATATCCCAATAAACAGCCAACAGCAATATCGGCAAGACTAAATGTTTCTGCTACACACCATTTTTTTTTGGTTAAGTCTAGATTAAGCGTTTCTAAACCATTTGTAACCTTTGCCATTTGCTTGACGATATTTGCCGCATCTTGCATGGCTTCTGGTTTACGCTTTTCAAGGACGATCACTATAGCAGCATCACAAACACCGTCAGCTAAAGCCTCCCAACGGCGAACCGATATCTTAGCACCCTGATTTTGTGGGATTAAATGAGCTAATGGTGTTCGATTATCCAAATACTCTGCAATCACACATGAGTCATATAAGCCAAGACCATCATCAAGAATCAGTACCGGAATCTTGCCGAGCGGATTGTATTGTTTAACAATGCAATTGGGATCAGCTAAGTTAATTTCCTCTATCTCTATTTCAATGTGCTTTTCTGCCGCAACGACACGCACTTTGCGTGCAAAAGGGCTGTTAACTGTATACAAAAGCTTCATAGTGCTGTGTGACTCATAACTTTAATATATGCATTATAATAGAAAAATGAGTGCAACCCTATTTACTTCAGAATGCCCGCATAATTCTGCAGCATTTAAAGCGCTGGTACTTGATAACGTGAAAATAGCATTAAATGAAGATACAGGCACCAGTTTCACAAAAGACAGTATCAGCGGTGATTTAACCGCACAACTAATCCCCGCTGCACAAACTGCAATAGCTACTATAATAACGCGTGAAAATGCTGTTATTTGCGGTATACCATGGGCTACACAAGTATTTATGCAGCTTGATAGTCAGATACAAATACATTGGTACGTAGCTGAGGGCGATATCGTAAAACCTGATCAACTGCTGTGCGAGATTAAAGGCAATGCTCGGGCATTGCTTACTGCAGAACGTACTGCACTCAATTTTTTGCAATTACTATCAGCGGTCGCCACAGAAACACGAAAGTATGTGGATATTATCCAGCATACTGACGCACAAATTTTAGACACGCGCAAAACCCTTCCTGGCTTACGTTTAGCCCAAAAATATGCTGTAACCGTAGGTGGGGGTCATAATCAACGGCTTGCATTATATGATGGCATTCTAATCAAAGAAAATCATATTGCTGCGGCAGGTGGCATCAACGCAGCATTGCAAGCCGCATTAAATTTAACCAATAATAACTTAAAGAAAAGTATAAGTATCCAGATTGAAGTTGAAACACTAGCGCAACTCAGCGAAGCTCTGACTGCGGGAGCCAAAAGTATATTGTTAGATAATTTTGATTTAGTCACTTTGGCAGAAGCGGTTAAGTTAAATCAATGTCGTGCTTTATTAGAAGCTTCTGGGGGTGTGGATTTAAATACGGTAAAAGCCATTGCAGAGACTGGTATAAATCGTATCTCGATTGGCAGTATGACAAAAAATATTCGTGCCATTGATTTATCTATGCGTATTAAGAGCATGCACATTTAAGCCATGTGAATTAATGATAAGGAATAACTATGGCTAGATCACTAAGCGGCGTCCAAGTCTCAGGGAAGTTAAGTCTAGGGGATGTTTTGCGCTTACTGGTTAATGATGGCATAGTTGATAAGCACCAAGCTGAAAAACTGTATAAAGACCGTAAATTAGACAGTTCGAATCTACATCCGCTAGTCGTTATTGGCGAACAAAAGTGGAAAGACCTTAAAATTCCACATAAACAACTCACCGTTGAATTACTTACTACTTGGCTGGCGCACCATGCAGATTTGGATTATTACCATATTGATCCTCTAAAACTTGATTTCAGTTCTGCGGCACAAATCATTTCCAAAGCCTATGCTGAACGACTTAAAATTATGCCAGTTTCAGTCGCCAATAACATCGCAACAGTGGCTACTGCCGAGCCTTTTCAGCGGGATTGGATTCCAGATTTAGAACGTATATTACGTATGAAAATCAATCTGGTAATGGCTAGCCCAATTGAAATAACACGCTACTTACCTGAGATTTATAACTTAGCCAGCTCAATGAATGCAGCCAATACTGCAAAGGCGGGGCAAATTATTGGCGTACAAAACTTTGAGCAGTTGGTTGAGTTAGGTAAAGATAAAAACCTCGATGCCAATGAACAGCATGTTGTAAATATTGTTGATTGGCTATTTAAATATGCGTTTGAACAGCGCGCCAGTGATATTCACCTTGAACCACGCCGTAATATGGGCCTAATGCGTTTTCGTATTGATGGTGTGTTGCATCAAGTTTACCAATTACCAAGTAATATCATGAATGCGATTACCAGCCGCATTAAGCTGCTGGGACGTATGGACATGATAGAAAAACGTCGTCCGCAAGATGGTCGGATTAAAACTTTATCAACTGATGGGGTAGAAGTTGAGTTACGCCTATCTACGATGCCTACTGCGTTTGGTGAGAAACTGGTGATGCGAATTTTTACACCAGATATCATTGTAAAAGACTTTATTCAACTTGGTTTTTCGCCAGCACAAGCCGCATTGTGGGATGTCTGGACTAAACATCCGAATGGGATTATTTTAGTTACAGGCCCTACTGGTTCAGGCAAAACCACCACTTTATACTCAACTCTTAAACAAGTGGCGACTGAGGCAGTGAATGTCTGTACCGTGGAAGACCCAATCGAGATGGTAGAACCAGCATTTAATCAGATGCAAGTGCAAACCAATATTGGGATTGATTTTGCTGATGGCATTCGCACCTTAATGCGACAGGATCCTGACATCATCATGGTGGGCGAGATTCGTGACATAGCAACTGCAGACATGGCGATTCAAGCTGCACTCACTGGCCATTTGGTGTTTTCTACCTTGCATACTAACGATGCACCTTCTGCCGTTACGCGCATGCTTGATTTGGGTGTGCCGTCGTATTTAATCCACTCCACTGTTTTAGGCATTATGGCGCAACGTTTGGTGCGCACACTATGCAATGCCTGCAAACAGCCAGAAGCGATCAGTCAACAACGTTGGGATGGGCTTACCTTTCCATTCAAACAAGTGAAACCTGACCACATTATGAAAGCAGTGGGTTGCTTGGAATGCCGTAATACAGGTTATCGCGGTCGCAGTGGCATCTATGAAATGTTGACCATGACGCCTGCGTTAAGAAAACTCATAAGTTCAGATACTGATTTAGCACAACTTAAGACACAAGCTTATAAAGAAGGCATGCAACCGTTAATGATTAATGGTATTGAGAAAGTAGCGGCGGGGTTAACTACGGTAGAGGAACTGATTAAGGTTGCCCCGCCACTGGATGAATAAGTTCATAATTAAAAGCAAAGTTTAGCGTAAAATTTAGATAAACTTAGCTTAAATGTTAAGCTTATCGATTAAATAAGTTTAAATACACCCTTCATTACCATTGCATGGCCCGGAAAACTGCAGAAGAAAGCATAATTTTCTTTTGCGTCCAGTTTATTAAGCTTAAATTTAATCGTAGCAGTTTCACCACCGCCAATAACTGGTGTGTGCGCGATAACACGGACATCATTATCTTTAACATAGTTTTTAGCTAAACCTGCCACACTGCCATCATCAATCACAGCTTGCATATCTGCTTTTTTGGTAATAACTAAATTATGACCCATCACCGCTTTGGCAAAAGTACCGGTATTTTTTAAGGTAAGCGTCACTTCTTTGCAAGATTTGCTAACTGCAATTTCCTTTGTACTAAAGGCCATGCTTGCAGTCGCATCGAGAGCGATATCACATTGTCCCGCAAATGCCGACACTGACAATAAACTTAGCAAGACTCCTAAACCTAATTTTGATTTCAACATAATATTAACCTTTAAAGTTATTTTATAAAAACAGCTTATATATGAAGCGTTTTTAATGATTTAGTTTCATTTACTGATGACAATAATTTTAAGATGAATTATACCAAACTGGGGTTGAGATTTAGAAAACAAAATGCTTATCTTAAATTAAGCATGCGCAGAACTTGACCAAAACGCATCAAACGGTTATGGTTTAGGGTTCATTATTTAACGTTAAAAATATGGCTGAAACTTTGTTTGAATATTTAGAGAATATCTCATACAACATACAAAGCGTATTTAATATAAAGATTTATGGATTCTAGTGCGGCTAGCAACATGACAGACAGCAAAACCTCAAAACAATCAGGCCTTACTGGCGCTGAGATACTTATTCGCTGCTTGCACGAAGAAAACGTCAAGTTTGTTTTCGGCTACCCAGGCGGCGCAGTACTCAATATTTATGATGCTATCTATAATCAAGAAAAATTCAAGCATGTATTGGTTCGGCACGAACAAGCAGCAATCCACGCGGCCGACGGATATTCACGCTCAACTGGCGAAGTGGGAGTTGCGTTAGTTACGTCCGGCCCGGGTGCCACCAATGCCGTTACAGGTATAGCGACAGCTTACATGGACTCTATCCCCATTGTGATTATAAGTGGTCAAGTGCCCACTTATGCGATTGGTCAAGACGCTTTCCAAGAATGTGACACTGTTGGTATTACTCGCCCCTGCGTAAAACATAATTTCTTGGTAAAAGACATTAAAGATATTGCAGCAACCATGAAGAAGGCATTTTATGTAGCTGCTAGCGGGCGCCCAGGGCCTGTTTTAGTTGATATTCCCAAAGATATTACCGCGCATATTGGTGACTTTGAATATCCTAAAACGGTAAGCCTTCGCTCATACAACCCAGTGACTAAAGGCCATAATGGTCAAATAAAAAAAGCAATCAAATTAATTGCAGAGGCTAAACGCCCAATGGTTTACTTGGGCGGTGGCGTGGTATTGGGTAATGCATCCGAGCATTTAATTAAATTAATTAAATCACTTGGCTTGCCTGCTACCAGCACCTTGATGGGGTTGGGTGGCTTTCCTTCAACTGATAAACAGTTCTTAGGCATGCTAGGCATGCACGGCACCTACGAAGCCAATATGGCGATGCAAGAGTGCGACGTTTTGCTAGCCGTTGGTGCCCGCTTTGATGACCGTGTCATTGGCAACCCCGAGCATTTTTTAAGCCGCCCGCGCACCATTATTCATGTTGATATTGATCCATCCTCTATATCTAAACGTGTAAAAATTGATGTCCCTATTGTGGGCGATGTTAAATCTGTTTTAGCAGATATGAATGACATAATAGCTACCGAAAAGCCAGAACAAGATGCAGTTGCATTGGCTGCTTGGTTTAATCAGATTCAAGAGTGGCGCAATAAGGATTGCTTAAGCTTTAATTTAAGCAAAGAACTCATCAAACCCCAAGATGTAATTCAAAAACTATATCAAGCCACTAAAGGCGATGCCTTTGTTACATCCGACGTAGGTCAACATCAAATGTGGGCAGCACAGTACTACCCATTTGATAAACCACGTCGCTGGATTAACTCAGGTGGGCTTGGTACCATGGGTGTGGGTTTGCCTTATGCTATGGGCGTACAGCTTGCTCATCCGGACGCACAGGTTGCCTGTGTTACTGGTGAGGCTTCAATCCAAATGTGTATTCAGGAGCTTTCTACCTGCAAGCAATTCAATCTGCCCATTAAGGTGATTACGCTAAATAATCGCTACATGGGCATGGTGCGCCAATGGCAAGAGTTCTTTTAT
>JAYVTW010000028.1:0-12849 GCA_043788445.1 Methylophilaceae bacterium
TTTTTTTGTTGAAAATAATCAGTAATTATCACTGTATAAGATCCTATCATCAAAAATACAGCCATTAAAAATTCAGCTAATTTATCTGTAATGCTCAAATCATTTACTGATATTAAATTGCTAGACCGCGATGCCAGTATTCTAAGCTTTAATCGCCGCGTATTAGCGTTAGCAGTTAATCCTGACTATCCTTTGTTAGAACGCTTACGTTTTTTATGTATTGTTTCGGCAAATCTTGATGAGTTTTTTGAAGTACGTATGGCTTCACAGCTTGAAGCGATGCGAGATAACGATCAAAAAGGAGCGATAACGGCTAAAAGTTTTGATTTTGTTTCAGCTGAAGCGCATGCTTTGGTAGAAAAACAATACCATATTTTTAATCATGAGTTGATGCCTGCTTTGGCTAAGCATGGCATCCATTTGATATCTAACAACGAACGTGACGTTGCTCAAAAACGTTGGGTAGCTAGGTATTTTGAGACAGATGTTAAACCTTTGTTAGTGCCTGTCGCGTTAGATCCTTCCCACCCTTTTCCACAAGTCGCCAATAAATCACTCCATTTTATTGTCGAGTTAGGCGGTAAGGATGCCTTTGGTCGGCATAATCCAATCGCTATAGTCCGCGTGCCAAGGGTTTTACCGAGGTTAGTCGCTTTGCCAGCTAAAATCAGTAATAAGCAGCAGTGTTTTGTCTCGCTGACCAGCATTATTCGCGCGCATTTATTTGATTTATTTGGTGGACGCGAAATACTTAATTTCTCTCAATTTAGGGTAACACGTCACTCTGATATGGCACTAGATGAGGATGATGTTAGCAATTTACGTACGGCCCTGCGCCAAGAACTTGTTCATAGACCCTATGGTGAATCCGTTCGCCTGGAAGTCTCTCACACTTGCGCCGCTGCATTGGCGGAATTTTTGCTAGAACAATTTGATTTGCCGATTCAAGCACTTTATCGTGTTAATGGCCCAGTAAATTTAGGACGTTTAATACAGTTGCCAGACTTGGTCAGGCATGATGATTTGAAATTTACACCTTTTCAACCAGTTTGGCCCCGTCAATTAAAGGTTGGGGAATCATTTTTTTCACAACTTAAAAAAGCAGATGTTTTAATACATCAGCCTTTTGAGAGTTTTGAAGCAGTAATTCAGTTTCTTCATGAAGCGGTCGACGATCCAAATGTATTAGCAATTCATCAAACTATTTATCGTACAGGGACAGATGCGCGCATGCTGCACTTGTTGCAAGAGGCGGTACGTCGCGGTAAAGAGGTATTAGCCGTTGTGGAGCTTAAAGCTCGTTTTGATGAAGAGGCTAATATTAACTGGGCTGAAGCGTTAGAAGCTGTAGGTGCACAAGTCGTATATGGTGTAGTTGGCTTAAAAACACATGCTAAAATTCTGCTAGTAAAACGTCGCGAAGTCCATGTTATCAAGTGTTACGGCCATCTTTCAACTGGTAATTACAATCCTAAAACAGCCAGACTTTACACCGATATTTGTATGCTAACAGCAGATAATGTGCTGACGCGCGAGATGGAACATTTATTCCGTCATCTGACTAGCCAAGTACCCTTGCCTAAAATGCAAAAACTTTTAGTAGCGCCATTTAATATCCAAAGCAGTATGCTGCGTAAAATTAGGGCAGCCGGTTTGGCAGCTAGTCGTGGAAATTTAGCCAGAGTCGTTGTGAAAATGAATGCGCTAACTGATGAGGCTTTGGTGCGTGCCATTACCCAAGCTGCACAGCGCGGCGTGGAGTTTGATTTAATTATTCGTGGTGCATGTACTCTGCCAGTGGATACTGTGGGTGTTGCATCTCGCATTCGTGTGCGTTCAATCGTTGGGAGGTTCTTGGAACATTCACGCGTATTTTATTTCGATGTGGCAGGTGTGCAGAAAATGTGGCTCTCTAGTGCGGACTGGATGAACCGCAATATGATGCGACGTGTTGAAATTGCATGGCCGATATTAGATAAAGTCATGCAAGTGCGCATTGTCAAAGAAAACTTGCAGCCATACTTAGATGACACGCAGGATGCTTGGATACTAGGTATAAATGGAACTTATTCTTCGGTCAGAAGTTTGCAGAATAATCAGGCTGCTGAGCTAAAGAGCGCACAAACATGTTTGATGAAAATTACTAATAGCGACTAAACCATGACCATTTGTAATCGCAAGGATTTAATCTTATGGCGTCATGCAGAGGCGCAAGATTTACAGTTTGGCATTGACGACGTTAACCGTGCATTGACAAAAAAAGGTGAAAGCCAAGCAGCAAAAATGGCCAACTGGCTAAAGCAGTATTTATCCAAGGATATATGTATCATTTCTAGCCCTGCGTTACGGGCAGAGCAAACCATAAAAGCATTAGGTTTTCCATATCAAATAAATAAAAGTTTATTGCCAAAGGCGAGTGTGGACCAAGTGTTAGAACTTGTTCAAGAAACTTTTTATCAGAGTAACGTCAGTGATATTTTGCTAGTTGGGCATCAGCCGTGGTTGGGGCAGGTCGCTGCTTTTTTTTTACAGATCAATTCAGCAGAGTTAAGTATTAAAAAAAGTGCAGTTTGGTGGCTAAGGCAAAATTTGAAGCAACAACCAAAGACTGAAGATTTTGAGCAGAAGGAAAAATTCAAATTAGTTACGGTGCAAAGCCCGCAATTTTTTAAAGATTAAATTAAATGAGTTGAAGAATTAGGTAAAGTAAACTCATAAATTCAACAGTGATTTCGGATTTATGAGTGGTATTTAGTAAAAACTAGTTCTTATTAGGCCGGCCGGTTTTAATGACAGGAATTGCCGCAAGCGTGGCCTTAAGGGTGTTATCAGTCATTGCAGCTAATAATTTAATACCAGCGCGGAGTAATTCACTTTTTTTAGCAGGTTTACCAAGAGCCAGTGAGCGGGCTTTAAGTATGCTTATTTGTGCATACTCTTCTTTAGGCATCGTAAAGCTATCACGTTCCATTTTGGCTTTACGAGTTTTTACTTTGCTTTCCTTAACATAAACTTTAGTTTTATTAGCAGTGGATTTAGTTTTGACCATACTCGGTTTAGCGGTTGGTTTTGATTTAGCAGGTTTAGATAATAGGGCTTTAGTTGATGTAGATTTAGCTAAGGTAGATTTTGTTGTTGTTGATTTATCTATGGGCGAGGAAGGTGTTTTTAGAGCTGCGAGTTGCATCTGATTAATTTTTGACATAGTTTCATTCCTAATAAACGATATAAACAGTTTAATCTTTTTATTAGTACAATCAATAGTTAATTGATATATTTTTGTGAATATTTTATGACAACTTTTCCATTATTATTAAAATAATTGACTTTAATTTACTTTAAAACTAGATTCAGGAATGACTGACACCATAAAGCGCCAATTTGTTTTTTGCCAAGCAATAACTTCTTCTTCAAGCAAATAGCAAGTTTGTGGAAATTCAGTGAGCCAGAACTGTGGCATACTCAAATTGATAATTTGCCCATCAATACTAACTTTCAGATTTTTTAGGTTAGGCAATTGCCGTGCATGGCAGAATATAACAGCCAAGCGTAAACAAAGTAGCTGTGCGACAAAATCACGATCAAAAAAATCAGCTTCAATTTTTTTAAGTTTCCCCTTATGCGCTAGTACCAGCAAGCTTAGACGATGTAACTCGCTTTGTGCGAAGCCCATAATTTCGGCATGATCAATAATATAGGCACCATGCCGATGAGATTCGGCATGAGAAATTGCATGACCGACCTCATGTAATTGTGCTGTCCAATATAGCTTGCGTCTAAGCGTCATGTATTGGCCATTCTTAGCAACGAGGTTGTCGCGAATATCATCAAAGAAATTTAGCGCAACAGTGGCAACATTATCTGCTTGATTTTTATCAACTGAAAAACGACTGGCTAATCTTGCAATGGATGCATCACGTAAATCGGTGATGTCCGTGGTGTTCTCTGTTGCCATTTCGTAAAGTAAACCATGACGTAATGCACCTTTAGCGACCATTAACTCATCTATGCCAAGCAAATCAAATACAGCTAACAACACGCATAAGCCACCCGCAATTACGGCACGTCGATCATCCTTTAAGCCAGCAATTACAATATTGTCGGTATGCTTGGCGCGAATTAACTCAGTGCGCAACCAATTTAAGCCTTTACGCGTGATGCGTTCATTGGGTTGATTGTTTTCACGTAGTTGGCTATTGCTATTGGCATTACTCAGTATCTCGGCTACAGCACCGACCGTGCCAGAAGCACCATAAGCAATGTCCCAAGCATTGTGATGGTATATACGCGCAACTGCATCCAAAAATGATTCCGCAGCCACTTCACCACGAATAAAGGCTTTTTCGGTGAGTTCACCATTACCAAAATATTTAAGCGACCAAGTAACAGAACCAACTCTGAGCGAGTCTGTGCTAAATACATCGAAATTTTTCCCAAGAACGAACTCGGTGGAGCGTCCGCCAATATCCAGTACTAAACGGCGCTCGTCCGATTGAGGCAATAAGCGGCTTACTCCTTGATAAATCAAACGTGCTTCTTCAACGCCTGAAATTACTTCTACGTCATAACCTAAAGCCAGCTTAGCTTGAGCAATAAATTCATCACGGTTACGTGCCTCGCGTAAGGTTTGTGTTGCTACTGCGCGCACATGCTCCCGAGGGAAACCCTTAAGACGCTCACCGAAACGGGCTAAACATTTAAGCCCGCGGGCAATTGCCTCTGGTTTTAAATTACGATTTTCATCTAAATCACCACCTTGGCGCACGGCTTCTTTTAGATAATCTACACGTAAAATTTGCCCACTATCGTAACGACCTATTTCTAAGCGAAAGCTATTTGAGCCTAAATCGACCGCTGCAAGTAAGGTATCTGGATTTATGTGATTTACTTTTTTCATAGTTTATTTATAGCATAAAAGCATAGTATTATTGTGATAAAAATATGACTATTGGTTGATAATTTCATTGTTATTAGTTTGTGCATAACGAATAAATATAACTTTCTGTTTGAACCAGCAAGCGTAATAGCAGTCTGCTCTTTCATGAAAGAACTAAACTTTAAAGGCAATAAATTGAACTTACCAAGCAGGCTATGTGTAGCATGCGGACGAGTTATGACCTGGCGAAAATCGTGGGCAAAGAATTGGGATAATGTAAAATATTGTTCAGTAGCCTGTCGGAAATTAGCTAAAAACAACAACGAACTAAGCGCAAAATAAAACCAAGTAAATCATGTCAATCCGCAACCTCATCATCATTTTAGGCGATCAACTCAATTTAGATAATCCTGCATTGGAAGACTTTGACAACAATCAAGATAAAATTTTAATAGTTGAGGTTAAAGGAGAAGGTAATCATGTATGGAGTCATAAAGCACGTATTGCTTTGTTTTTATCTGCAATGCGTCACTTTGCTGAATGCTTGATTGAACAAGGCTTGGCATTAATCTATTTAAAGTTGAGCGAGCATGACTATACGAGTTTAAGTGAAGCTTGGTCGGCTAATATTAAGAAGCTATCACCACAAAAAATTATTGCTTGTGAACCTGGTGATTATCGAGTTTTAAAAATGTTAGAAGCTTGTGCCTTAGCGGCTAATACAACACTAATTGTGCGTGATGATACACACTTCATGGTCAGCCAAGCGGATTTTAAACATTGGGCGACAGGTGGTAAGCAATTGCGTATGGAGTTTTTTTATCGGGTAATGCGTAAAAAATATAATGTATTGATGTTAAACGATAAGCCGGTCGGTGATAAGTGGAATTACGATTCAGAAAATCGCAGTAACTTTGGTAAGCAAGGCCCACAAGATATACCTTCAATTCCCACTTTTGCAGTCGATGACATTACGCAAGCAGTGTTTGCTGATGTAGAAAATAATTTCCCTGAACATCCCGGAACCTTAGCTAATTTTTGTTGGCCAGTAACACGCCAACAGGCATTAAAGTTTTTGAATGATTTTATTGAAAAACGCCTAACTGGTTTTGGGCAATATCAAGATGCAATGTGGCAGGAAAATGCAAATGCTGATGTGACTCATCAGCCATTTTTATGGCACTCATTATTAGCTTCATCCCTTAATTTAAAATTAATCAATCCTCGTGAGGTGATTGCCGCAGCAGAGTTGGCTTATAAAAATAGAGAAGTATCTTTAGCTAGCGCCGAAGGGTTTATCAGGCAGATATTAGGTTGGCGTGAATTTATTCGTGGGATGTATTGGCTAGATATGCCTGACATGTCAAAAGCTAATTATTACCAACATGAACGCCCCTTACCGGATTGGTATTGGACTGGTAACACGCAGATGAACTGTCTGCGCCAAACTATCAAGCAAACTTTAGAGTATGGTTATGCGCATCACATTCAGCGCTTAATGATAACTGGTATGTTTGGGGTGTTAGCCGAGCTAAATCCTCGTGAAGTTGAAGCATGGTACCTAGCGGTTTATGTAGATGCCGTGGAATGGGTCGAATTACCTAACGTTGCAGGCATGGCCTTATATGCTAATGGGGGACGTTTTACTAGCAAACCCTACGTAGCAAGCGGAGCTTATATTAAACGCATGAGTAATTATTGCAATGACTGCAAGTATAGGCCTGATATAAAAACCGGGGCAGCAGCTTGCCCGTACACAACGCTTTATTGGAATTTTTTAATTAAACACCACGATGAATTTGCTCACAACCCAAGAACCGCACTAATGGTTAAACATATCGAGCGCTTTAGTCAAGATGAAAAAGAAGCGATAAGTGCTATGGCAACTGCACGTTTAGTCAATTTAAATGATTTATAAATTGTGACTATTTTTAATTTATGACTTGAAAACAATCGTTTTGCCGCCATGATTGTTTTATTGTAATTATTAATAGGGGTTTAAATAATGTCATCAAAAGTAGAGCCAACAGAAGCAGAAAGCCAATTTAAAGAAAGCCATCCAACAGAAAAACTTGCTTTTCAGGCAGAGGTTAAACAACTACTACAATTAATGATTCACTCGTTATATAGCAATAAAGAAATCGTATTGCGTGAGTTAATTTCTAATGCTTCAGATGCAGCTGATAAGTTACGTTTTGAAGCTTTGGCTGATGGCAGTTTGTACGAAAATGATTCAGAATTAAAAATTCAAGTAGCATTTGATAAGACTGCACGTACTATTACTATCAGTGATAACGGTATTGGCATGAATCGCGACGAAGTCGTTAGCAATATCGGCACAATCGCTAAATCTGGTACTAAAGAGTTTTTTAACGCACTAACTGGCGATCAAGCAAAAGATGCGAATTTAATTGGTCAATTTGGCGTAGGCTTTTATTCAGCTTTTATTATTGCAGATAAAGTTACTTTGACTACACGCCGTGCTGGCACTATTCATGGTGTTAGGTGGGAGTCAGCAGGCGAGGGCGATTACACGCTGGAAACAATTGAGAAAGCTAATCGTGGTACAGAAGTGACCTTGCATCTCCGTGAGGCGGAAGACGAGTTTCTAAATGACTGGAAATTGAAAACCATTATTCGTAAATATTCTGACCATATTACCTTACCTATAGTCATGAAAAAATCGGAATGGAAAGATGGCGAACAAGTACCAACAGATGAAGATGAAACGGTTAATCGCGCATCTGCATTATGGGCACGTAGCAAAAACGATATTACTGAAGAAGAATACCAAGAGTTTTATAAGCATGTTTCACACGACTTTGAAAACCCATTAAATTGGAGTCATAGCCGCGTAGAAGGTAAGCAAGAGTATATCTCGCTACTTTATGTGCCAAGCAAAGCTCCGTTTGACTTGTACGATCGGGATCGTCGCCATGGTATTAAGTTGTACGTGAAGCGAGTTTTTATTATGGAAGATGCAGAAAAACTAATGCCGCAATACCTGCGTTTTGTTCGCGGTGTGATTGATAGTGCTGATTTGCCTTTGAACGTTTCTCGCGAGATTCTGCAAGATAGTAAAGATGTAGATAGTATCAAAGCTGGTTCTGTGAAAAAAGTATTGGGATTGCTGGAAGACTTAGCTAAAGACAAACCAGAGGATTATGCTAAGTTTTGGGCAGAGTTTGGCCGTGTTTTAAAAGAAGGGCCAGGTGAAGACTTCGCTAATAAAGAAAAAATCGCAGGTTTGTTGCGCTTTGCAAGTACTCATGCCGATAACGATACACAAGATGTCAGTTTTGATGACTACATTTCTCGTATGAAGGATGGTCAAGAGGTGGTTTACTACATTACGGCCGATAGTTTCGCTGCTGCACAACATTCACCCCACTTGGAAATTTTCCGTAAAAAAGGGTTGGAAGTGCTGTTGATGAGCGATCGCGTAGATGAGTGGTTACTAGGAAGCTTGACTGAGTTTCAAGGTAAAAAATTGCAATCTGTAGCTAAAGGTGATTTGGATCTAGGTAAGTTGGAAGATGAATCCGAGAAAGAGGCACAAAAGAAAATCGAAGATGAAGCTAAAGAGTTGATTGAAAAAATCAAAAATAGCTTAGGCGATAGTGTTAAAGAGGTACGTGTAACGCATCGATTAACTGACTCCCCAGCTTGTTTGGTTGCAGGTGCTCATGATATGTCCGGTAATTTAGAGCGTATATTAAAGGCGGCAGGGCAAAATACACCAGATAGCAAGCCAGTGCTTGAAATCAATCCCAACCATAAACTGGTGCAGCGTTTAAAAATAGAGGC
Source organism: Methylophilaceae bacterium (assembly GCA_043788445.1). Lineage (GTDB taxonomy): Bacteria > Pseudomonadota > Gammaproteobacteria > Burkholderiales > Methylophilaceae > JACMMS01. Next base: position 8,684 of record JAYVTW010000028.1, read on the forward strand.
AGATGACGCCAAATTCAGTGATTTTGCAAATGTGCTATTTGATCAGGCATTGTTAGCAGAAGGGGGCCAGTTGCAGGATCCGGCTAGTTTTGTAAAACGTATGAATAATTTATTGGTTTAATTTTACTTAACTTAATATAAGTTAATTGTCATTAGAAGACAAAATTAGATGCTCGTGACTTAAAAGTTGCGGGCATTAATTTTTTATATGCAGCAATATGCGTTTTGCTTAGGGGTCTGGCTCAGTATTTGCTAGAATCACACTTATTGGGTGAAAAGTGTAATAAATGAAACAATTGTTTGTTACAACAACATCTGCACATTACTTTGAAAGTTATACGATATGGCAACTACTAAATCAACTGCAAAATCAGCATCAAGCGCACCTAAGCTTAAAATAAAAGCTAAAGAAACTAAGTCTAGTACAACAAAAAATTCGAAGAATATAAGTCCTTCTACACCACTAGTGCCTAGCGCAAAAACGCCCATGAGCGAATCGCTACAAAATCATCTTATATTTTCTTGCTTTAAAACAGATGCGGTAGCGACCCCACGTGATTGGTATGCTACTGCCGCCTACACAGTGCGCGATCATGTGATTGATCGCTGGGTGAAGACTGCAGAAGCTTATTATGCTGAAGATCCTAAACGTGTTTATTATCTTTCACTTGAGTTTTTAATTGGACGTATGTTAACTAATGCTGCACTAAATGTGGGCGTTAAGGACGAAGTGAGTGCTGGTCTAACTTTCTTAGGCCATAAAATGGAAGAGGCAGTCGAGATGGAGCCAGATGCGGCTCTAGGCAATGGTGGTTTAGGCCGTTTAGCCGCTTGTTTTTTAGATTCAATGGCGACTATGGATATCCCAGCTGCGGGCTATGGTATTCGTTATGAATACGGTATGTTTAAGCAATCTATTGAAAATGGTCAGCAAGTTGAAAACCCAGATAATTGGTTACGTTACGGTAATATTTGGGAGTTTCAACGCCCGGAAGCAACATACGATGTGAAGTTTTTTGGTAGAACTATGCAATTTCCAAGAGACAACATATTGGATCATCGATGGTTAGATGCCGAGCATGTAGTGGCGATGGCTTACGACGTTCCTGTACCTGGTTATGACACACATACTGTCAATAACTTGCGTTTATGGTCAGCTAAAGCAACGCGCGAGTTTGATTTGCGCCATTTCAATGATGGTAATTATGAAAAAGCAGTTGAAGAACGTAATGAGACTGAAAGCATTTCTAAAGTACTTTATCCTAATGACGCTTCTGCATCCGGCCGTGAGTTACGCTTAAAGCAACAATACTTTTTCGTCTCAGCTTCAATTCAAGATATTCTGCGTCGTTTTTTAGCGGCACATGACATAAAAAAACTAACTGACTGGAACTTGCTTTCAGAAAAAATTGCCATTCAGTTGAACGACACGCATCCTGCAATTGGTGTGGCGGAGATGATGTATCAATTAGTTGATGTACATCACTTGAACTGGGATTTAGCATGGAGTCTAGTCGAAAAAATCTTTGCATACACTAACCACACCTTGATGCCAGAGGCTCTAGAAACTTGGTCTATTGAGTTGTTTGGTACTTTATTGCCGCGACATCTCGAAATTATATACGAAATTAACACCCATTTTTTGCATATGGTGAACCGTAAGTTTCCAGGTGATACAGATTTATTACGACGAGTGTCAATTATTGATGAAACACATGGTCGTCGAGTACGTATGGCGCACTTGGCGGTAGTGGGAAGTCATACAGTTAACGGTGTAGCAGCATTACATAGTGAGCTACTCAAAACTACATTATTTGCAGATTTTGATCGTATTTATCCAGGTAAAATTACCAATGTAACCAATGGTATTACGCCGCGTCGCTGGTTAAATCAAGCTAATCCAGAATTAACTAAGCTCATTACCAAAGCAATTGGTACTGGTTTTGTTAAAGATTTGACACAACTTACCAAATTAACGCCATTAGCTGATGATGCTGATTTTCGTAAAGCCTTTCGTGCTGTGAAGCATGTGAATAAAGTGCGTTTGGCGCAAAAAATTGAAATACTCACAGGGGTCAAACTTAACCTGAATAGTTTATTTGATGTGCAAATTAAGCGTATTCATGAATACAAGCGCCAGTTGTTGAACGTATTACATGTCATCACACTATATAACCGTATTCGCACGGGTGCGGTAGGCATAACGCCGCGAACTGTGATTTTTGCTGGGAAGGCTGCACCAGGATACTGGATGGCTAAGCTTATTATTCGTTTGATTAACGATGTTGCAGATATTGTAAATAATGACCCAGCTGTGGGGGATAAGCTCAAAGTTGTGTACTACCCTAATTATGAAGTATCAGCTGCTGAGATTCTATTCCCTGGTAGTGACTTATCGGAGCAAATTTCAACTGCAGGTACTGAGGCTTCAGGTACGGGTAATATGAAGATGGCACTTAACGGTGCCCTAACAATAGGCACGCTTGATGGTGCAAACGTTGAAATTAAAGAGGAAGTTGGCGATGACAACATCTTTATTTTTGGTCTAACCACACCAGAAGTTGCTGCAATTAAAGCTAACGGCTACAACCCTTGGGATTATTACCATGGCAATACTGAGTTAAAAGAAGTCTTAGATATGATTGCGGATGGCTTTTTCTCAGTTGAAGACCCTAACCGTTATCAAGCTATTTTTGAAAATCTGCTACATAAAGGCGACAATTATTTATTGCTGGCAGATTATGCTAGCTATATAGCAAAACAGGATGTAGTTAGCACGGTATACCAAGATGTAGAAGAGTGGACGCGTCGTGCAATACTCAATGTTGCACGTATGGCTAAGTTCTCAAGTGATAGAACAATTGGTGAGTATGCGAAAAACATTTGGAAAGTATCGTCTTTAATACGTACATGATGCAGTAGTTTTTAAAACACACAAGTTGTTAGGCTAGTCTAAGCCCAATCATCGCAAAACGCGCTATGATTGGGCTTTTGTACTTTTAATAATAATATAAGTATTAATCAGACCATCGATGTTTACAATAATTTACTAAATCTAAATGAGCCAAATCATCATGAAAAAAACAATAACTACTATTGCTTTTGCGTTATTTTTTACACATGTCTATGCACTTGATGTTAATAATTTGACTAATAGCGAGGCAAGTGGCGGCCTTAAAAGTGCATTAATTCAAGGTGCAGGTAAGGCGGTGAGCAAGCTTAGCGCTGTTGATGGTTTTTTTAAGAATAAAGATGTGAAAATTCCGTTACCAGAAAATTTAAAAAAAATAGACAAAGTAATGCGCATTTTCGGCATGGGCAGACAGGCCGATGATTTAGTACTTAAAATGAATCGTGCTGCTGAAGAAGCAGTCCCAGAAGCGAGAACTTTATTAGTTAATGCTATAAAAAAAATGAGCCTCAGTGACGCTAAAGCAATTTTGACAGGCGGTGATGATGCTGCAACTCAATACTTTAAAAAGGCAACCTCTGGCCCAATGGCAGAGAAGTTTTTGCCAATTTTGACAAAAGCAACAGAAAAGGTGCAGCTTGCTCAGCAATATAATAAATTGGCTGCAATGGCTAGCCAATATGGCTTGGTTAAAAAAGAAGAGGCTAGTTTAGAGCAATACGTTACGCAAAAAACTTTGGATGGCGTCTACGTTATAATGGCACAAGAAGAAGTGGCCATACGTAAAGATCCGGTCGGGCAAGCTAACGGATTGATTAAAAGGGTTTTTGGCGCAATTTCCCAGTAATTGTTGTATACCTAGGACAATAAAATTAGCAAACCTCCTAATAAATATTGCCGATACAGCTTGCGTGCACAGGTGAAGTTTGCTATAGTCTCACCTCTCGGCGCAACATGTATTATATGCTGCCGAATCGGACGCGGGATGGAGCAGTCTGGCAGCTCGTCGGGCTCATAACCCGAAGGTCACAGGTTCAAATCCTGTTCCCGCAACCAAGTATTTAAAAGTGTATATACACCGTTTATTAAGTAAGTTAACCGTAGTAATTTAGCTAATCAAAATAGTCTAATTTAAATTTAAATAGTTGACGAGCAGAATAGGCTCTGTATAATGCGCACCTCTTCGTTGTTACGGCAACGCAAGGGTTTTTAAAGAAAGCGAAGTTCTTTCTTAAAGGCTCTTGAGAAACACAGC
>JAYVTW010000029.1:0-3932 GCA_043788445.1 Methylophilaceae bacterium
CGCCGCCTGCATCTGGAGTAATAAATCCAAAGCCTTTAGCGTCATTAAACCATTTTACAATTCCTGTTGCCATGTTCTTACCTTCATACATCAAAAAAAAGGGTTGCACCCCAAAAATCTCGAATTTTTTAAAATTCAAGCGCAATATCACTTTTTACGCACAATTTAGATAAATGTCAAATTTATTCTTGATTGATTGTTAAATATCTTACCTAAGCATATACTGCTGAAGTCGCGCAATTTTAGCTAGATTATTGTAATTAATAAACTTTATATTAACTATGCAGATACTTTAGTAGTAATCATTGTCGTTCATCGTATCGCACAAGTACTTTTCAAGTTTTCTGCAAACAATACGAATGTCGACAAAAAGAATTCAAGCTTCATTAGATTAAAATTAAATATATAAATACGGAGAACTGTCATTGGCCAAAGAAGAACTGATTGAAATGCATGGTGTAGTAGATGAAATATTGCCAGATACTCGTTACCGAGTAACTTTAGATAACGGTCACAAACTTATCGCATATACTGGCGGCAAGATGAAAAAGAATCACATCAGAATTTTAGCTGGTGACAAAGTGACTTTAGAGTTGTCTCCTTATGATATCAATAACGGCCGTATTACTTTTAGGCATATTGAGGGTAAAGCTGCAGCTTATACGCCACGCCCACGCACTCGATAATCAGTTTTAGATACTAATCCTGACCATCAAAGCGGCTGTCTACTTCAATATAATTAGCCATTTTTTTCGGTTGATTAATTAAACATAATCAACCGCAATAAGTTAGCCAAATACCTGTGGTAGCCAAGCACCGTTCAATCACTGTACTAGAAGGCAATTTTACTTTTGGTTTGACTTGACTGGGGAAAAAATCGTTTAATGGTTAATGAATAAGCATAATGAGCCATAGCATTTGCAAATTCTTTAGCATTTGCAGGTGACAAGTTTTCCTTAAATGTGCAAGGTTTAACAAAAATTCAGGTGGCAGTACTCAGCAAGTAAATAATCCTGCGCCTGTTCCAGAGCCAAAATCCTATATCCTGATGTTTGCTGGTTTTTGTCTAGTTGGGTTTACAGCTAAATGTAGATATCCCCCAAATCAAAAAAGTAAATATGATCTAATACGAAATTCAATCGGCTCAATAAATAAATTCGTTTCATACCTTAAACTGAAATATGCGCATTTCAAATATCTTTGCAAACTCGCGGGAACATCCAATATCAAATATACTCTTACTTTTGTTTCTCAATTAATAGCGAACATTTTGCCGTTTAACTTCCAGGTACACGCATGAAAATAATCCACTTTTTAGTTTTACTCTCCTTTGCTGCAACTTCACAAGGGGCTACTTCAGAAATACCAACGTCTTTCGTTAAATTAAAACCCACCGCAGAACAAGGTCAATCTGCCAGTTTATCTGCAGAGGTGTTGAAGCGTTACCACTACAAACCGATAGCGCTCAACTATGATTTATCGGTAAAGATATTTGATGCTTACATTAAATCTTTAGATGGCGAAAAGATATTTTTTATTCAATCTGATATAGATCAATTCGCCAATGCCCGCACTAAGTTAGACGATTCTATTTTAAGTGAGAATTTAGGCATCCCATTTGCAATTTTCAACTTATACAAACAACGTATTGCAGAGCGCATTACTTATGCACAATCATTACTTAAACAAGGTTTTGATTTTACAAAGCAAGACAGCTATCAATACGACAGAGAAAAAGCGCCTTGGCTGAAGTCAGAGGATGAAGCACATAATTTATGGCAAAAACGTGTTAAAAACGATTGGTTACGTTTAAAACTGGCTAACAAAACCGATAAAAATATTGTTGAGGTTTTGAATAAGCGTTACGAAAATTATTTAAAAGGTATCAATAAGCTAAAAGGCGATGATGCATTTCAATCGTTTATGAATGCATATGCAATGTCGATTGATCCACACACTAATTATTTCGGTGTGCGCGCTTCAGAAGATTTTGATATCTCAATGAAATTATCGCTAATTGGTATTGGCGCAGTGCTAGAAGAAAAAGACGAATTTACAACGATTCGTGAACTGGTCGCCGGTGGCCCTGCAGCGCTATCCGGAAAGTTGAAAGTGGGCGACCGTATCGTGGGCGTCGGCCAAGGTGGAGACACATCAGTTGTGGATGTCACAGGATTTAGATTGGATGATACTGTTGCCCTAATTCGCGGCACGACTGACTCTACAGCAGTATTAGAGATATTACCTGCAGAATCCGGTCCGGATGGTAAACATAAGTTCGTGACTATGGTGCGCAAAAAAATTAGTCTTGATAAACAAGCAGCTAAAAAAACTATTATTGATGTAAAAGATGGCAACTCTACGCGCCATATCGGCGTAATTACTTTACCTATTTTCTATGAAGATTTTGCCGCGCGTGGCAAAGGTGATAAAGATTTCAAAAGTGCAACACGTGATGTAGCAGCATTGTTAGAAAGTCTCAAAAAAGATAAAGTGGATAGCGTGTTAATTGATTTGCGCAACAACGGTGGCGGATCACTCACTGAGGCGATTAACCTCACGGGCTTGTTTATTGACAAAGGCCCTGTGGTGCTAGAGCGTGATGCCAAAGGTGATATTAAAGTGGATTCTGTTACAGATAAAAGCATCGTATGGACTGGCCCAATGGGTGTGTTAATTAATCATGCTTCTGCTTCGGCTTCTGAAATTTTTGCTGCAGCTATCCAGGATTATGGTCGCGGTATTATTATCGGGGATACCAGCTTTGGTAAAGGCACGGTGCAAACAGTAGTAGATTTAAACGAGTTAGTTAAAAATGATAAACCAAAATTTGGCGAACTTAAAATGACTGTGGCACAGTTTTTTCGCATCAACGGTGGCACTACACAGTTGCGTGGAGTAGCACCAGACGTTAGCTTGCCATCGTTTTTGGATGCCGAAAGTTTTGGTGAATCCAGCTATGAAAACGCCCTGCCTTGGTCACAAATCAAGTCAGCAAATTACAAACCAGCTGGTAATTTAGTCGGCATTATCCCTGCATTAAAGATCGACCATGACTTACGTGTAGCGAAGGATAAAGACTTTCAATACCTCGTAAAAGATATTGCAGAAGTTAATGCCGAGCGTAAGAAAAATTCAATTTCACTCAACTATGCTGAGCGTCAAAAACAGCGTGATATTAAAGAAGCTTTGGCAAAATCTCGTGAAGACAGTTCTAAGCCGAAGGCGCCAACGAGTCAGGATGATGGGTTGCAAGCCAATGAACGTAACCTGAAAGATGACTTAGCTTTAGAACAAGCCAATAAAGATACGAAAGATATATTACTTACAGAAGCAGTAAATATCATGAGTGACGAAATTGGTTTAATTAAAAACACTGATATTGTTAAGAAGTAATCGCTAAGTTTAATAATTTTAGGTAGCAAATTTTTGGTGGTCACTTGAAAAATTTGCTACCTTTTTAATGACTAATAGCGAACGATTAATTACCTAAATAATCTCTTTTGCTAAGCTCAACGCCGTTATGGCGCAATATATTGTATGCTGTAGTTATATGGAAATACAGATTAGGGTTAACCCAGTTAAGCAAATATTGCTGACCAGTAAAAGCTAACGCTGTTTTACCCACTGTAATTGAAATATCTCGAGTTTCAGCACCTACTAATTGTTCAGGTTTAATGCTTTCTAAAAAAGTGATGGTTTTAGTTATGCGCTCTTGCAAATCATCAAAGGTAATTTCGTTATCTTCAAATTTAGGAACTTGTACTCCTGCCAAGCGTGCCGCCGCACCTTTACTCATATCAGTTGCGATTTGTACTTGACGACTCAGCGGGTACATATCAGGAAACAAGCGTGCGGCAACCAATACGCTTGGGTCAATTTTCTTAGCATCCGCATGGTCTTGCGCTTTTTTTAGTACGGCTGATAGGTTG
>JAYVTW010000030.1:0-3425 GCA_043788445.1 Methylophilaceae bacterium
TCCATTTCCTGTTTATGTAGTCGTCGTAAAGTGATATCTACCACTGATCCTTGATAATAAAGAAAATCTCCATTTTTGTTAGAAATAGCGTATGTATTCTCTGAAATCCAAGCAATTTCACCATTTTTCCGATAAATCTCAGATTCAAAATCTTTTATAACTCCATTTATCTCCATTGTTAGCTTAAATTCATTACGCCTATTTGGATCAACATACAATTGACTTTGAATATTGACCAAATTTTCTATCAACTCCTCTGGACTTGAATAACCATAAATATTGGCTAATGCTTTATTAGCAGCAAGATAGTGTCCAGATAAGGATGTTTGAAAAATGCCCTCAACAGCATTTTCAAATATTGAACGGTAGCAAATTTCAAGATTTTGTAACGCTTGTTCTTGAAGTTTCTTATGACTAATGTCTTGAACAAAGCCCTCAATGGCAACTAGATTACCGTCCTCATCATAAATGACGGATCCACGATCCCATACCCAGCAAATTTGGTTGTTAGCACGAAGTATTCTGTATTCAACACTATATTTCTCATAAGTTTTGATGGCTTCATTTATGGAATTTCGAGCTAGATCGCGGTCTTCTGGGTGCGTTAAATTCTCAAACGATATTTTGTTGTTAAACAGTAGATCTTCAGGATTGTATCCAGTAAGTACTTTGCAACCATTACTGATAAACACCATGGTCCATTGGTTATCTGGCAAGCAGCAATAGATCATTCCATCTAGATTACTTATCAATGAATCAATCATCAAAGTGCGGTCACTAAGCCGACTCTGAAGATGTGAATTAATTTTATATTTTTCTAAGGAGTTTTTCAAATTTACATAACTTACAAATTTTAAATATAGAGCAATATTTGTTCCTAATTGACCGAAATGGTTATTTGCTTGAGTGGTTTCAACACTTTTCTTTATATAACAAGCAAATAAAGGGTTTGGTAAACTTTACATACTTCAAAATACGTAATTTAAGCACTAGATTGGATCGATTTAAATTAAAATAGGCCCACTTTTGGTGCATTAGATTTTAATATCTATAAACTCATTATAAGAAAGATCCACAATCAGACCTGCTAACGAAGTTTTAGTATCTTTAATATTAACTATTTTTAGAGGTTTAGCCCACTTACCTTGACCGAGGTCTATTAGCTGTGAAAAGCTAATCCGCATTTCAACTGAATAACCGGAATAACATTTAGACGATGCTGGAACGACGATCAACGATAAATCGGGTTCACAGTAGATATCGAAAACATCTATTTAAAAATAGTTTTTTGTGCAACCCAAGAGAATACAACGACACTGGCAATTGCAAAAAAAGTAAAGACGAAGATGATTAGCCAGAAAAGTATCGGCTGTGTTTTACGTTTAGCAACCCGCTCACCTTGGGCACGTCCGTAGCTGACCCGACCAGTATTCAAAGCGGTTGCTACCGCCTTCATCAATTCTAAACACAATCCACCCGATAAAATAAATGCGACAACGCACCGTAGTATTTCCATACCCACTCCCTTCGGCCTAAATGGTCTTCTGACTATCTAAGAACCAGCATATCAATTTAAAGCTGTTTATATTAAATTTATTGATGTCCATAAATATGACACTTTTGATGCAAATACGATAGAAATGGAGTAATAATATGACCACAATTAAACCAATATAACAATGATGACTAAGAAGCTACATTACTCAAAGTATCAGGATAGTTTGATAATAAACCTTAACCAAATACATTAGAAAGTGTATGTTTTGAATTAATGTTCACGTTGACTAAGTCGTTCGAAAAAAACTATCCAACTGAACTGCCTTATCCTGTTAAAGCAATTAAATTTTGCATGGAACAGTATGGCTTAAATCCAAAGGTCTCGGCATCTTAGATTAACCATGTAAACCGCGTACAAAAAACCATAAAAACAAATGCTCCCTTACCCTTTTAATGATTTGTAAATTACAGGCAATTCTTAATATACCAGCGGTTAATTTAATCCAACACCCTAAAATTGCTAAATTTAATGCTTAATATTGAAGAAAAGAGATAACAAATAATGGCAATGACAGCTTGTAAAATTAACTTATCAAAAAAACCGACCGTAAAATACTTTAGTTCTTAGCTATTATTATTGTTGTCCTTGCCTGCGAACTTTCGACAAATACCATTATCGTAATAAATAGCCTAAAATTAGTGGATATACATTCAAATCTCAGTATTTACTTAATGTAATTTACATTGTATTAATTTTTATAAAAAGTTAATAACTCTCAAAAATTGTTTTGCCTCTTAATAGGTACAGGGGAATCTTGTGAGTAGGATTTTGCCCACTGTTGTTTTTAGGCTTACATAGGCGCATGAGCAGGTACTTTATTAATCAAAGCGTGAAGCTTGATGACAGCTTTTCGTAACGAGTTTAATATCACGAATTTAAAACGCATCTATTCAATAGGACAGGCAAACTCTCCACTCTGTAAGATACGGCCTACATAAAAAAAAGATAAAATCTGTTATTTTTTTAAATCGAAGTGCGCAATACTTAACAATACTATAAGGAAATAATGCCGATGCATGCAGTCACTAACAATAAAATACCTACGTCCAATAAAACACCTACGTCGTCAACATTATTGACCTCTGTAGCAACTGCCCTACTTTTATTATTGGCTGGTTGTACAGAAACTGCAAAGATTCCTGCATCTTCTGGCTTTGGGCCAAAGCCGGATTTATCGCATATGAATAGAAAAATAATTGCCACGATAAATGTAGCTAAAGCTGTTGGTTGGCCAGAAAATACTATGCCTAAAGTAGCCAATGGCAATTACGTTGTCGCTTTCGCCAATCATTTAGAACATCCACGCTGGCTATATGAGTTACCTAATGGCGATATCTTGGTTGCAGAGACTAACCATATTGAAAAAAGCGAAAGCTTTAGTATCAAATCGTGGATTGCTGGTAAGTTAATGGCAAAAGGTGGTGCGGCAGTACCAAGCCCTAATAAAATTATTTTATTGCGAGATACAAATGGTGATGGCATAGCAGATGAACAACATGTATTTTTAAAAGATTTAAATTCACCTTTTGGTATGTCTTTAATTGGCAATAGTTTTTATGTGGCAAATGCAGATGAGATTATTAAATTTGCCTATACATCTGGCCAGACTGAAATTACTTCAGGGCCGATTAAAGTCATTGATTTACCATCTGGAAGAAATCATCACTGGACTAAAAACATACTTGCAAGTCCGGATGGAAGTAAGATGTATGTAAGCATTGGATCTAACAGCAATATTGCGGAACATAGTATGGATGATGAAAAAGACCGCGCCGCTATATGGGAAGTAGATTTAAAGACTGGCTCACATAGAATATTTGCTTCTGGGCTACGCAACCCTAATGGTATGGTTTGGGAACCACAAAGT
>JAYVTW010000031.1:0-6025 GCA_043788445.1 Methylophilaceae bacterium
TTCATTAAAGTATTGGGCGGCTCTTACGCATTGAGCCAGACTTGAACACGTTTTACTGGTTGTGTTTTGCGATGGGCGGATGGTAAATCAGCTCTAACAAATGTCCAACCGCATCTAAGCAATAAAAACCTCGTGCACCATCTCGATGGGTTTTAGGGTTTTCGGTGATTTTTACATTATTGGCTAGAAAGTGAACATACCAAGTATCTACATCTTCTGGGGTTTCAAGTAAGAAACCGATATGATCCAAACGCTGCTGCCCAGATGCTTCATAATCAACACGATGTAAAGCAAATACATCGCCATGATTACTCAGGTAGACATTATCTGGGTCAGGCTGCCATTCAATGTGCATGCCCATCACATTAACGTAAAACGCCACGCATGCCTCTAAATCCTTCACGAAAAGCGCAACATGGCGAATACCTACCATGCCATTTGGAATAGTAGATTTAATGCTGCTATCCATTAACTACCTCAATTACATCGTTGTCTTTTATCTCAAAGCCATGCGTAATCTCTACCGACTTACTTAACATAATAGAAGCTGAGCAATATTTTTCTGCAGACAATTTAACTGCTCGCTCGACTTGTATTGGATTTAAGTTCTTACCAGTCACCACAAAATGCACATGGATTTTGGTAAAGACTTTTGGCATTTCATCCGCTCGCGTTGCATCAATTTCTGCCACACAATCTGTAATAGGTTGGCGCGTTTTTTTGAGTATTGTCACCACATCAAATGAGGTGCAAGCGCCCATGCCCAAGAGCAACATTTCCATGGGACGCATGCCCATATTGCGGCCACCGTTGTCTGGTGAGCCATCAAGAATAACGGCGTGACCAGTTTCTGATTCACCCATGAAGCAAACGTTTTCTACCCATTTGATGCGTGCTTTCATTATTTAACGCCTAATAGCTCAACATCAAAAATCAGCGTTGCGTTAGGTGGAATAACGCCACCTGCACCACGTGCTCCGTAGCCCATTTCAGCTGGAATAATTAAGGTGCGTTTGCCACCGATTTTCATGCCTGCAAAGCCTTGATCCCAACCTTGAATTACTTGGCCTGCGCCTAATGAAAAGTTAAATGGGTCGCCTCTATCAACTGAGCTATCAAATTTTTTGCCCTTGCCATCTTCTCTGCTTGGGTCATATAGCCAGCCAGTGTAATGTACGGTGACATTCAAGCCAGCTTCAGCTTCACGACCAGTACCAATTACGGTATCTTTTTTTACGAGTTCAGTAATATTTGTTGTCATTGTAGTGCTTTCTTTAGTTGCTTGTGTTGAATTGGTTCTATCAGTCGTCGTATTAGCAGAAGACTCAGCCTTGCAACCAGCGCATAAGGCTAATAACAAGCTACTAAGTAATAACATCGAAGTTGTAGTTTTATGGGATGTCTTAAATGATTTCATAACAAATCTCAAATATGAAGTTACAAATGATTACATGGGTATGATACCGCAAATTACAACTGGTTCTTGGTCTTGCAATTGACGTATCTCAAGGTAAAGAATAGACCCATTCAATAAGTGCATCTTGTGCAGTCTTTGCACTTGCAGCCTGTGCATGATTCACTAAAAACACTACCGCCCAACGCTTATTATTAGCATCCAGCACATAACCAGCAATACTGCTTACGCCATCAATTGAACCTGTTTTAAGATGAGCACGGCCAATTATGGGGCTATCTTTCAATCGCTTAATCAACGTTCCATCTGTTCCTAATATTGGTAATGAAGACATGAATTCCGGCATCACTGGGCTATGGTAAGTGCTTACTAACAAATCAGCTAAATGTTGCGCACTAATCCGCTCCACGCGCGACAGCCCAGAACCATTTTCTATCACTAACTCGCTAAAAACCATATGTTTGCTAAGTAACCACGCTCTTATTGCTTGCTCTCCAAGAACTTCTGTTGCGGGCATACCACTTTTTTTCACAGAATTTTTCTCTGCTGCGAGGGTTAGCAGCAATTGTCTTGCCATTAAATTATTGCTGTATTTATTAATATCTTTAAGCACATCAGCCAACGGCTTAGAGTCTTGACTGACTAACTTAACCGCCGATGCTGGCATGTTGGCTTGGCTTTGCCAGATTCCTTTAAAGCCTCCGCCTAACTCTTGCCACAATTTTCGGAATATAGAATAAGCATATTGATTATCATCAAACAAGCTGAGTTCTAAATATTTCTCACCGCAGTCCGTCGAGTAATTACCTTTAAAGGTGATGATTGCTGAGTCTTTTTCGGCTTGAATCACATACTTAAATTTATTACGCCAATCAACACAATCACCTTGTGTTACCTTGAGCTGATTAATAATCTTAATCTCTGGCACTTCAACTTCTTGCACCACATTAGCCTTACCTGCCAGGGTTTGAAATTTGAAACTCGTAGCACGTGAATTCACTAACAATGCACTTGGCATCGCATTATAGGCACGGTAAGTCTCAGCATCAAACATCCCGCTATTGGCTGCCGTAGATGCAAAATAACTTTTATCTAGTAACAAATTACCCCGAATTTGTTTAACACCCGCTTGCTGTAAGCTCACTAATAATCGCCGTGTTTCAGCTTCATTTAGGCTTGGGTCACCATAACCCTTAATAATTAAATTGCCATTTAGCACCCCGTTACTTAGGACCCCATCACGGTAAATCTCAGTGTGCCAACGATATGCTGGCCCCAATAAGTCTAAAGCTGCATTAGTCGTAACAAGCTTCATGACTGATGCTGGGTTGAATGGCTGATTTGCATTATGGCTGATAATCGGTTGTTTTTCATCCAAAGCTTGCACATAAACAGCGACGTTCTGTAGGGGGATGTTGGCTTTTTGCAAAGCACTTAAAACGCTCTCTGGTAGTTGCGCAAAAGCCATAGAACCGAATAAAAAAGTAGCTATTAGCAAGCAAAAGAACAATATTTTATGAATAACTTTAATCATGCTGCATCTTGAGTGAGCTCGACAATAATCTCACCTGTACGATCAACCAAATAATCAATTTCAGCATCACTTATAATATAAGGTGGCATAAAATATATCGTGTTGCCTATGGGGCGCAACAACAAACCTTGAGCTAATGCAGCTGCATAAAACTGCTGATGGAATTGCTTGTTTTGTGTAACAACATCAAATGCGAAAATCATGCCAGAATGCCGCAGATGCCTTACTGGCAAGTGAGTAAACGCTTGCATCTTGCTGTTGATATACGCTGATTTTTGTCGATTATTTTCTAGTACATTATCCGCTTCAAATATGGCTAAAGTCGCTAAAGCGGCGCTACAAGCTAATGGATTTCCCGTATAGCTATGGCTATGCAGAAAACCACGCGCGGTGCTGTCGTTGTAAAAAGCTGCATAAATTTCATCGGTTGTTAATACGGCAGATAAGGGCAAATACCCCCCAGTAATACCTTTTGATAAGCAAATAAAATCGGGCTTTACTTGGCCCTGTTCGCAAGCGAACATTGTCCCCGTTCTACCAAAACCAACCGCAATTTCATCAGCAATTAAATGGATTTTATATTGCGTACAAATCTTACGAGCACGTTTGAGATAAACCGACGAATACATCCCCATGCCTGCAGCACATTGTACTAGTGGTTCAATAATAAAGGCAGCAAGCTCTGCGTGATGCTCACTCACATAAGCCTCTAGCGCATCTGCACAAAAAAAGGCGTATGCTTCCGCACTCTCACCGACTTCAGCCAACCTAAAGTCTGGGCTAGGCATTTGCGCAGACTGTCTTAACAGTGGCGCATAAGTATCTTTAAAAATTGCCACGTCTGTTACGCTAAGTGCACCTAAAGTTTCGCCATGATAGCTATTTTGCAAACTAATGAATTTAGTTTTATTTGATAAACCAATATTTCGCCAATAATGAAAGCTCATTTTTAACGCAATTTCGGTAGCACTCGCACCATCACTCGCATAGAAGGCATGACCTAAACCAGTAAGTTTGGCTAATTTTTCTGACAGCTCAACTACTGGCTCATGCGTGAACCCAGCCAAAATCACATGTTCGAGCAAATCTAATTGCTGCTTAATCGCCTCTTTAATACGTAGGTTATTATGCCCAAACAAATTCACCCACCATGAACTCACCGCATCAAGATAGTGTTTACCTTCAATATCAGTAAGCCACACCCCTTCACCACTTTTAATAGAGATAAGCGGCAAGCTCTCGTGTTGTTTCATCTGCGTGCATGGATGCCAAACAGAGGCTAAACTACGGTTTAATAATAGTTGATTTGACATTGCATCGGTATATTAAAAATTGACCTAAATTGTACGTGTTTTTCTACTAAATTATTTTATCTAATATGACCAATACTTAACTAAATTAGCTTATAAGTAGTTAATAAGAATTATCCAGACAACCATGATACTTTGCCCAAAATAAATAATCTGTTAGTATAAATCTGAGTATTTATTATGACTGACTTCTTACAATTACTACATATTGTCACGAGTTTAGATTCCCAACTAGGCAGAATAACTGCTATGCATGGTGATTTAATCTATTTGCTATTATTTACCATTGTATTAACAGAAATTGGTTTTTTACCTCTATTCTTTCTGCCTGGCGATCCGCTTATTTTTATTAGTGGCTCATTTTGTAAGGTTGGCTCGCTGAATTTAGTCGCACTCATGGCAACACTTTCTATCGCAGCATTTTTAGGTAATTTAATCAGCTACAAAATTGGTGCCAGAGTAGGTGAAAAAGTAAATTCCAAACATTACACTTGGATTAATCAGAACGCATTTGACAAAACCCGCTTGTTTTATGCAAAATATGGGCAACTCACTTTATTTATCTCGCCATTTATTGCAGTTGTTCGCACCTTTGCACCTTTTCTAGCAGGTGTTGGCAATATGCCTTATGGCAAATACGTAATATCGTCCTCTATTGGAAGCACCTTTTGGGTAACATCACTCACGCTAGCTGGCTACCTATTTAGTGACATTCCGTTTATACGTCAACATATGGCGAGCATTATTTTAGTTGGATTGTGCATCGGGTTAGTCTCTTTATTGGCGGGGGCAGTTTCTTCAAATAAGAAACAAAATACTTAATTACCGAGTGAAAGCCGTAACCTTATCAATGTTGGGGAATGGTTGCAATGTATCAACGATTCACCATATTCGTTTTATATTAACAAATGTAACTTGATATAGCGGTCATTAGAAATTTACCTTTATAAATTTAACATCGCAAAACTTCTTTTATCACATCGAAATTTTTACCCAACAAAATTGTGACAGCTATTTACGCGCCTTATTTTCCCATCTTATGGTGACATTGCCGTAACGCGAAGTTAAACGCCACTTTCGCTCTAAATTAAAGAATAACCTTCCTAGAGTTTCTTACCTCGACTAATTCAGCCATTTTTTTGCCGCATTCTCATCTACTACATCTGCGCCGTCAACACTTGCTATTATTTTAGTATTTGGCTGATTGTTAATTTTTGGTTCAGCTCCATTAATGCTATCAAAACTCGCTAAACTTTTTTTCACTTCAGATTCTGATGGAGACTTAATCTTAAAATCAGTAGTGTCCGGAGATTTAACTGAATAAATTCAGTTGGTTATCATTTTCAGTCGAATTCACTTGTAACTCCATA
The DNA here is from genome assembly GCA_043788445.1 of Methylophilaceae bacterium. Taxonomy (GTDB): domain Bacteria; phylum Pseudomonadota; class Gammaproteobacteria; order Burkholderiales; family Methylophilaceae; genus JACMMS01. The sequence continues at coordinate 5,629 of JAYVTW010000031.1, forward strand.
TTTTTAAGTAGTTGATCTAGTGATATTTTTTCGAAAAGAGTCAGGCTTAGTATCTGTAATATAGTGTAGAGCGAAGCTTCGATCCTTAGTCTTTTTCTCACGATGGCGACTAGGACGTACACAGAGATGGCAATCCATATCTGTGTTTTTACTGCGTTCTCGGAGGTGCCGAAGAAGCGCTTGATCCGAAGATGCTGTTTGATCCACTTGAAGAACAGCTCGACCTGCCAACGACAACGGTAAAGCTCTGCAATGGTCAATGCAGGTAAGTCGAAGTTGTTGGTAATAAAGGCCAGATCTTTGGAGTTGCCCCAATTACACGGACAGTTTTCACATCAACTAGGCATGGTGTGAGGGACTTTATTTTGCGGTATTTTGTTTTGTTGTGCAATCATCT
>JAYVTW010000032.1:0-17205 GCA_043788445.1 Methylophilaceae bacterium
CTCGCCACGGGCAGAAGGTTTTAACTTAGCGGTGATATCTACCACGCGATTATCATAAAAATATAAACCAGTCACAGCATAACGCGATTTCGGTTTTGCCGGCTTTTCTTCTAAACTGACAGCTTTGCCTGCACTATCAAACTCAACAACCCCGTAGCGCTCAGGGTCGTGCACTGGATAAGCAAACACAGTAGCACCGTGCATTTTTTTTGCGGCTTTTTGCCCCATTAGTGCTAACTCATGACCATAAAAAATATTGTCACCTAATACCAAAGCACAGCTATCGTTGCCAATAAAATCTCGACCTATGGTAAATGCCTGTGCTAAACCATCGGGTGAGGCTTGTACTGCGTAGCTAATTTCCATACCCCATTGGCTACCATCGCCCAATAATTCTGCAAAACGTGGCGTATCTTGTGGGGTGGATATAATTAATACGTCGCGAATGCCCGAAAGCATGAGTGTGCTTAACGGGTAATAAATCATCGGTTTATCGTAAACGGGTAATAGCTGCTTTGATACCACTTGTGTAACTGGGTAAAGTCGCGTGCCTGAACCACCTGCTAAAACAATGCCTTTCATACGCGATCCTCTTTTTTATTCATTGCCATTTTTATTTTAACTTTAGTTTATGCAAGCTCTTCGCCGCGCTCTGAGTAATGCGATGCTATCCAGTTACGATAATCGCCACTTGTCACATTAGTTACCCATTCTTGATGGGCTAAATACCATTGCACTGTTTTTTCAATGCCAGACTCAAAAGTTTCTAATGGTTTCCAGCCTAGTTCTTGCATAACTTTACTGGCGTCTATGGCATAGCGTTGATCATGTCCTGCTCTATCTTGCACATAGGTAATTTGGTCGCGGTAAGTACCCTGCTCCTTGGGTTTTAGATTATCTAATATATCACATAGCCTGTGCACGACTTCTATATTAGTTTTTTCGTTGCAGCCGCCAATATTATAGGTTTCACCAACACGACCAGCCTCAAGTACGCGACGAATTGCACTGCAATGATCAGTCACATACAGCCAATCACGCACATTGCTACCGTTACCATAAATGGGTAATGGCTTACCTGTTAACGCATTATGGATAATAAGTGGAATAAGCTTCTCGGGGAAATGAAACGGGCCATAATTGTTTGAACAATTAGTGGTCAATGTTGGCAAACCATAGGTGTGGTGGTAAGCCCGCACCAAATGATCAGAGGCTGCTTTAGAAGCTGAATATGGGCTATTAGGAGCGTATGCCGTAGTTTCCGTAAAAGCAGGATCCGTGGCACTTAAAGAACCATAAACCTCATCGGTTGAGACATGCAAAAAGCGAAAATTTTTACGATTATCTTCACTTAGCTGTCCCCAATAAGCTCGTACTTCTTCAAGCAAATGAAACGTGCCCACCACATTAGTTTGAATAAAATCCTCAGGTCCACTAATAGAGCGGTCTACATGACTTTCTGCCGCAAAATTCAATACAGCTCTTGGTTTATGTTGATTTAATAACTGGTGTAATAAGCCTCTATCACCAATATCGCCATGCACAAAAGTATAATCAGCATGTTGCTGAATGCTATGCAGATTTTCTAAATTACCAGCATAGGTGAGCTTATCTAGGCTAACTAAAGGACCCAGACCGGCTTCTACCCAGTTTAATACAAAATTAGCGCCAATAAAGCCTGCACCCCCTGTAACTAAAATACATTTATTCATAATAATTCCGTGTTATTTAATTAGTGTTATTGTTGCCATAAACTAGTACCTTTTTGGCCTTGAATATAAGCTTTATGAGTCGCTAGTTCATCCACATCAGCCTGTTGCACAATTAAAGGTTGATTGCGTGTGGTTTGATTTAAGTCACCAGGGTGGACATCATTCTCAACTAGATCCATCATCAAACTATCCTGTCCGCGTGTCATCGCCATATAAACTTCAGCCAACAATTCTGCATCTAGTAGAGCACCATGTAATGTACGCTTGGCATTATTTATACCAAAATGGCGGCACAAGGCATCTAGATTATTACGTTGACCAGGCCTTGCATCTTTTGCCATTTTTAGCGTATCAGTGATTTTACCCACTACTTGCTCAATTGGTTGTTGCTCAATCCTGCCCAACTCCATATTAAGAAAGCCCAAATCAAATGGTGCATTGTGAATTACAAGTTCAGCGTCCCCAATAAAATCCAAGAACTCATTAGCCACATCAGCAAAATGTGGTTTATCTTGCAAAAACTCTAAGGTAATTCCATGCACCTCTTGCGCAGCCGGGTCTATCTCACGCTCTGGATTTAAGTAACGATGAAAATGGTTACTCGTTACACGACGATTAATCACCTCAATAGCAGCTATCTCGATAATTCTATGGCCTTGCGCAGGATATAAGCCTGTTGTTTCAGTATCTAAAAAAATTAGTCTCATAGTTATCTCTATCTACCGATAATTAATAAAAAATACATAGTATTAATTAACGAATTTGTCTAGCTTATGTAAGGCTCTACACCTTGGTTGGCTAGAGCATCGGCAAGCTCATTACCTAAGTTACCTGCATGACCCTTCACCCAAATCCATTCAACTTGATGCCGTTGTGAAACCACATCGAGTTTCTTCCATAAATCATCATTTTTCACAGGTTTTTTATCGGAAGTACGCCAACTACGCGCTTTCCAACCATCAATCCATTCAGTCATTCCTTTTTGTACATAGACCGAGTCTGTATATATCTTCACATTGCAAGCCCTTGTGAGCGCCTCTAAAGCGCAAATCACTGCAGTTAATTCCATTCGGTTATTCGTCGTGACGGCCTCACCACCACACAAAGACTTTTCAGAGGATTTGCCATTACCTTCGAAGTGCAACCAAGCACCCCAACCACCAGGGCCTGGATTACCTTTGCAAGCCCCATCTGCATAAATTTCTACTGTATTTTTTGTTACATTATTCATTACGACTCTATTTAATATTTAGTTTTTCTTTTTTAGAATTATCCATTTTTTTACCATTTTCCTTTTGCGAACTAGAAACTACTAAACGCGATTTGATTGGTAATTTTTTCCAATTCGGTTTTAGTAAAGTCATGCCAGGAATACGTTTTTTAGCCACAATGAAATATACGCCACCAAGCATAGGCCAACATTTTCGACCTATACTATCCAGTATTTTTAATCGATTTAACCATTGCGCATGATTATAAGGCAAGTTATAGCAATGATAGGTCACTGAAACAAATTCCAGGCCGAGCAAAGCTAGCCAATCTCTTATGCGAGTTTGTGAAAAAAAATGGCTCTTCCATGGGTAACCGTCATTTTCGTTATTATCCTTTTTAGTGAATAAACGCCTAAAACCCCAGGGACTTATCGGATTGATGCCCGTTAAAATAACATAACCTTCAGGGACTAGAATACGTTCAACCTCCCGCAGCGTCTCATGTGGACTATCACTAAACTCTAATACGTGCGGTAACAATACCAGATCTATACTGTACGCTTCAAATGGCAGAACATCACTTCCACATAGCGCATCGCATCTAAGCCCATCCGAGCGCTTATCAACGTGATAGAGATTGGGTATTCTTGAGTTACTTAATAAATTCGCTTCTAACAAACCAATTTGCAGTGCATTGAAACCGAATATGTCTGCCACAGCAGCGTCATATAACAGCTGCTCTTGCGCCAATAGATATTGACCCAAGGCTGTATCCAACCACTCTCGTCTATTCAAAGCACTCATCTGCTAAATTCACTCATTCATATTCCACATAAGACTTTGTGCAATTTAAGTGTTGACAAGTCCTCTACAAAAAATAACCATACTTTCATGCAATACTCAGACACGCTGCCAAAATTTGAAATAACTGCTATACCTGCATTTAGCGATAATTATATATGGCTTTTGCGTTATGGCTCATTTGCAGTAGTGGTAGACCCTGGTGATGCGACACCCGTCATCGAAACACTCAAAAAACTATCACTTACCCTAACAGGCATTTTAATTACGCATCATCACGCCGATCATATTGGGGGTGTCAATCAACTACTACAGTATCAAAGTGTACCTGTTTATGCTCCCAAACAGGAAACCTATGACTTTCCACATATTGCCGTAGATGAGTCTGATGTAATAATACTGCCTGAAATCAACCAACATTATATTGTGTTTACATTGCCAGGGCATACTTTAGGACATATAGCGTATATCAATGAATCCGCACTATTTTGTGGGGACACTTTATTTGGTGCGGGTTGTGGCAGATTATTTGAAGGTACTCCAGCTCAGATGTATCATTCTTTACAACGCTTAGCCACACTACCAGCCAACACCCAAGTTTATTGCACCCATGAATATACTGAACACAATATCCGCTTTGCATTAACGCTGGAACCAGATAATCAAGATTTGTTGAAACGACAAATTGAGGCGCACAATTTAAGGACACAGAACTTGCCCACACTACCATCTAACATTGGATTAGAGCTTAAAACAAATCCTTTTTTACGTTGCAATCAAGCCAGTATTTTAGCTAACTCGCATGCCCTCTCAAGCGATGTCTTGGGTGTATTTACTAAGATACGTGAGATGAGAAATCATCACTAATCTATTACAAATCATAACGATATAAGTGAATGATAAAGTCGAACTTCTACTTGACTTGAATCAATTATGTAACTAGTATCTGGTTAGAATTTTATGTTTAAACATTACAGAAATGCTAGATTTCATAGATTTTTCTGAATTCTCGTTTCATTAATGACCAAAAGGCTTCCAAATTTGTTTTATAAACGACACATCACTCAACAGCAAATAATAAATCTAAAAACAATTGGCTTATTCATAATCACGTGCTTGACTACGCTATTGGCATCTTCAGTTGCGCTGTCTGAAACTAATGTTGCAGGTGTCGAAATCAATGTAATTAACGATATAGATATTACTGGTTATGCAATTGACCCTACCCAAAGCTATCTTAAAGATAACGTCATTAGTTCAATTCAACAAAATGCTAAACCTTCGAGTCCAAATCTACTGACTGGTAACCCTGCAAGCTCAAGCTTAGCAAACTCAAATCAATCCAATCCGGGTGTACCGCTTTCTACTCAGACCACAACGGACGATCTATGGGAACGCATCAAAAGTGGCTTTGCGATGCCAGATCTTAAATCTAATTATGTAGATAACCATACCAGCTGGTATGTTGCTCGTCCTGAATACGTGCAACGGATGGTGCAACGTAGCCAAAAATATCTTTATCATATAGTCGAAGAAGTACAAAAACGCGGTATGCCGACAGAAATTGCACTGTTACCGATGGTTGAGAGTGCTTTTAATCCAAAAGCTTATTCTACCAGCCGCGCCTCTGGTATTTGGCAGTTTATTCCTTCTACTGGTAAAAACTTTGGCCTAAAACAAGACTGGTGGGTCGATAACCGTCGTGGAGTAACTGCAGCTACTGATGCAGCGCTTACTTACTTACAAAAATTGCATGGTATGTTTGGCACTTGGGATCTTGCGCTGGCTGCTTACAACGCAGGTGAGGGGACAGTGCAACGCGCGATTAACCGCAACCGCGATAAAGGCTTACCTACCGACTACGAAAGCCTAAATCTACCGCAAGAGACTAGAAATTATGTACCAAAATTACAGGCTATCAAAAACATCATGGCCAACCCTGAGCAGTATGGGCTAAAAATTGATCCCATTCCTAATCGCCCTTATTTTACTAAAGTAAATGCGCCCGAACAAATTGACGTGCACTTGGCAGCAAAACTAGCAGAGATTTCATTTGATGAGTTTGCCGCACTCAACCCAGAATATAACCGTCCAGTGGCTACAGCAAGAGGTAATGTACATGAAATATTATTACCAGTAAGCGCTTCACAAACCTTTGCTGATAATTTAAGTAACTACGATAAGCCACTCGTGAGCTGGCAAGCCTATCATGCCAAACGTGGTGAGAGAATGGACCATATTGCAAATAAATTTGGTATTAATGTTGCACAGCTGCGTGAAGCAAATGGAATGTCTACTGGCTACAAAGTTGCTTCAGCTAGTACCATGCTTGTGCCTAGCAATACCGTCTATCCTACAGACAGCAGCCCAGAAATTCAAAATGATGCTGATAAAATCAATGCCTCCAGTTTAGAAAACAATACCATACCTACTACATCAGACGATACTGACATTTCTAAGCATCGAGTCATGCATAAAATTAAACGGGGAGAAAATATTGCGCAAATAGCTAAAAAATATGGCATGAATGCTAATGATTTAATCGCGCAAAATAGCCTTAAATCGGGTAAATTAAAAACTGGACAAATTATTAAAGTGGCTTACATTTCAAAATCAGGCATGGCTAAAGCCAGTAAATCTAAATCTGGAAAATCAACTCATCACTCGAATCGAGCAACAAAAGGTGTCAGCAAACAAAGCAATAGAGTTAATACTAAAATACGCCACAAAACACTAATTCGCAACAAAACACGAGCATAAAATACTCGGAATTCAAGCAAGGCACAATAAGCTAAGAACTTAACTAAAAAACTTAGCTCCTAAACTTAAATATTTTTTAAGAGTAATCTTTTGAGTGTACTGTTTCAAAATCTAGAGCTTCCCAATAATAACAATTACTCAAACTTATTTCGTTTAAATGTAATTTTATTATGTTTTGTAATTTGCTCGGGCATGGTGGCATGCAGTCAAACTGCGGCGCCTACCAAATTGAGCTACCCCAAGTCTTACGCAGCAGAACCAGGTGGCACTTTAATTGATGCTATGACAGGCGAGCCTAGCAGCTTGATTTACATGGTTGCAGGTGAATCTGCTTCTGCAACAATTACAGCAAATATTTTTAACAAACTGCTCAAATACGATAAAAATCTCGATTTAGAGGGTGAGCTAGCACAAAGCTGGCAAGTCTCAGAAGACCAAAAAACAATTACATTTAAACTTAAACCCAATCTTAAATGGGCAGATGGTCAACCACTCACCAGTGCCGATGTATTATTTACTTGGCGATTAGTAACTGATGATAAAACTCAGAGTCCTTATGCTTCGGATTATCAGCTAGTCAAAAAGGCTGAAGCACCGGATATCCAAACTTTTAGTGTAACTTATGACAAAGCCTATGCGCCCGCACTTGATAGTTGGTCTGGCTTACAAGTTCTACCCAAGCATCTATTAGAAGGTAAAGATCTACACACCACTGGATTTGCACGTAACCCAGTCGGTAGCCATTATTACAAGCTAGACAGCTGGGTCACAGGGGAAAACCTTAAACTTTCTAAAAACCCAAACTCGGTTTTGGGTCCAGCCAATATTAACCATTTAGTTACTCGTATTATTCCTGATAACTCTGCGCAATTTCTAGAACTTATGGCTGATAACATTGACTCCATGGGTTTAGATCCCATTAAATATTCGCGCATTATTCCAGCCCGTCCTGAGTTAAAAGAAAAACTTGCCTTATATAAAGAGTTGGGGAATAACTACACTTATTTAGGCTTCAATTTAAAACATAAACCATTTGATGATAAACGTGTGCGCCAAGCCATTAATTATGCAATTGATAAACAAGAAATTATCGATGGCGTCTTGTTGGGCTTAGGTGAGTCAGTGGCATCGCCTTACAAACCTGGAACGCGTTGGAGTAATCCTGCACTCAAACCCTATCCATATGACAAAAATAAAGCGATTGCCTTATTGAAAGAAGCGGGATTTTCTGATAAAAACGGGGATGGAATTTTATACCGTGATGGTAAACCATTGAGCTTTGAAATTCTTACAAATCAGAATAAAGAACGTGAGAAAACGGCTGTGCTAGTTCAGCGCAGACTGAAAGACATAGGTATAGAGGTTAAAATACGTTCCATCGAATGGGCAAGTTTTATTAGCCGCTTTATTAAAACCGGCGATTTTGATGCGGTTATTCTGGGTTGGGGCTTAGGTTTAGACCCAGACCAATACAGCATTTGGCATTCTAGTCAACAAAAACCTGGGCAGTTCAACTTTATTGGTTATAACAATCCCAAAGTAGATCAACTGCTAGAGGCTGGACGCTTAGAGCTTAACCCTGATAAGCGTATGAATATCTATCATGAGTTTGCAAGCGTTTTACTTGAAGATAGTCCGATTGTCTATCTATCAGCAGGCTACGGACTAATGGCGATTAACAAACGTGTTTACGGTATTGATAGCCCTGCTCCACCTGCTGGTATTGGTTACAATAGTGAAAAATGGTATATACCAGAACCGCTGAGACGCGAAGCTGTTCACCCCAATCAGATAAGCGAAAATTAATCAATAATCCATGCTGACTTACCTAATTAAACGTGTACTTTGGATGATACCGTTGCTTATTGGCATTAGTCTTATCTCATTTTTTATTATGCACTTAGCGCCGGGTGACATCACCAACAATGAAGCTTCTTTCAACCCGAAGGCCAGTGAAGAATCGCGACAAAAGTTACGCGCACTTTATAATTTAGATAAGCCTGTCATTGTCCAATATGGCTTGTGGATGAAACGTATGATAAAGCTTGATTTTGGGAAGTCCTTCTCCACACACCAAAAGCCAGTATTTTGGCAAACAACCGATAAAGAGGGCAACGTTACAAAAGGCATGATACAAGAAGCACTGCCAATAACCTTAATCATCAATTTTATTGGCCTGCTCATTACATTAGGCTTAGCTATTCCGTTGGGTGTGATCGCAGCGCAAAAAAATATGCTTTGGCAAGACAAGTCAATTACGCTATTTAACTTTATTGGCTTTTCTATACCAGGTTTTTGGCTCTCACTTTTACTAATGTATTGGCTAGGGGTAATGAATAATTGGCTACCCATATCAGGCTTACACAGCATCAATTATGAATCTTTAAGCGCCTGGGGTAAGCTGAAAGACTCGATCGATCACTTAATTATGCCAGTGTTAATCCCTTCTATTACTGGTTTGGCAGGCATTACGTTATTTGTTAAAAATGGCATGCTTGATGTGTTTCATCAGGATTACATCACCACTGCACGTGCTAAAGGTCTCAACGAGCATTCGGTAGTTTATACGCATGCACTGCGTAATGCGTTGTTACCGCTAATCACCATTGTCGGCCTATCAATTCCAGGTTTAATTGGCGGCTCGGTTATTGCAGAAACAATTTTTGCTATTCCCGGTATGGGAAAATTATTCTTTGATGCGGTATTAATGCGTGACTTCCCCGTCATTATGGGTATTTTAACCATAGGCTCGGCGCTTACGTTAATTGGCAACCTAGTTGCCGATTTAGCATACGCATGGGCAGACCCACGTGTAAGACGTGGTGTAGTGAGATAAACCAATGAATCAATCACTGCTATCTAAAGCTTTGGCTAACCCGCTAGCAATGGCAGGTTTTGTTATTATCGTTATGGTGTTTTTACTGGCTTTATTCGCCCCTATCATATCGCCTTATGATCCAAACGATATCAATGTCAAAGCCATACTTTTGGGGCCCTCTTATAGTCATTGGATGGGCACAGATGGCTTGGGCCGCGATGTACTCAGCCGCATGTTGTATGGTGGCAGAGTATCGTTATTAGTCGGTTTAGTGGCTGTAGGGATTTCAACCGCAATTGGCATCGTCTTAGGTGCTATTTCTGGTTACTACCGTGGCTGGGTAGATACTGTCATCATGCGTTTGGTTGATGTGATGCTATCAATTCCCAGCTTTTTCTTAATTCTCGCTGTTATTGCATTTTTAACGCCATCTATTTGGAACATCATGATTGTAATCGGCCTCACTTCATGGATGGGCGTAACACGACTGGTACGCGCTGAATTTTTGAGCATGGGCGGACGTGAGTTTGTTTTAGCATCGCGCACACTCGGCGCAAAAGATGCCCGTTTAATTTTTATACATTTATTACCAAACACCCTAACGCCAATTATTGTAAGTTCAGTTTTAGGCGTTGCAAGTGCTGTGTTGATGGAATCTGGGTTAAGCTTCTTAGGCCTAGGTGTGCAAGCACCACAAGCCTCCTGGGGTAACATTCTGACTGATGGTAAAGAGTATATTCAATTCGCCTGGTGGTTATCCGTTTTCCCCGGGTTTGCTATTTTGTTCACCGTACTGGGTTATAATTTATTGGGTGAAGGTTTACGCGACGCACTTGATCCTCGAAGCGGCACTAAAAAATAAAGCATATAAGTCGTCAATCGCAGTCAAGTATTTAAAAAATCAAAGAGAAAGTTAGGGAGAAACAATGGGATTTATGACGGGAAAGAAAGTCATTATTGCAGGCTTATTAAGTAACCGTTCTATTGCTTATGGCATTGCCCGTGCAATGAGACGTGAAGGCGCAGAACTTGCCTTTACCTACCAAATGGAAAAGCACGCAAAGCGTGTGGCTGATTTAGCAGCAGACTTCGATTCAAAAATTGTATTGCCTTGCGACGTTGCAGATGATGTACAAATTGACGCATTATTTCCTGCTTTGGCAAAACACTGGGATGGCTTAGATGTCGTGGTTCATTCAGTGGCTTTTGTACCTAAAACAGCATTAGATGGCGACTATTTAGAAGCTGTCACTCGTGAAAATTTCCGTATTGCACATGACATTAGCTCTTATAGCTTTGTCGCCTTGGCCAAAGCAGCTTTGCCGATGATGCAAGGGCGCAATGCTAGCTTACTGACGCTGAGCTATTTAGGCGCAGAACGCACAATGCCCAATTACAATGTCATGGGGTTGGCTAAGGCCAGCCTGGAAGCTAACGTGCGTTACATGGCACAAAGCTTAGGCCCTAAAGGCATACGTGTGAATGCTGTATCTGCCGGGCCAATTAAAACGCTCGCAGCCTCTGGTATTGCAGACTTTGACAAAATGATAGGCTTTAACGAAAAACATGCTGCTTTGCGTCGCAATGTAACGATTGATGAAGTAGGTAATGCCTGTGCCTTTTTATGTAGCGATTTAGCCTCTGGCATTACTGGTGAGATTACTTACGTAGATGGTGGCATGAATATTACTGCGGCAGGCACAATAGACTAAAAGTTAAAGTAATAAAAAAGGATGCCAACAGCATCCTTTTTGTTACCTTGTTTTAATAAGCCTAGGCAGGTTGTTTTATTAAAAATAACCTTAAAATATCACTTTTATTTCATTACGCGATTTTTGTATTCGCCTGTACGTGTATCAATTTCAACTTTATCACCAGTACTACAGAACAATGGCACTGGGAACTCGAATCCAGTTGCAATTTTAGCTGGTTTCATTACTTTACCTGATGTATCACCCTTCACTGCTGGCTCAGTGTAAGTGATTTCGCGCACTACTGAATTTGGCAACTCAACTGAAATGGCTTTTTCGTTATAAAAACGAACTTCGCATTCCATACCATCTTCTAAAAAGTTAAGCGCATCCACCATAAACTCCGCATCTACATCAAATTGATTATAATCTGCATCCATAAATACATAGGTTGGGTCTGAGAAATAAGAGAAAGTCACATCTTTTTTCTCTAATACAATCACTTCAAATTTGTCCCCAGCACCATAAATAGCTTCAGAAGGTGCGTCCGTTAACAAATTTTTAAATTTCATTTTAACAACGGCCGTGCTACGACCTGATTTGTTATATTCGGCTTTAGTAACCACTAAAGGATCACTACCCACCATAATGACGTTACCAACGCGGAGTTCTTGTGCTGTTTTCATAAAATTGCCTTGATTAATTAGTGCTACTTTGAATAATATTGAGTGATGGATATGATTATTGCTTAAAAGTCGCAGAATTATACCGCAAAATCATTTATTGCAAAAATCCACTAGCCTGCTTGCAAGGTCAGCCTGTGCAGCCAATTGTTTTGTATACTTCTGTGCGTGAACTTTGTATGGTTGAAATTGCTGAATATAATCGTTCCAACAGTATGCTAAAGAATCCACGGAACTTGTGGCGTTCACCCAAGCATGGTTCAGTCGGCGTAACACGGTAGAAGCGGTAGGCAGTAAATCCTGACAATAGTCATCTAGAAATGAATTTAATTTATTAATGTGAGACTCTTCCTGCTGAAAATAGGGCTGCCAGATAAACGGCTTGCCGGCCCAGATAGCTCTGACCCAGCTATCTTCACCGCGTACAAAATTGACATCACAACACCACAGTAATTTATCATAATCATCTTGCGATAAAAATGGTACGACATAAATACTTAAACAGCCTTTTTTATACTCGTTGCCAACATTTAAGCTAGCTTTATCTACATCTAAAAACTGTGAAATAGTCGATAAAATTATGCTGTCAGGTATAAAAATCTTAATTGCATCAATACCAGATGACAAAACTTTTAACATATTAAGTAAAGGTGCATGAGGGTAACAAAACAAAGATACCTTGACGTCATTTGAATTAATTATTGCCCCAGAGAGTTGCTGGAAAAACTCTAATTGCAAAGTATGATTGGCTTGAAATGTATCTCGCCTAGCAATCAAATCCTCTTCACGCAACAAACCGCCTGTCACACGATTGAATCCTGGGAAAAAATAGTGCTTGATTAAGCCAGTGGTAGGATTAACTGATGGTATTAGATGAAAATCGTCTACCCATTTTTCCGCAGATAAATATTCTAAATTTAACCAAATGGTCGGCTGTCTACTAAGTTGAATAACTGCAGTATATTGTTCAGGTAAACCACACGCAAAGGCCTCTATCACTACCTCAGCAACATCCTCCACAAAACCATCTTTTGAAAAGAGCGCATTATCCAAAACACGAACCTCAACCCCACTAACTTTTTGTTGATTGAGGGAAGTATTTAAATTAGGGATTATTTTTTGTGCAACTTCTGGTAAATCAATGAATAAGCGGACTGTTAAATGATGTTCATAGACCAACTGCTTGGCTAATCGCCAGCAAACACCGATATCGCCATAGTTATCAACAATACAGCAAAAAATATCCCACTTAGTGGCTGTGGGATTGCTGACTACTAAAGAGGAATTCACGGCTAATGGAGACTTTTTTATGCTTACTTTTAAGAATTTATATAACTCACATCAACAACTTCAAAAGCCTGCTCACCACTCGGCGATTGCACACGAATGGTGTCGCCTACTTGTTTGCCTAACATTGCTTTTGCTAAAGGTGAAATCCAGCTAATCCAGCCTATAGTCGGATTCAACTCATCTTTCCCCACAATACGATAATTCAGCTCATTGTCATTATCAAGTGCGTACAGCGTTACCCAAGCGCCAAAGTAGATTTTTTCTAATCCAGCCTGAAGTGTTGAATCGACAATTTCAGCCAAATCCATGCGTTTCATGATGTGTTTTAATCGGCTGTCAATCTGGCGCAAACGGCGTTTGCCGTATATATAATCTCCATTCTCACTTCTATCGCCATTGCTAGCTGCCCACGACACCGTCCTCACTACTTCTGGGCGTTCGACCTTATAAAGCTGATGAAATTCCGCTTCAAGCGCAGCAAAGCCTTCTGGCGTAATATAGTTCTTTTCATCAGCCATTTTATTTCTATCTATTGCAATCAATGTGCATCTGACGCTTGGTTTTCTATAACTTGTACATCACTTACAAAATACCCAGTATCACCAAAACAGCTTGAGGGTAGGCCTCGATGTTCGGCATAAACCAATTTGACACGTTTACCCAAAGATTCATTCACCTTTTTAGCCACAGCATCATCACGCACAGTAAAAAAGAATTTTTCAGCTTGCGTGCCAGGCATCGTTACCAATACCAAATCACCCTCCCACGTTTTGCAAGCCCAGCCTTTAAGCGAGAATTTTTGTATATAACCTACACGATCACCAGTGGAGTATGACCAGCTTAACGCTGCCCATGTATATAACGCAAACAACAAAGCAATACTAATAATTAACTTTATCAAATATCTCAAAAAACGCTGCATATGCTTTCCTTAATTGTGATTTAACTACTTACCAATCATTATATTGATGAGCAGTTAAATGTGAATATTTTTTTAATACTTTAGGTAGCAGAATACATGCAAAACGCTACAATACAGATCATGAATATCCCTGATAACGCGATTGTTATTTGCTCTACCGCACGGCTAAGCCGCGGCTTACAAGATACTCATCTCCGTAATAAGGTTTTACAAGGCTTAAGCCAATGGCAGGCACCAACTATTATGACACTTAGCCAATGGCTGTATGATTTATTAAATGAAGCCTTATTATCAGGTGAAGTTGATGCATTTAGTCTGCCAAAATTTACATTAAGTGCAGTCGCTGAAAAACTGTTGTGGGAAGAGGCGATTTCTAACATATTACAAAAATATGAGGCCTCTGCGTTGTTTGATATTGCGAGTTTGGCGCAATCTGCAATTGAAGCAAACAAATTACTCATTGAATGGCAACTTGATGATCCCGCATTAAAGAATAATTCATTCCCCCATTCTAGTACTGAGGAAACTCGCCAATTTCAACTTTGGCGACATGAGTTTCAACGACTATGCAGCTATCACCAAGTATTAGAGGCTTCGCGCTACTTATCGCTACAAATCAATGTGCTAGCAAAAGCTAAACTCAAACTCCCTTCACAGATTATTTTTGCAGGCTATGACCGTTTTACGCCTTTAGAAAAACATTTAATACAAATTTTAAAAACGCATGGTATAAATATTGAATTTTGGCAACCCAACACTCAGAATATTGAACTTCATCAAATCAGACTCACTGATAATGATGCAGAATGCCGTGCCGCTGTTGCTTGGGCAAAAAGAAAATTGTCTATAAATCCTGATGCACAATTAGCGATTATTTCGCCTGTTTTGGGCAATATTCGCAGCCAACTTTGTTATTTGCTAGACGACAGCTTTCACTTGGAAACCCTAAATCCAAACTGCTACGAAGCGCCACGTTGTTATGACATCTCATTGGGTTTACCTTTGACTCAATACCCAATTATCAATAGCGCACTTAGCTTGCTAAGACTCACTATCCCACATTTAAGCTTAACTCAAGCAATGTGTGCTGCATTGCTACAAGATGTGTATTTTAGCGTAAATAGCGAATTAGATGCACGGTCTCAACTTGATGCGCGTTTACGGCGAAAGCTTGGACGCACGCTAAGCTTTAACCAACTTCTGAGTCAAACAAACCAAGCCATTGCACAAGGCTTAAAAATGCCTGAGTTTGTAAAGCATTTAATGCAAATTAAATTACTTAGCGAGACTTGGGCTAGAAAACAGAAGCCATCTGTTTGGCGATTAAGCTTTATCAATGTCTTAGAAGCGACTAATTGGTCAAAAAATAGAGTGCCTTCAAGTCATGAATATCAAGCCAAACAAGCTTGGTTAAATGTGCTGAACGAATTTGCAAAACTTGATTCATTAATGGCTAATATCAGCGTTAATGAAGCCTTACAAAGACTTACTCAGTTGACACACAACACCATGTTTCAGCCTGAAGCAAAAGGCGAAACACACATACAACTACTCGGCTTGCTGGAAACGGTAGCTATTCCATTGGATGCGATTTGGGTACTAGGTATGAATGATAATCACTGGCCGCCAGCTGCCAAACCAAATCCCTTACTACCAGCACAACTGCAACGCAGCCACAGCACTCCTAATGCCAGCGCACAAGTGCAAGCTGATTTTGCCCACTTGATTCATCAACGTTTAATCAAAAGTGCGACTGAGGTTATATTCTCTTGGTCAGAAAAAGATGGTGATCGCGAACTGCGTGCTTCACCGGTGTTAGTTGATATTAGTTTTATTGAGATAGTAGATCGCGTTAAAACAATTGCTGAAACTCTCTCGCAGCCGGTCACGATGGAAAAGTTAGATGACCACATTGCTCCAAAGGTCAGCGAGCACGAAAAAATACATGGCGGCATTGCCTTATTAAAAGCGCAAGCTATTTGCCCGGCTTGGGCATTTTACCAATATCGCTTGGGTGCAATCGCTTTAAAAGAACCGGCTGATGGCCTAGATAGCTCAGCACGAGGTAATTTAGTACATGCTGCGTTGCAATGCTTTTGGCAAGAGTATAGAGACTTAACTACATTAAAAGCAATGTCAGCTGATACACTTGATAAGGCAATTACAACAGCAGTAGCATCAGGTATAGCCTTATTTTGCAACCAACAAGCTATACAGATTCCAGCACAAATCGTCACACTAGAGCAATATCGTTTACAGCAATTACTTTCAACTTGGCTTAAGTTTGAGTTGGAACGCGTAGACTTTGCCGTGCAAGCCTGCGAAAAAGAAATCTCACTGGATATTTCAGGTATTAACGTAAAAGTCGTCATAGACCGAATTGATATGCTTGTGAATGAAGAGAATGAAGGTGGTTTGGTTATTATTGACTATAAAACCGGCAGTATAGCTGACACTAAAAGCTGGTCTGAAACCCGAATTACTGAGCCGCAACTACCGATTTACGCCTCTATTGCCATGCATAACGAAAATATCGTGGCTGTTTGTTTTGGTAAAGTACGGCAGGATGACTGTCAATTTACTGGAGTTACAAAAGTAGATGGTATTATGCCCAAAATCAAGTCATTAGAAAACCTGAGTAAAAACTCCAGTATGAAACTTTTTAATAGCTGGGATGAGTTAATGATGCATTGGCAAACCAGTCTGAAGACAATCACAGAGGAGATTAAAAACGGCGAAGCATCTAATAAGTTTAAAGATGAAAATGCACTAGCCTATTGCGATGTGAAACCTTTATTACGCCTACCTGAGCGCTTATTACAGTTTGAGCAGTTACAAGTAAAGTCAAAGCAGGATGTGCCATTGGATGTAATGCCATGAGAACAGCTGATTTAATCGAATCAGAGTTAAACAGTTTAGATGCTAAAAACCGTGAACGCGCCCTTGATTTAGAATCATTTATTGTAGAAGCTCCAGCTGGTGCTGGAAAAACTGAACTACTTACGCAACGCTATTTAAAACTACTTGCTGTGGTTGATGAACCAGAAGAAATTGTTGCCCTGACCTTTAGCAATAAAGCCACAGCCGAAATGCGTAACCGTATTTTATTAAGCTTGGAAAGTGCACAAAATCTGGCAACAGAATATGTAGCAGGCCTAACTCCACATAAGCTCGTCACTCGACAACTTGCTATTGCGGCGCTCAATCGCGCTAACAAACGTCACTGGAATTTGCTAACTCAGCCTGCACGATTACGTATTATGACCATAGATGCGCTATGTAGCTCGCTTGCACGGCAAATGCCATTGCTTAGTCGT
>JAYVTW010000033.1:0-10233 GCA_043788445.1 Methylophilaceae bacterium
CACGTCCATGACGGTAATATCAAAACCTTTTACATCTTCTAGCGCGTCTATTACGGCTAGTTTCATTGCTTCTAATTCCATTATTTACTTTCCTTGATATTGCTGGTTTTATTGTGTTGTTGATTAACTTTAGGATGCAATTTTATGCGGCTTGCACAGGAATTATGTGACGTTTGTCTAAAATCTGATTGTGCTCGTCCACATAAATTAATTGAGGGTTATAGTATTTAAGCTCTGATTCGCTGTAGCTTGCATAACTGGCAATAATTAAAATATCTTTTGGTTTAGCTTTGTGGGCAGCCGCACCATTTACTGAAATAATGCCGGAATTACGCTCGCCTCGAATCGCATAGGTAGAGAAGCGCTCACCATTAGTCACGTTGTAAATGCTAATTTGTTCGTACTCTTGAATATCTGCAGCTTCAATCAATGCTTCATCAATAGCGCAGCTGCCTTCGTAATGCAGCTCTGAATGCGTTACACGGACACGGTGTAACTTTGATTTAAGCATGGTTCTTTGCATAGATTTCTGCGCAGTTATTTTAGCTACTGCTCTCAAGAAAATATTATAGAACACAATATTATAAAGCAAACCGCAGATTTACATAAATCTTTAAGTTAATTCAATCATTTAAGTATTAAATCTGTCTGGTTATACTTTCAACCAGTAGTGGCTAAATATACATATAAGGTGCTAAGTAATAACAGTTTGACTAGTTATTTAAACCGAAAACTCAATATTATCAATAAGCCTAGTTTTTCCTAAACGTGCAGCACCTAATACGACTAGTACTTTATCGCCAGATTGCGCTGCTAGCAGTGTTGGAGCGGCACGAATTGAAATGTAATCTACCACCCAGCCTTGTTCTGTCAGTTGTTTTATACCTTGCTGTTCGACTTCGGCAAAACGCATATAATTTTTTTGTAACTGATGAACAATATGGGCAAGTGTTTTTTTTAGTTCTGCCGCTTTAACACGTTCTTTTGTTGTGAGATAACCATTGCGCGAACTCATGGCTAAACCATCTGCTTCACGTTCAGTGTTTGCCGCAATAATGTTGATAGGCAGATTAAACTGGCGCACTAATTCACGGATGATGAATAGTTGCTGAAAATCTTTTTTCCCAAATATTGCCGTTGTCGGTTTGACTATATTAAAAAGTTTTAGCACGACAGTTGCCACCCCTGCAAAATGTCCAGGTCGCGTTGCACCACATAATTCATTGGCAATTGATGGTAATGTGATGGTCATAGTTTGACCTAAGTTTGCATTTTTTACATCAAAATAGGGGTAAAGCTCACTCACTTCTGGGCTAAATACGATATCTGCACCAGCTAGTTTTAGTTTTTCGTAATCAGCTTCAAGTGTACGTGGATAACTTGCTAAGTCTTCATGGGCAGCAAACTGTAATGGATTGACGAAAATACTCACCACCACGCATGGTAATTGATTGGCGACACCTTGTTGTTTGGCCAGTATTACTAAATTTACATGACCAGCATGCAGATTGCCCATGGTTGGCACAAAGATAATATTATTTTCTGCGGCTAGACGTTCGCGCAAAACGGCAATGCTATTGATTATTTGCATAGTGGGATTTTGCCGATTAGTAGCTGTGTTTGAATGCTGGAAAAGTTTTATCTTTAACTGCTGCTACATAGTTGACAATCGCTTGCTGAATACTATTTGTTTCGATCAAGAAGTTTTTAACAAATCGCGGTGATTTATGGTCGCTCGGGTTTTTGTCGGCAATACCAGTATAAATACCTAGTAAATCTTGTAGTACCAACACTTGTCCGCTACAGTGAACACCAGCGCCAATGCCAATAGTAGGCGTCTTAATAGTTTCGGTAATTTGTTTTGCTAGCTCGGCAGGCATCATTTCAAGCAAGATAAAGCTTACACCAGCTTCACTCATTGCCGCCGCATCTTGAAAAATTTGCTTCGCGCTATCGGCTGTTCTACCCTGAATTTTATAGCCCCCTAACTGATGGACTGATTGGGGGGTAAAGCCTAGGTGAGCACAAACTGGAATATCGCGCTCTACCAAGTAGTGGGCAGTTTCTACCATCGCACCACCACCTTCAAACTTTACCATGTGAGCACCAGCCGCAATTAATTTGGCCGCGTTTCTATAGGCCGCTTGGGCGTTATTTTCGTAACTACCGTATGGCATATCCGCAATGATAAACGTCTGTTGACTGCCGCGTGCAACCATCTCGGTGTGATAAACCATCGCTGCCATACTTACTTGCAGCGTATTATCAAAGCCTTGTAGCACCATACCTAACGAATCACCAACTAACAATATATCTACACCTGCCGCCTCCATAAGTTTGGCATAGGTGGCATCGTAACAAGTGAGCATTGCGAGTTTCTCACTGTTGGCAGCCATGGTTTGTAATTGGTTCAGGTTCATTTAGAGTGCTCTAAGCAAAGGTTTGCACTAGGTAAGATCAGCGCATTTTACTCAAAGTTGGGATTAAAATATTCACGACGGCTTTTAATCTGCATTACACGATCTATCAATAAATTAAGTGCAGACTCGTCCTTAATAACATTTAATTTTTCGTTATTCACAATCAAGACGGGCGATGTATCATAAGTATGAAAAAACTCACTGTAGGCGTTCGCTAAACGCTGTATATATTCACGCGACATTTCTTGCTCATAACTCACATTACGCTCTTCAATGCGCTCAATTAACTCATCTACAGGCGTTTGCAGGTAAATTACCAAGTCTGGGTTAGATGCTTTGAGGTGTAAGTGTTGATAGATTTGATGATATAGCGCATATTCTTCATCATCTAAATTCAGTCGTGCAAAGAGCGAATCTTTTTCTAAAAAAAAGTCAGAAACTGTGCCTTTGGCAAACATATCGCGCTGCACCATTTCACTAATTTGGCCGGAGCGCTGAAATAAGAAAAATAACTGGGTAGGTAAGGCATAGCGTTGAGCATCTTGATAAAAACGCGCTAAAAAAGGGTTGGCATCGGCGTTTTCGTTGAGTAAATTAACCGAAAATTTTTCGGATAATAGTCGGGAAAGTGAGGTTTTGCCACTGCCAATCGGGCCTTCAATTACAATATAAGGAAATTTATTAAATATACTCATGTGCTTAAATTCAATTAGTTAGTTCTTAATTCTTTCTACACCTTGATGAGCACATCTCTGGGCTAAATCAGCTACTAACCCATGATTTTTAATCATCAAATCAGGGGCGATTTCAGCTAGTGGTAGCAGAACAAAACCGCGTTCAAACATGCGTGGATGGGGTAAGGTAAGCCTTTCCGTCTTCATCACTTTATCATCATACAGCAGTAAATCTAAATCTAATATTCGTGGTGCATTGGCAAAAGGGCGCTCACGACCAAAGCTGTTTTCTATGCTTAATATGGCATCTAGTAGCGCTAATGGAGTTAAATTAGTGCTGACTTTTGCTACGGCATTGATAAAATCAGGTATTTGCTCTAACTGATTGGTAGTGTAACCAATCGGGGCCGTGCCGTACAAGCTAGATTGGGCCAATACGGTTGTTTTATTTATGCCCTTAAGTGCTAAAAATGCCGCTTTCAGTTGGTTAACTGGGTTGTTTAAGTTGCTACCTAATGCAATAAATGCGCTATTGGTTTTTTTTTGAATCGATGAATTTTTAGTCATTTTGTTCTATTGCTTGGCTAATGTTGCCATCATTTGCATTAATGATTTTTTTGCGTGAGCGTTTGCGGCGTTTTTTTGGCGAGCTATCGGCTTGCAGCATGGCAGTGCGTTCTTCACCGCTGGCATTAGCAAAAGCAGTCCACCATTTGCCAAGTTCAGCATCTATTTCGCCCGATTCACAGCGCAACAGTAAAAAGTCATAACCCGCACGATAGCGTGGATGCTCTAGCAAGCTAAAAGGGCGCTTACCAGCACGCTGTTCAAAGCGTGGCTGCATGCCCCAAATTTCTTTCATGGTAGCCGTGTAACGATTATGAATTGCTAGTTTTTCTGCTTGAATATCAATCACTTCATTCATTGCCAAATGCATGGCAGGAATCAAATTATTGCCCTCAGCTTGATACTGTTTCCATGCTGCTAGCATTTCATGCCACAACAAACTCGCGAATAAAAAGCTAGGGTTGGCAGACTTACCTGATAAAATGCGGTCATCTGTATTTTGCATGGCGAGCATGACAAAACGTTCGCCCAATGGTTGCTCTAGCACCACATCCAACATAGGCAGCAAGCCGTGGTGCAGGTTTTGTTTGCGCAAGACATCAATACTTTCAATTGCATGACCTGACAAAAAAAGCTTGAGCATTTCATCAAACAAGCGGCTTGGTGGTACGTCCTCTAATAAATCCGCCAATTTAACGATAGGTGCTTCGGTGGCCCTATCTATTTTTAACCCGAGTTTCGCCGATAATCTCACAGCACGTAACATACGCACTGGGTCTTCTGCATAACGCGTTGCAGGGTCGCCTATCATGCGTAAGATGCCTGCTTTAATATCAGCCACGCCGTGATGAAAGTCTAAGATTTCTTCAGTCGCTGGGTTGTAATAGAGCGCATTGGCAGTGAAATCGCGTCGAATTGCATCTTCTGCTATTGAGCCAAATACGTTGTCGCGAATAATACGCCCACTATCTGTCACTTTGCCTTGGCTATCCTCACTGCTATCACTTAAATGGCTGCCGCGAAAGGTTGAAACCTCTATGGTTTCGTCGCCAAACATTACATGCACTAATCGAAAGCGGCGACCTATGATGCGACTGCGTCTGAATAAACGATTGACTTGCTCGGGGGTGGCGTCGGTGGCAATATCGAAGTCTTTCGGGCGGCGGTTAAGCAGTAAATCACGCACCGCACCGCCCACTACAAAGGCTTCAAAACCAGCTTTTTGCAAGCCTTCGGTAGTTTTTATTGCGCCAACAGAAAGTAAAGACTTATCGATTTGATGGGCTTTGTTGCCCGTAAGTTTGGCTTTACTGGTGTCAAGCTTACTCGATGTTTTATTTTGACCAGTTTTTTTTATAGATGATTGGTTAGATGTGTTGGCATCAGCATTTTTTTTGTTATTAATTTTAGATGCGTCACTAGGTGCGCCAAATAATTTTTTGCCAAAAACTTTGTTGAATAATTTTTTAATCATCACAATATTATAACGTAAAGCGCTAGTTGCTCATTAATGGTTCATCATTTGCCGGAAGTGTTGTTCCATAACACATCACTTACACCAGCATCTCGATTGATAATGCGGCATAGCACAAATAATAAATCAGACAAGCGATTGATATATTGCAGCGAAATCTCAGTGACAGCCTCATCGCGGCTCAGCTTAATCAGCAAGCGCTCGGCACGACGGCATACCGTGCGCGCCAAATGGCAAAAAGCCGCTGCTTTGGTTCCACCTGGTAAAATAAACTCTTTAAGGGGCTCTAAACTGTCATTCAGTCTGTCGATAGCATTTTCTAAAGCATCCACACGGTTAGCATCTATCATCACGTAATTCGGAATACAAATTTCGCCGCCTAAATTAAATAAATCATGCTGAATATGAGTGAGTAGTGCTAGCAAATGAGCCGATGATTGAATGCTTAAAAGTTCAGTAATCAGCAAGCCAATCACTGCATTAAGTTCATCAACATCGCCCATTGCTTCAACTCTTAGGCTATCTTTGTTTACGCGAGAGCCGTCTCCCAAGCCAGTAGTGCCTTTATCGCCTGTGCGTGTGTAGATTTTACTTAGTCGATTACCCATAAACTTCCTTTATAATTATCTTATTATAATTCAAGTCATCAATTATTATTTAGCCGTTAATGAGCCTTATCTCAGACAAAACTAAAAACAATGCTGTTCCACATTTAAGTCAGCCTATTGGAGTTATGGATTCAGGTGTCGGTGGCTTATCGGTACTTAAGCATATTCGTGAGTTAATGCCGCATGAAAATCTCATTTACTTTGCAGATAGCAAAAATGCGCCTTATGGTAATAAAACCCCAAAACAAATTGAGCAGAGAGTATTTGCTGCTGCTAAATTTTTACTCACGCATGGCGCAAAAGCCTTAGTCATTGCCTGCAACACCGCAACCGCTGCAGCTGCGGATAAATTACGTGATAAATATGCATTTTTAGATATGCCTATTATCGGCATGGAACCTGCCGTAAAACCAGCTGCTGCCGTCACTAAAAACGGCACAATTGGTGTTTTAGCAACTAGTGGCACACTTAAAAGTGCACAGTTTTCAGCTTTGTTAGAAAGTTATGGACGTAATGTACATGTAGTCACGCAGGCTTGTGTCGGTTTAGTCGAGCAAATTGAATTGGGTGAGCTAGAATCACCAAAGACTATGCAGCTTATTAGCCAATATACAAAGCCGCTATTAGATGAACATGCGGATGTAATCGTGTTGGGTTGTACACATTATCCATTTGTAAAATCAGCTATTCAAAACGCTGTTGGCGCGCACATTCACTTGATTGATACAGGGGCTGCTGTCGCCAGACAGTTACATGAAAAATTGATGGAACATCATTTATTGACTGATACAGGCAATCAGGCAGAGGTGTCAATTTGGACTAACAGTACCGATATCAATGCCGAGAAAGTGATTGAAGCTTTGTGGTTAAACAAAGCAAAAATAAAGCGGTTATAGGTGGTAATTTGTAAATTATTGCTTAAATAAACTAACCTAATAATTTCTACTAATGATGGCCTATAATTTCACCATTTTTAAGCTTATATTGCGTCCCGCAATATGGACAAGCGACATGACCTGTAGCCGCAACATCTAAAAAAACGCGTGGATGTGATGCCCATAGTGCCACAGCATCAGTAGGGCAGTGCAATGGTAAATCTTTAGCGGTGACTTCGATTTCTTTTACGTCTGACATTGATATGCCCTTTATTTCTTACAGTTATTGACAGTGCTTGTTTTTGTAATAAAGGCCCGATAAATCGAGCCCTTAGATTGATTACTTCACTTTATTACTTAACGAGTGTTAGCCAATGCTGATGCTTGGCTGACCGACCATGTACTACATCAAAATATAAACTTTGCAGTTTTTTAGTGATTGGACCAGCGGTACCTGCACCAATTTCACGGCGATCTAACTCGCGTATTGGGGTCACTTCAGCTGCTGTACCTGTGAAGAACGCTTCATCTGCACCATACACTTCATCGCGTGTAATGCGTTTTTCTATCACTTGAATGCCTATTTCGCCCGCCAATGTCACGATAGTGTCGCGGGTAATGCCTTCTAACGCGCTTGTTAAATCTGGAGTATAAAGTTTGCCGTTACGCACAATAAATACATTCTCGCCAGAACCTTCAGCGACAAAGCCATCAACATCGAGTAACAACGCTTCATCATAGCCATCTTGTGCCGCTTCTTGGTGAGCTAAAATACTGTTCATGTAATTGCCGTTAGCTTTGGCTTTACACATAGTAATATTCACATGATGACGTGAGAATGATGATGTTTTTACACGAATACCATTATCTAGCGCCTCTTGACCCATGTATGCGCCCCATTTCCAAGCGGCCACAATAACGTGTGTTGAGAGTGTTTTGGCGGAAATACCCATTGCCTCAGCACCGTAAAAGGCCATTGGACGCATATAAGCAGATTCCAGATTATTCTCATGTACAGCCGCTTTTTGTGCTTGCATTAACTCCTCTTTAGAAAACGGCATTTTCATCTGTAAAATGTGTGCGCTTCTAAATAAGCGGTCGGTATGTTCTTTTAAACGGAAAATTGCAGTGCCTTGTTCGGTTTTGTAAGCGCGTACGCCTTCAAAAACGCCCATGCCGTAATGTAAAGTATGTGTCAGTACATGAGTAGTGGCATCGCGCCAGTTAACCATTTTACCGTCATACCAAATTACGCCGTCGCGATCTGCCATTGAGCTTGGTATTGCCATGTTTTATTGCCTTTAAGTTAATTTTGCTAATTTAATATTGTAAACGAAAGCGGCGCATTTATGGCGTGTGCTAAAATCAAAAGATGGTATAAATCAGTGAAATACAGTTAGGTTTGATATGAAAATACTAGCATTATTCTTATTACTTGGCATATTAACAGCTTGTCACCCTGACAAGCTGAAAGCTAGTTTCGTCGGCACCGACATTACTGGCGCTGATTTTACGCAAAGTTTTCATCTCACAGACCATAACGGCAAGATACGGACTTTAGGTGACTTTAAAGGTAAGGCTGTTATATTATTTTTTGGCTATACCCATTGTCCAGATGTTTGCCCAACGACGATGAGCGACCTTAAAAATACTCTAAAATTACTAGGACCAAAGGCTGATGAAGTGCAGGTGTTGTTTATTACCTTAGACCCAGAGCGTGATACACAAGAGATATTGGCAAAGTTCGTACCCTCGTTTAATCCCACTTTTTTGGGTTTGCGTGGTGATGCAACACAAACAGCCGAAACCATTGCTATCTTTAAAATTTATGCTAAGAAAGTGGCAAGTGAGGGCAAAAGCGACTACACCTTAGACCACAGCGCAGGGATGTATGTATATGATAAAGCAGGGAAAATAAGACTTTATATTAATTATGGTGAAAAACCAGCAGAGATAGCCAGCGACATAAAACAAATTTTATAGTCTATGCAGTTGTGGCGACCAGACTTTAAGATCTTTTTCTGCCTGTTTATAATCAGGATAAATACTACCGACAACCCCCCAGAACTTGGCCGAATGGTTCATTTCTTTTAAATGCGCTAGCTCATGGCAGATAACATAATTAATGATGTGAGGTGGTGCCAGCATCAGTCGCCAATTAAGCCTAATTTCCTTACGGCTATTACAACTACCCCAGCGCGATTTGGCATTAGATAAGAAAAATTGAGGTGTAGGTACGCCTAGTTTTGCAGAAAGAATTTCTAAACGACGTGCAAAATCGGGTAGAGCTTGTTTTTGATACCATTGAACTACTTTGCGCTTGATAGTTGCTATGTCATTGACATTAGTTTGCGTAAGAGTTAATACTCCAGCCTCAAAAGTTAGAGTTTTATTATGATTGTCTTGTTTAACTTCTAGTGAGATATCATTGCCCAACCACAATAAGTTTTCACCGTTTTGCCATTGTAAAGCCTCTATTTTATTCGCGAGTTGCGCCTCTAGTTTTTTGCGTATCCAATTCGCTTTGGGGAGTAATAAGCTTTCTAGTTGTGTTTGCGAAATGCGCCTTGGTGCATGAATCACCAAGCCAGTAGCGCTTATTTTCAAGCCAACAGTGCGGCGCTTGGTGCGCTCAAGTTGGTAAGGTATAGCCTCGCCATTAGGTAAAGTAAGCTGCAATTCTGTCATCATCAATACTGTTTAAGTTGTTGCATTTCTGCGTTAATCCAAGCTTCAACTTGGCTATTAATCACATCCGGTTTTAAACCTGTGCAATCAATGGACTTTCCAATACTTGCAGTAATCACGCCTGGTTTTTTGATAAATGAATTTTTACCCCAAAATTCACCAGCATTGTGCGCTACCGGAACTACAGTGGCTTGTGAATGACTAGCTAACCAAGCGCCACCAATATGAAACTTACTCGTTGTATTTGGCGCTACGCGCGTTCCTTCAGGGAAAATAACCACCCAGAAACCACGCTTTAATCTATCTTTACCCTGCGCTACAAGTTGTTTAAGTGCTTCGCGGCCTGCATTACGGTCAATGGCAATGGGTGAGGTAAGTGCTAGGCCCCAGCCAAAAAATGGCATCCATAACAGCTCACGTTTTAATACCCATACTTGTGGTGGGAATAGCTTTTGAAAGGCTAATGTCTCCCATGCGGATTGATGCTTGGATAGAATGATACTAGGGTGAATGGGCATGTTTTCTAAACCAATAACGCGATGGGTGAGATTACAGGTGATGCGCAGCCACCACAGCATGGTTTTTGCCCAAGTAGAGATATATTTGTAGCGGGTCATGGCAGGGAGTGGTGCTATCAATAATGCTGAAGTCATAAATAGGGGAGTAAAAACCCACATACCCATAGCGTAAATTAAAGACCTGATAAACAACATAAACTTAAAAGCTACTTTTCATTATATTCACTAATAATACGATGTGCTGCCTCTGCTAAATCAGCGCAAACCCAAGTGCCTTCTGGTAAGGATTTGCCCGGTTGCGTGCTTTGGGCGAGCGTTTCTTCACCCTTTCCAGTAAGCACTAAAATGGGCTGGCAGCCAGAATCTGCATAGGCTTGTAAGTCACGCAGCGCATCACCTACACCCGGTA
>JAYVTW010000034.1:0-17098 GCA_043788445.1 Methylophilaceae bacterium
CGCTTTGAGGGCAATTTTTAAGGTGAATCGTTGCCAATGGGTCTAGTGTGATGCGTAAAGCTGCACTGGTTTGATGGGTAAACAGCCAGTCTGCCAAGCTAATAGGCGCTTCTACCGCCGGCATGATTGCACGCCCACTTTGCTCACAAGCCGCCACCACTACTTGCTGCCAGTGCGTTAAGCGCTTCTCGGCGCGATCATCTTTTAACTTCACCACACTACGGCTAGTTTTAATAGGGATAATGCGTGTGACACCCAATTCTACTGCCTTCTGGATAGTAATATCCATGCGGTCACCAGACGATATGCCCTGTAACAAAGTGATATTTAGTGGTGATTCATTTTTGAGTGGAAGTCGGCTTTGCACGATGGCTAAGACTTCAGATTTTTTCACCGCAATAAGCTGGCAGGCATAATCAAAACCGTCCCCATTAAATAACACAATGTCATCACTTACCTCAAGCCGCAACACGCGCGTGGCATGGATGGCAGCGTTTTCAGTCAATTTAATGTTTCTGCCTACTGCCAGAGATTCTTCAATATAAAAACGCGAATTGCTCATATAGACTTATTCTTAAAAGTGTTAAGATTTTACCCTAAATACTGAACAAAATTGGATGAGTAAAGATGGCAAGTTTAAACCCTCCTGTGTGCGATTTTGGCTGGCAAGCCCCCGATTTTAATCTACTCAATATTGATGGTCAGCATGTGAGCCGCGACCAAATCATGGGTAAAAACGGTTTATTGGTCATGTTTATTTCGAATCATTGTCCTTATGTGAAAGCGATACAAGCAAGGCTGGCAGCAGATTGTCAAGAGTTATTGAGTGTTGGCATTAACACCATCGCTATACAAAGCAATGATGTGGTGAATTACCCGGACGACAGCTTTGATAACATGAAAATAGTCGCTAAAACGCACAATTTTAGCTTCCCTTATGTGTGGGATGAAACCCAAGCAGTGGCAAAAAATTATGGCGCAATATGCACGCCAGATTTTTTTGGCTTCAACGCCAAAGGTGAGTTGCAATATCGTGGGCGGTTTGACGCGGCAGGGCGTAATGCTTCAACTGAGCCAAGCAGTCGCGATTTATTTAAGGCGATGAAATTGATTGCTGAAACAGGCGCAGGGCCAAAAGAGCAAGTTGCCAGCATTGGCTGTAGTATTAAGTGGTTTCAATAAGGATAACGATGAGTGAGATTAAAAAACTAAAATGGGGCATTCTAGGCGCGGCCCGCGTCAACGAGCGTCTATTGCCAGCCATTATTGCTGCGCCTAATTCTACATTAGTCGACATCGCGAGCCGCCGTGCAGGTGCAGCCAAAGCGACGTTGGAAAAATATGCGCCGTCAGATTTTAAAGACAAGTCGCCGAACATAACCTGCTACGACGACTTACAAAGCCTGTTGGATGACCCTATGGTAGAAGCGATTTACTGCCCCATGGCTAATAATGAGCATGCAGAATGGGCGCTTAAAGCTATCCATGCAGGCAAACATATTTTGATTGAAAAGCCGATGGCGCTCACCGTAAAAGATATTGAAGCGATTGAAGCGGCAGCCATCAAAAATAACGTAAAAGTGATGGAAGGTTTTATGTATCGCTTTCATCCGCAACATGCTCGCGTAAAAGAAATTATTCAATCTGGCGCAATTGGCGAACTACGTTTTGCTAAATCTAGCTATTCTTTCATGATGCGCGCCGCACGTATGTACCGTTTAGCGAATGATACCGATGCAGGCGGTGGTGCGATGTGGGATATAGGTCCTTATGCCGTGCACACTTTACGCCACTGCTTTGATAACGACCCGATTAGTGTTACCGCCATAGCCAAATATGCTGATACTGGTGCAGACATTGCCACTAGCGGCATAATTGATTTTGGTGATGGTAAACGCGGCCATTTTGATACGAGTTTTGAATGCAGTCGTCAATCTGAATACACCATCGTGGGCACCAAGGGTGGTGTAACATGCAATACGGTTTGGCAATTACCAAACACAAATGATGTGCCAACGATTAGCTGGTGGTCTGATGATGGTAGGAAATTTGAAGAAAGCTACCCCCCTGCTAACCACTTTAATTTAGAAATCGAACATTTTAGCAATTACGTGCTTAACGATAAAGCACCCTTACTTACAATGGCAGATGCAAAAATGAATTGCAAAACGATTAATGCAGTTTTAGAGTCTGCTAAGACTGGTCGATTGGTAAAAATCTGAATTAGTCATATGAATACTAATTGCGTGCTCTGTGCGGAAACAAACTCTGAACTACTTTGGCAAGATAATTTTTGTCGCGTTGTGTTGTTAAATGACGTCGATTATCCAGGCTACTGTCGTGTAGAGTTGCTAGCTCATGTAAAAGAAATGACCGATTTGTCTATCTCACAGCGCAGTCAGCTAATGAAAGTCGTGTGTGTAGTTGAGCAAGCCATACGTGACGTGTTGCAGCCAAGTAAAATCAACCTTGCTAGTTTGGGTAACAAAACTCCGCATTTACACTGGCATGTGGTACCGCGCTTTCAGGATGATAAACATTTTCCCAACTCGCACTGGGGCGCTGCAATGCGTGAGAACACTTATAATATATTGAGCGAACAAATAAAAACTAGCCTAAAAACTGCAATATCACATTCCTTGGAAGACTAAACTCTTAAAGTTAAATTTAAGTGATTAACCCCGCCAATTTCTTTGCGCTGGCAGGTGCCATAGTCAATCCATAGCGAAAATGCCCAGTATTGAGGTAAAGGTTTCTAATAGTCGAATGTACAGCGATAGTGGGTATATTATCTGGCGTGCCAGGGCGCAAACCGCTCCAATGCTTGATAATAGGCGCCTCTTTAAGAGCTGGCATAATGCTTTCTGCCTTGGCTTGCAGCTCTAGCTTCACGGCTTCTGTTGTACCACTATCAAAACCAACATCTTCTAAGGTGCTTCCAGCGAGCAAATAACCATCACGCCGCGGCACTAAATAAAAGCCGTTGCTATAGACAATATGCTGTAGCAACTGTTTAGGCTGTTTATACAACAAAATTTGCCCGCGCATAGGTTTGATATCTAATTGCATAGTGGTTTCTTTAAGTAGCTCAAAACTCCACGCTCCAGAAGTTACGACAAATTTATCGGCTTCTAAAACTTCACCAGTAGTCGTAGCCCATGTATTGATTTGCCTTGTGTCTTTAAGCGGCACCAGCTCAGTACACTCCATCAGCCTTACATCGTGCTGCAATAATGAAGCTTTAAGCGCTTGCAATAAATTAGGTGGCCTTACTTGTGCAACGGCAGATAGCAACAAACAGTTTTGAGCTGAATTAGACTGCATTAAACATTGTTCAGCGACATAAGCTGCTGATTTTTGTACTAGAGGTTGTTGATATACCTCACACCAGCGTTGGGCTTGCTCAATATCAAACGTAGGTAATAACAACATACCACACTGCATATACTCTGGGTCTATGCCTGTTTCAAGCAGTAACTGCTGACAAATTTCAGGATAAAGTGCCGCACCATGCATACTCAGCTGACTTACTTCGTCTTTATACATCCATGGCAGTAGCGGTAATAGCACTCCAGCCCCCGCCCAGGAAGATTCACCTGATGTTTGCGCTGCAATTTGATTACGTTCAACGATAACCACTTGATGGCCACATCGAGTAAGTTCCAGTGCCGTCATACAACCTACAATGCCGCCACCAATGATGATGATTTTCTGAGTCATCTTTTTAAACCCACCCAGAATCTAATGACCACTGAGCAAGAACTTCTCGGCAGTACTCAAATCTTCTGAGCTGCCAAGTAACACAATAACATCACCATCTGACACCACAATATCAGGCCTAGGTGAAATAACTTCCAACATATTTGGCCGGCGTAAAAACTGCACTTCTACCTTATATTTTTCGAAATTAAAGTGGTCTATACGCAAGCCTTTTGCGTAAGCGGCAGCGTTGATTTCAACAGAATGCAAACGCAACATTTTACTTTGCTCTATATTTTCCTGATTAGTATCGGTTACGCCACGGAAGTAACCTCGGAACATTTTGTAACGCTCTTCACGAAACGCACGTATACGTTTAACCACACGATTAAGCGGTACACCCAGTAAAACCAATGCATGTGAGGCAAGCATCAAACTGCCTTCCAATACCTCTGGCACAACTTCGGTCGCACCGGCAGCTCTAAACATTTCCATATTGGCATCGTCTAAAGTACGTACAATCACTGGTACATGCGGGTAAATCTCCTGCATGACATGCAGCACTTTCATAGAAGCACGCATATCGGCATAACTGATTATCATCGCTTTAGCACGTGCAGCGCCAGCGGCCTGCAACACAAGCCTACGCCCAGCATCACCAAACATGACGTGCTCACCAGCTGCTGCCGCATCTTGAACGCGTGTTGGATCAATATCTAACGCTATAAACGGGATATTTTCCTCTTTTAAAAAACGTCCTAAAAATTGTCCGCTACGACCATAGCCGCAAATAATAACGTGTTCAGATAAGTTCTTACCCACCGCAGCAATATCTTCAACGATTTTGCCACTGTTACGGGTATAGCTTTTCACCATACGACGCGCCACGCGTCCATTGTATTGAATGATAAATGGCGCGATGATCATGGATAATAACGAAGTGGCTAATATGAGTTGCAAGGTTTTACCATCGATTAACATTTGCTCTTGCGCTAATGCCAAAATCACAAAACTAAACTCGCCAGCTTGGGCCAGAATCAAGCCAGTACGAATACCTACCCCAAACTCATAGTTAAACACGCGACATAATAAAGTAATTACTATTACCTTTAACAAAACAAAAGCAACTAGTAACAACAACACTAAGCCAATATGATGTGTAATCTGTTCTAGATTTAATAACATGCCGACGCCTATAAAGAAAAGCCCAAGCAGAATATCGCGAAACGGCGCAATGTCAGCTTCCACTTGATAACGATAGCGCGTTTCTGAAATCAGCATGCCCGCTATAAACGCGCCAAGCGCATAAGATAATCCTGCTTCTTTAGTAGCAAAGGCCAACACTAACGTCACCATCAGCACATTAAGCACAAATAATTCGCGTGAACGTTGTTGGGCTACCCAGCCAAACCAAGGATTAATGAGCAATTTACCAAACTTAAATAAGATAAATAGTAAAACCGTGGCTTTGATTAAGGAGATGCCTAAAATCGGCCATAAATCATCATTTTTTGAACCTAGTGCAGGAATTAGTACCAAGATTAGAATAACCGCAATATCTTGAAACAACAAAATACCTACAGAAAGACGGCCGTGACGTGAGTTAAGATCAATTCGTTCCATTAAAATTTTAGATACAATGGCGGTAGATGACATGGCCAGTGCCGCACCAATCACAAATGCCGTTTCCCACGTAACGCCCGCCAACCAAGAAATAAACATCGCCAGCGCTACTGAAATAATCACCTGCGCCCCACCTAAACCAAACAAGGTGTTGCGCATAGCATAAAGCATAGGCAGACTAAACTCTAATCCGATACTAAACATTAAGAATACAATACCGAACTCAGCTACTTGATGGCTGGCCTCAGTATCTGGTATTAAGGCTAAAGCGTGTGGTCCTAATACCAAACCAATTGTGAAATACGCCAACATAGCTGGTAAACGCAAGGCCCGAAATAACGCAACCACTAGCACAGAGCTAGTAAGTAAAATTAAAAGTATAGGTAATGAGTCAAACATGCGGGGGTTTCATTCTTATTTATTAATTTAGCACTTCATTTTGATTAAGAATTACATTTACTAACAAAACAGTGGCCACTATGCAATATTTATGCCCAATTATATCAATTAACACCTTATTGCTCTTTATTAGCGTAGCATTCCCTTTTATACTAATGCCATATGTCACCAACATTACTACAATCTGATCGTTTACATGCTCCAGCATCACAAAATGCTATGAATGTAAGTCCGCATAACAGCAAGCAAACACTAGCCCTTGCACGTGAAGTTCTAGCTATTGAAGCTCGTGAAATTGAATGTTTAGCTAAGCGCTTAGATGACAATTTTGTGAATGCAGTAAACCTCATTTTACAATGCCAAGGTCGTGTTGTGGTAAGTGGCATGGGTAAATCTGGGCATATTGGCCGTAAAATCGCTTCCACTCTGGCAAGCACGGGTAGCCCCGCATTTTTTATGCACCCAGGTGAAGCGAGCCACGGTGATTTAGGCATGATTACGCATGACGATGTAGTAATTGCGTTATCCAACTCAGGCGAGAGTGATGAAATCATTACTATCATCCCCGCAATTAAAAGGTTGGGTGCAAAAATTATCAGTATTACTGGCAAGGTACGTTCCACACTGGCAAAAGAAGCTGACATTCATTTAAGTGCAGAAGTAGCACAAGAAGCTTGTCCGTTAGGTTTAGCGCCAACGGCTAGTACGACTGCGGCGCTTGCTTTGGGCGATGCACTAGCATTATGTGTACTTAATTTACGAGATTTTTCAGCGGAAGATTTTGCACGCTCACACCCCGGTGGCAGCATTGGTCGCGGCTTACTCATACGTATTAACGATGTGATGCGCACTGGTGAGGCGATACCTAGCGTGAGCGAAGATGCGTTGCTAACCCAAGGGTTATTAGAAATGACGCACAAAGGCCTGGGCCTAACTGCTATTGTGAATAACGCACAGCAACCTATTGGTATTTTTACTGATGGGGATTTACGCCGTGCGTTTGCTGTTGGGATTAAAGCGAGCAATACTAAAATTATTGATGTGATGCATGCACTTCCAAAAACAATTAATGCTCATCAACTCGCCGTAGATGCTGTGGAATTAATGGAACAATTAAAGATAACAAGTTTATTAGTGGTAGATGAAGCTGGCAAGTTAGTTGGTGCGTTAAATATGCACGATCTACTTAAAGCCAAAGTCGTGTAGCCCTAAAAAATATTTTATTAGATTGAGCAGTATGATAATTTCAAATGATGTAATGACGCGTGCAAAAAAAATTAAACTGATTATTTTTGATGTGGATGGTGTAATGACCGATGGAGGATTAATCATTGGTGATGACGGCTCGGAATATAAAAGTTTTAACACGCAAGATGGTTTAGGCATGAAACTACTTAAAGCTAGCGGTATTGAAATGGCAATTATCACTGGTCGTACATCTAATGTCGTGGCTAAACGTGCTGAAAACACAGGCGTTGCACATTTCTACCAAGGGGTAGATGATAAATTAGTTGCATTTAATGACTTAATCACTAAACTCAATATCAGTCCCGAGGCATGTGCTTTTATGGGAGACGATGTTGTTGACTTACCCCCCATGCTGCTTTGTGGTTTGAGTGTTACGGTACCAGCTGCGCCAGACTGCGTAAAACAGCGTGCGCACTTTACTACCAAGCGTGATGGTGGTCATGGCGCAGTGCGTGAGATTTGCGAGCTACTGATGCATGCTCAAGGCACTTATGATGTGCAATTTTCACAGTTTTTTAAGTAATAGTTTTAGCTTATCTAAAACTTTGATTAGCGCGCACTGATAATTTAATAAATGTATAACCGCCAAGTAATTTTGTTTCCGCTTATATTAGCTGCCATGTTGGCATTGCTAACATTTTGGATTAACCAAGTGGTGGAGAAAAGTGGTCCTAAAATAGATGGTAGTAACCGACATGATCACGATTATATAGTGAACGGCTTTTACACAACAAAAACCGATTTAGTTGGCAACCTGCGGTATGTGTTAGCTGCGACGGAGATGGAACATTTTCCCGATGATGACAGCACGGTATTGCAGCGTCCGCGCTTTACGCAATACACCATCAATAAGCCATATACACAAATCTCAGGCTTACATGGCTACGTTTCTAGTGGTGGTGAAGAAATTCAGGTTATAGATGATGTGAAAGTAGTGAGGCCTGCATTTGAGGGTAGAGGCGAGATGGAAGTGCTGACAGAAAAACTGAAAGTTTACCCTGATGAAGAAATTGTAAAAACCGATAGTCCGGTTTTGATTAAGCAGTTCCCAAAAACAGAGATTCATGCAACCGGTATGCTATTTAATAAAAAAGAACAAACACTCAAACTTGGTACTCATGATAATAATAATAAAACCATTGCCCCTGCGCGCGTTCATGTTCACTATGAGCGTCCCGTATTAGCGTTAGTTAAAAGTGCTAAGAAAAACCAAATAAAATCTGCAAGCCCTATTAGAACGAAAAATAGCCCTTTATCAAAAACGCCTAAACCCTCGGCCAACAACAGCGAAGAGACTAAGCGTGTTCGGAGAACTTATGAATAATCGTTATTACCTATCCTTAATTGGTCTGTGTGCTGTATTAATTTCGTTCAACAGCACTGTTGCGCATGCAGAAGCGGCTGATCGAGACAAACCAATAGAACTTGAAGCAGACACCGTAACAGTTAATGACGCCAAAAAAATCAGTGTTTACACTGGCAATGTCATCTTAATTCAAGGCACATTAATGATTAGGGGTGAGAAACTCATAGTGCGTGAGGACATGGATGGCTTTCAACACAGCACATCATTTGGCAATCCGACTACCTTTAAACAAAAGCGTGAAGGTTCAAACGAATATATTGAAGGCAGTAGCTTACGTATTGAATATGACGGCCGCATGGATAAAGTAAAGTTATACACCAAGGCATCGGTTAAACGCGGTGGAGATATAGTGAATGGCGATTATATTAGTTATGATGCCAACTCTGAATACGCTGAGGTACTCGGTGGGGCAACAGCGCCCTCTGGTGGCACACCAGGACGTGTTAAAGCAATCATACAACCAAAAAAGAAAACTGAGTCAAGTAAAACTGAAACTAAACCTGAAGCCAAAGCAGTCCCTGCGATTACTAATAAAAATTTTCGTTTAAATAATAAGCTTGAATTAAATGCTGACCCATATAGTACTAAAGAATAGCTTCATAAAAATGGAACCTCATAAATGAGTAAAGAATAATGAGTGAATTAGTCGTAGAGCATTTACGTAAAACCTACGGCAAACGCACCGTAGTACAAGATATTTCATTGCATATTAAAAGCGGTGAAGTGGTCGGTTTACTGGGTCCGAATGGCGCTGGAAAAACCACGAGTTTTTATATGATTGTAGGCTTAGTCGCGCTGGATGAAGGTCGGATTTTACTGAACAATAAAGATTTAAGCCGTTTACCGATTCATAACCGCGCACGCATGGGTTTGTCTTATTTGCCACAAGAGCCGTCGATTTTTCGAAAACTCACGGTCACTGAAAACATCATGGCGGTATTAGAGCTACAAAAATTATCGGATGACGAACGCGAAACTAAACTTGAGTCACTGCTAAATGAATTACATATTCAGCAAATTAGAGACAATAGCGCAGTTAGCTTATCTGGCGGCGAGCGTAGACGTGTTGAAATAGCACGTTGCCTAGCGACCAATCCAAGCTTTATTTTACTGGACGAACCATTTGCAGGTATTGACCCGATTGCAGTTTTAGATATTCAAAAAATCATAAAATTCTTAACTACACGTAATATTGGCGTATTAATTACCGACCATAACGTACGAGAAACACTAGGTATATGCGATAGAGCGTATATTGTGAATCAAGGTGCTGTTTTTGCATCAGGAGAGCCGAGCGAAATTGTGCATAATGAAGCCGTACGTGAAGTTTATTTAGGTAAGGATTTCCGGCTGTAATTGGGCTGAATAATTTATACAGTACTTCTTATGAAACAAAGTTTAAATCTAAAGTTCTCTCAAAATTTAGCGCTCACACCGCAGTTGCAACAGTCCATTCGTTTATTACAACTTTCTACACAAGAATTAAATCAAGAGCTTGAGAATATTCTGCAAGAAAACCCTTTGCTAGAACTTGTAGAAACCCATGAAGATGGTAGCGTTATCGAAGCAAGTATAGATGGTGAGGGTGATGTACAAACAAATTTAGTGAATCCTGAACAACCACAAAACAAAGAGTTTGGTTTAGAAACTGCTCAAGAATCAAATAGCGAGTTTGCAACTGAGTTCGGCTCGGAATTTATTAGTGAATCTTTGCAACCAACGAACGATGGCGCTACTGATTCTGAAATTTCCCTAGCTGATGAACATTATTCACAGTCTGAATTCTCAGATGATTACGAAGATTATGGTAGCAATACACGCTGGGATGAAGGTGCACAGAGCATTAATTTTGATGATGACGATAACGATTTTAGTAAGCAAGAGACTGTATCTCAGTCATTACGTGAGCATCTAATTAGCCAATTAAAACTCATGCCTTTGAGTGAGCGCGATCAGACATTAGCGACACTATTAGTAGATTCTATTAATGAATATGGCTATTTAGAACAGCCTCTAGAGGCATTGATGGTTATCATTCCAGAAGAACTGGAAGTGGAGTTGGTCGAGCTACAAACCACACTCAAGTTGATACAGCATTTAGACCCATTAGGCATAGGTGCGAGCGATTTAAGTGAGTGTTTAACGCTACAACTTGAGGTTAAGTCGCAAGATACTCCGTATTTAGAGCTGGCAAAAAGAGTTGTCTCAAATCACTTAAGTCTATTAGCGTCGCGTGATTTCGTTAAGCTACGCAAACTGTTAAGTTGTGATGATAATGCGCTTCGCGGTACACAAATACTTATTAAGCAGTTAAATCCACGCCCAGGCAATAGTTTTAGCTCGATTAGTTCAGACCATTATATTCAACATGAAGTCATTGTAAAAAAAATAAAAGGTATTTGGATAGCTAGTTTAAATGATGGCGTTATCCCTAAATTGCGTATCAATCAATTATATTCCGATATTTTAAAACGCAACCGCGATAGCTCGAACCAATATTTGATGAGCCAAATGCAAGAAGCTAAATGGATAATTAAAAATATCCAACAACGCTTTTCCACAATTTTGCGAGTTTCACAAGCGATTATCGACCGACAACGTAATTTCTTTGAACACGGTGAAATTGCAATGCGGCCGTTGGTTTTACGGGAAATTGCTGACGAATTAGAATTACATGAATCGACCATTTCACGTGTGACCACACACAAATATATGCTGACACCGCGTGGTGTATTTGAATTAAAGTATTTCTTTGGTAGCCACGTGGCTACTGATAGTGGCGGAGAATGCTCGGCAACCGCCATACGCGCTCTGATTAAACAACTGGTTAGCGAAGAAAATATTAAAAAGCCACTTTCAGATAATCAAATTACCGATGTTTTGGCAAAACAAGGTATCGTTGTGGCACGACGTACTATCGCAAAATATCGTGAATCATTAATGATTCCACCTGCTAATTTGCGTAAATCGTTGTAAGATAACTAAACTATATAAACAATTACCAGACGAAAAAAATTAAAAATACATATATTGTTTTAAGCCATTTTTCAACCGAGGAGATAAAGATGAATTTACAATTAACTGGCCACCATTTAGAAGTAACAACGGCTTTGCGCGATTATCTTCATAGCAAACTTGCACGTGTCAGCAGTCATTTTGATCATGTGATTGATGTAAAAGTCACGTTATCAGTTGAGAAGCTTAAACAAAAGGTAGAAGCGACATTGCATGTACCAGGCAATGATTTACATGCTGAATGTGCTGATGAAAATATGTATAGCGCTATTGATATGCTGGCCGATAAACTAGATCGTCAAGTAGTCAAACACAAAGAAAAACAAGGTGATCATCATAAAACCAATGGTGCAGTCAAACATCAAGTAGCTGAATAACTTATACACTGCTTAGATATTACAAATGGCGCAAATTAGCGTTGCAGAATTATTCAAAGAAACCCGCCACAAGCTCAAACTATCATGGATTGCAGGGCTTGGGGGTGGGGCTAATACTCTTGATTCTGAAGCTGTTACAAAACCCTCACTGGCCTTAATAGGCCATCTAAATTTTGTACATCCTAATCGGGTACAGGTCTTAGGTTGTGCTGAAATGGATTATTTACGCACACTAGCCGTCATTGAAACAAATCAAGCTATCGGTAATTTATTTTCGACTGACTTAGCTGCAGTGATAGTAGCTAACGGTGAAAAAGTACCTAAAGCATTGCTAGAATCAGCGAATCTACATGCAACTCCACTATTTACCTCACCTTTGCGCAGCCCGCAACTAATGGATATTTTGAGTCATTATCTGGCACAGTCGCTAGCAGAGTCTATAAGCCTGCATGGTGTTTTTGTTGAAGTGCAAGGGTTTGGGGTGCTCATTAAAGGTAATGCAGCAATTGGTAAGAGTGAATTGGCTTTAGAGCTTATTTCACGCGGCCATCGCTTAGTCGCAGATGATATTGTAGATTTCTTCCGTGTCTCGCCTGATCGTATTGAAGGACGTTGTCCAGAGCTTTTACAAGATTTCTTAGAGGTAAGGGGCTTAGGTATTTTAAATATTCGGGCATTGTTTGGTGATAATGCAGTGAAGCCTACTAAGCCACTCGATTTAATTATTCAACTAGAAATGGCAGACGCCCTGGCACCACATACTCTAGACCGTCTAGAAATCAAAATGCAACATGAACAAATTCTAGATGTCAAAATACCTAAAGTAACTATACCGATTGCAGCCGGGCGTAATATTGCAGTACTAGTTGAAGTTGCAGTTCGTAATCATATTTTGTTGTTGCGCGGCGTCAACGCAACCAAACAATTTACAAAGCGCCAAAAACTGGCTATGGCAAAAAATGCCATGCCAAATAGCACTAAGGCTGGCAAATCTAAAGTTAGCATGGCCCAGAAAGTTAGCTGATGCAGTTAATTATTGTCACAGGCTTATCAGGGTCTGGAAAAAGTATTGTGTTACGGGCTCTAGAGGATTACGGCTTTTATTGTATTGACAATTTACCTGCAACTTTGCTACCACAAATTTCTCAACATTTAGATGGACATAACCAACAACGTGTTGCAATCAGCATCGATAGTCGTAGCTCAGCGTTAAATGCGTTACCAAACGCTATTAGCGAGCTAGAAAAAAGTGGTATCAAAGTAGAGGTATTGTTTTTAGAGTCTAGTATAGAAACTTTAGTGAAACGCTTTAGCGAAACTAGGCGTAAACACCCATTGAGTGATGGCAATATCACATTGGCCGAGAGTATCGCACATGAAAGAGATTTACTGACTGATTTAGCTGAATTAGGTCATCATATTGATACGAGTAATTTGAGTGCAAATTCCTTACGTAATTTTATTAAAGAATTTATTACGCCACACCCAGACACAGAGAGCCATCAACGCAATAACGGCCTTGTGTTACTGTTTACTTCTTTTGGCTTTAAGCATGGGATCCCGCTAGATGCCGACTTTGTGTTTGATGTACGTTGCTTGCCTAATCCGTATTACGACCACCTGCTAAGACCATTAACAGGACAAGATATTGAAATTAAGCAATTTCTAAATGCCGAGCCAAATGTACTAAAAATGTTAGCGGATATCAGTCATTTTATTGAAAACTGGCTGCCTTGCTTTAATCATGATAATCGCAGCTATCTGACGATTGCAATTGGCTGCACGGGCGGACAACATCGATCAGTATATTTTGTTGAGGAACTCGCTAGTCATTTTAGGCTATATTTAAAGCCGCAAGAATATAAAGTTTTAGTTAGACATAGAGAGTTAAAGGTTCAGTAAATGAGTGTCGTCATTCAATTTTATTGTGTGTATTTAGGAAATTTTTAATGATTGGTATTTTAATTATTGCGCATGGCAAATTAGGTGACAGCTTGATTGATTGCGCAAGTCACGTTTTAGGTCATAGGCCACCGCAATTGAGCCATCTAGTTGTAGACAAACAAGATGATCCAGCGATTTTGATTGCAAAGGCACAGCAGCTGATTGCGGAACTAAATGATGGGGATGGCGTATTAGTGCTGTCAGATATGTATGGTGCGACGCCATGTAATGTGGTGACTAAACTTATTAAACCCAATATCGTTGAAGGCGTTGCTGGTGCAAACTTACCCATGCTAGTTCGCACACTCACTTATCGAGATGTGCCGCTGAAGGTACTGGTGGAAAAAGCTCTCAGTGGCGGACGTGAAGGTGTTGTGCATTTCACCGATAAAGGCTGCGATTGGCAAAGCGATAAAGAACCAAGTAATAGTGAAATATTAGTGGAATCAAACCAAAGCGAAAGCAAAACCAGATGATTAAAACTGAAGTTGAAATCATCAATAAACTAGGACTTCATGCGCGCGCATCAACTAAACTTACACAAACGGCCAGCCAATTTGTCAGTGATATTTGGATAGAACGTAATGGTCGCCGTGTGAACGCAAAAAGCATCATGGGGGTGATGATGCTGGCGGCAGCTAAAGGTTCGTCCATTACGCTGGAGGCTACTGGTGGTGATGAGAATGCTGCCATAGAATCACTATTAGTACTCATCAATAATTATTTTGGCGAAGGCGGATAAGTTGAAAGAGCAAATTAATGCCTACTAGCTTGAACGCTTCTAGCTTTAGTATTCATGGCGTTGGTGTCTCTAGTGGCATCGCGATTGGACACGCGCATTTAATATCAAATGCCCTGCTAGAGGTCGTACACTATAAATTACCTAAGCAAGCGATTGCAGAAGAGGTCACACGTTTTGAACAAGCGGTATTAACTGTAAAGACTGATTTAGAAACCATACGCCAACAACTATCAAAAAGCGCACCTGCTGAATTGGGTGCCTTTATTGGTACACATTTAATGATGTTGGCTGATAAATCGCTATCTGAAGTGCCTAAGAACATTATCCTAAAAGAACAGTGCAACGCCGAATGGGCGATTAAACTGCAAATGGATGATATCGTTGAACAATTTGATCAGATTGAAGATGAGTATCTGCGCGAACGAAAACAGGATGTGGTACAGGTTGTCGAACGCGTCATTAAAGTACTGCTCGGTCACCCAAATCAGGGGCCAAACAAAGCCAATAACAAGCAGCAAGAGAGTGCTACTATTTTAGTTGCGCATGACATTTCACCAGCAGATGCTATTCAATTCAAGCAGCATCAGTTTGCGGCATTTATTACCGATGTAGGCGGAGTCACATCACACACCGCAATTTTGGCGCGCAGCCTTAATATTCCATCTATCGTAGCATTGCAACGTGCACGTGATTTAATCCACGATAACGAATTAATTATTGTTGATGGTGGATTGGGTGTTGTAATCGTTAATCCAACTAAAGAAATTTTGGCAGAGTACAAACTGCGCCAAGAGGAATGGGAACTAGAACAACAAAAACTCAAACGTATTAAATCTACCAAAGCCATCACGATAGATGGCGCGGTGATAGATTTGTATGCCAATATTGAAGTGCCAGAGGATGTGCTGGCGGTAAAAGCAGCTGGCGCAACAGGTATCGGTTTGTATCGTACCGAATTCTTATTTATGAATCGGCGTACAATGCCAGATGAAGAAGAGCAATTTTTTGCCTACAAAACTGTAGCCGAAGCAATGGCTGGAATGGAAGTGATTATCCGCACACTAGATTTGGGTGCAGATAAGCAGATGAACCCAGATACAGCAGTAGAGTGTGCTAACCCCGCACTAGGTCTGCGTGCGGTAAGGTTTTGCCTTAGTGAGCCGCAGGTTTTTCACACACAATTGCGGGCATTATTACGTGCATCATACTATGGCAATGTAAAAATACTCGTACCTATGCTGTGTACATTAGCCGAATTACGTCAAACTAAATTATTGTTAGAGCGAGCTAAAGTTAGTCTGCGCAAAGAAAACATCCCTTTCGATGAAAACATCCAATTGGGTGGCATGATAGAAATACCAGCAGCAGCTATTAATGCTAGAGCTTTTGCGCGTGAATTAGACTTTCTTTCCATAGGCACCAACGACCTGATTCAATATACATTAGCCATAGACCGAACTGATGACGCAGTTGCACATTTATACAATCCATTGCATCCCTCTGTATTGCGCTTAATTGCCATTACATTACAAGCAGGTGCGAAGTTAGGTAAAACGGTGTCGGTTTGTGGCGAAATGGCAGGTGATACTAAACTCACCAAGTTATTAATCGGCATGGGCCTACGTCAGTTTTCTATGCATCCAAGTAACCTATTAAGCGTCAAACAACAAGTATTGCAAAGCAATTTTAGTAAACTTAATAGAGCAGTACGCAAGTTACTAAATAACGATGAAAGTGAAAAAATTGAGCTTTTAGTCAAAAAAATAAATCATTAACTTTTAGGAGCACCTCATGTCTGTAGAAAACTCTAACGCAATACCTACTAATGACGATAAAAATATCGCGACCATCACCCATTTGGGCGGCACAGTGTTCTCGTTTATTCCTGCACTCATCATTTGGGTACTAAAAAAAGACGAAAGCGCCTATATTAGTGACCAAGCAAAAGAAGCATTAAATTTCCAAATCACCATACTCATGTTTCAATTTGTTGCAGGCGTTCTGGCAATTATCTTAATTGGCTTCGTCTTCATGGGAATTATTTGGCTAGCTAATATTGTACTTTGCATAATCGCCGCCATATCAACTAGTAAGGGTGAAAAGTATCGCTACCCACTTACTTTACGTTTAATCAGCT
Source organism: Methylophilaceae bacterium (assembly GCA_043788445.1). Classification (GTDB taxonomy): domain Bacteria; phylum Pseudomonadota; class Gammaproteobacteria; order Burkholderiales; family Methylophilaceae; genus JACMMS01. Next base: position 16,551 of record JAYVTW010000034.1, read on the forward strand.
AGTATTAGTTTAAACAGACGCACCTAAAACACGCCATTAATTAGGAATTACCTGCTGTGAATATTCAAAAAAACCCACTGTTATTTTTTACAGGTTTACCCAAATTTAATGAAATTAAAGCTGAACACATTACCCCAGCTTTGGATTATTTGTTAAATACTAGTAAAGAAAAATTAGAACAACTTGCAACTGCAACTGACGCACCCACTTGGGCAAATTTTGCCCGCCCATTGGAAGATTTGGAAGAGAAAATCTCACGTAGTTGGTCGCAAGTGGGACACATGAATGCGGTGGTAAACAGCCCTAAATTACGCGAAGCCTATAATGAAAATTTGGCGAAATTAACCGATTTTTATAGTGATTTATCACAAGATGAACGTCTTTATGTAAGGTTCAAAGATTTAAAGAATAGTCAAGACTATGCCACTTTAAATCCTGCACAGCAAAAAATTGTAGCAAATGAAGTACGCGATTTTAAATTGGGTGGAGCTGAGTTATCGACCGATAAAAAAGCCAGATTCAAAATAATTCAGGAAGAATTGTCTAAG
>JAYVTW010000035.1:0-2791 GCA_043788445.1 Methylophilaceae bacterium
GCAGTAATGATGGATATGACGCTCACGTTAGGTTTTGTTATGGCTATGCGCGGTTTTTGGCTTGGATTATACGGCGATGAAGTGCAGCATAAACGTGAGCGTTGGTTGTTATTTACAGGCTTAAGCATTGGCCTTTTATGTAAAGGGCCAATTATCCTTGTGCTAGCCGGACCACCTATTTTTATTTGGACTATTGCAACACGAAATATCATTTTTGTTTGGAAAAGATTACCTTGGATATCAGGCTGTCTTTTAATGCTATTGATAACTGTGCCTTGGTACTGGATGGCTGAATTAAAAACACCAGGATTTCTTGATTACTTCATCGTAGGTGAGCACTGGAAACGATTTACTGTACCGGGCTGGAGTGGTGACCGTTATGGGAATGCACATGCATTTGCTCGTGGTAGTATTTGGTTGTTTGCGATACAAGCTTGCATCACGTGGTTACTTATGATGCCGCTATTCGTTATTGGCCGCAAAAAATTGACTGCACTGTTAACAGTGGAGAGTATAAATTCAGAGCCTAAGACAAATCAGCGCTGGCATCTGTATTTATTACTCTGGGGATTGATGCCTTGCTTATTTTTCACTATTTCTGGCAACATATTATGGACGTACGTATTGCCGGGCATACCAGCCATGGCGATGTTTATAGCAAGATGGATGATAGTTGATACTCGAGTCGAAAGAACCAATCACATTATTTTATGTGGATTACTCATCACAATACTAGGTTTTAGTGGTTATTTAGTCAGACAAGATTTAACTGATAACTGGAAAAATACAAAATCATTAGTTAAGCATTACGAAGCGCTTAATACGCAGCATGAAAGCCTAATTTTCTTAGGTGGACGCCCTTACTCAGCGTCCTTTTATACTAATGGTAAAGCGGAAAATTTAAAAGATATTGAAAGCTTGACTAAGCGACTTGATAAATCACCAGCTTTCGTTGCATTAAGACCAAATCAGTTTAGTAGCCTGCCGGCTCAATTACAAGCGAGATTCTATCAAGTGGGTTTTTATAAAGAATATCAATTACTTAAATATCATTCACCTAAATTTCAAAAATAACATCAATAAAAATTCCTAATTATCAGGTTTAAATATTTTTATAGGGGCTTGAGATTACATAATAGATTTAGGCCATGTACATTCCACCATTCACATGAATGGTTTCACCTGTAATATAAGCAGCATTTTGTGAAGCTAAAAAAGCAACAGTTGCCGCTATTTCTTGCACATTCCCTAATCTTCCTGCAGGGATGCGCTCTAACATTTTTGTTTTAACTGTTTCTGGTAATTCCGCTGTCATATCAGTATCAATAAAACCTGGTGCTACGCAATTAACGGTAATGCCACGGCTACCCACCTCAGATGCTAATGATTTTGTGAAACCAGTCATCCCTGCTTTAGCAGCAGCGTAGTTAGTTTGACCAGCATTGCCCATATGGCCAACGACTGAAGAAATACTGATAATACGGCCGGTGCGCACCTTCATCATTGGGCGTAAAACCGCTTGGCTCATACGATAAATTGAGGTTAAATTAGTTGATATAACAGCATCCCAATCATCATCTTTCATACGCATCAATAACGTATCGCGAGTAATGCCAGCGTTATTCACTAAAATGCTTACATCGCCAAATTGCTCAGCGATGGTTTTAAGTGCATTTTCAACTTGTGCACTATCATTAACGTCTAACATCAAACCTAAGCCTGTAATATTTGCCTCTTTTAATGCCTCAGTGATTTTATCTGCGCCAGAAGCAGTAGTTGCCGTACCAATGACTGTAGCACCTTGCTTGCCTAATTCATTGGCAACGGCAGCACCAATGCCACGAGTGGCGCCAGTTACTAAAGCGATTTGACCTAATAACGCATTATTACTCATAGTATTCACAGAGCTTTCTCCAACTATTTTTTGTCAGTATGTTGATGTTGCTTAAACACTCATTATTTAAAATTATAAAATAGCAGCTAGCGCTTCGTTATTTACCAGCGCGACACATGATAATTCATTATCAATACGTTTAATTAAGCCAGTTAAGACTTTTCCTGGGCCACATTCGGCTGTACTAGTTACATCAAGCGCTGCAATGGTTTTAATCGTTTCAACCCAACGCACTGGGCTGTATAACTGGCGCACTAGCGCATCTTTAATTAGAGCAGCTTCTGTATAAGCCACTACATCTGCATTTTGTAGTACAGGCACTTTTGGGGTACTAATCAAAACTGTTGTTAAATATTCACGCAATTTATCTGCGGCGGGTTTCATTAATGCACAATGCGACGGCACGCTTACTGGTAAAGCAAGTGCACGTTTTGCGCCCTTTTCTTTTGCAAGCACCATCCCGCGCTCAACCGCTGATTTATGTCCAGCAATAACCACTTGGCCCGGTGAGTTTAAATTAACCGCTTCTAATACCTCACCCTGAGAAGCTTCAGCACAGACTGCAAGAACTGTTGCATCGTCTAAACCTAATATAGCCGCCATAGCGCCTATACCTTCAGCAACAGCGCCTTGCATCACCTCGGCACGATAACGCACCAAAGGTAATGCATCAGCAAATGAAATGGCTTCAGCTGCAACCAATGCCGTGTATTCACCTAAACTATGACCAGCCATTATTGATGGCTGTAGATTATTTATTGCTGACCAAGCGCGCCATGTAGCAACCCCGGCCGTCAACATAATGGGTTGCGTATTAGTTGTATGATTCAAAAGCTCATTTGGCTCAGTGATCATTTGCCACAAATCAACACCCAAAATATCTGAAGCTTCATTAAA
>JAYVTW010000036.1:0-18310 GCA_043788445.1 Methylophilaceae bacterium
CATAAAGGCAGTAGTAAAAAAGCCGCTAACGACGACATCATTGAGGGCGAATTTACAGAAATCAAAGATGACTAAGATCGTTACATCATGTATTGAAAAGTATAAGTCAAAGAAAGCATCGTATGAGTCAAGCAACTAATCACACAATCACTATTCAACCCAGTGGTCATGTATTTAAAGTTCGTCCAAGCCAAACCGTGTTAGAGGCCGCTATAGAGGCCGGCATTAATCTGCCATATGGCTGTCGCAATGGTGCTTGCGGTTCATGCAAAGGCAAGTTGCTTCAAGGAAGCGTAGTGCATGATGATTATCAGGTTAGTGCGATGACCGATGCCGAACTTGTGGCAGGTAATGCTTTATTCTGCTGTGCTCGCCCGCTAAGTGATTTAACGATCGAGTGTCGTGAAGTCTCTGGATTAAATGGCTTTAAACCGCGTATTTTGCCTGCTCGTGTGCAGTTGATGGAAAGGTTCACATCCGACGTGATGGTCATGCATCTCAAGTTACCTAGCACAGAGAAATTACATTTTTTAGCTGGACAATATATTGAGTTTTTACTTAAAGATGGCAAGCGTCGTGCTTTTTCAATTGCCAACGCTCCGCATGATGATGACAAATTAGAGTTGCATATACGTTTAGTTGAAGGCGGTCAATTTACTCAATACGTATTTAATGAGTTGCAAGTTAAAGCCATTATGCGTATCGAAGCGCCATTCGGTAGTTTCTATTTACGTGAGGATTCGCATAAACCAATCATTTTCGTCGTTGGTGGTACTGGCTTTGCACCTGTAAAAGGCATGATTGAGCATATGTTACATTGCAATATTAATCGTGAAGTGATTTTGTATCGTGGTGGGCGTACGGCAAAGGATTTATATATGAACGAACTATGCGAAAAATGGGCAGAAATGATGCCTAATTTAAGCTATCTGCCAGTAGTGAACGAGGCAGATGCTGCTTGGCAAGGTCGTAAAGGCCTAGTGCACAAAGCGGTATTGGACGATTTTGAGGATTTATCTGGCTATCAGGTGTATTGCTGTGGTGCACCAGGCATGGTGGATATTGCCCATCAAGCGTTTGTTGCACAAGGCTTACCATCTGATGAGTTTTTCTCAGATGCGTTTACGTTTGCACATCCAACTTGAGCTACTCTATGTTTAAAGGATAGCAGTCTTTATTTATAGCTTTCGGGACCGAAAGATAAAATATTGGTCAACATAAATCTAATGGCTTCCGTAATGTTGATCTATGGCTACAATTAGCTTTCCTAAATCTTCATTTTTAATCAGTTTTTGCGCGCGTTCAGCAGCTTTTTTGGCTGATTCCATATCACCTATCGCTAGTGCATGCATGCCTTCTAATAGTGCGATATTACCATCTTTAAGTCGTTGCGCTTCTTTATAGGCACGTGAATTGGCGGGCAGCTTCTGAATATAAGTGATAAAACGCAAACATAAATGAAGTAATAAAAAACTTACTAAAATAACAATTAGTAAAAAGCTTAATGATAGTTCATAGCGGTACGGCGGTTTTACAATCAATACATAGCCTGCATTGTCAGTAATAATGAGTGCGACGCCTATAGTAAAAGCGATGATAAAAAGTAATGAAACTGCCCAGCGCATTAGTATTTAAACCCTAAGTTAGGGTTGCGTTCCAGCGATAGTTTGTACTTACTTACCATATTCAGGCTAGTCGTTATATCTGGAGAATCTATAATGATATTACTAGAGGTTAGACTTTGCAAACTGGCCAGCGCAGTTTGCGTGCGTTGATCCCGCGTTAAAAAATAATTACGTAAAGACTCATCAACCATTCCCAAATCGGCCCTGTAAGTTGCTTGGTCACGTTGTAATAATGCAATACGCGCGGTTAACAAACGCAGTTTAATATTCTCGCGTACATAAAATTCTTGGTTAGGTGACAAAAGCGATGCTTCAGTTTGGTCTATACGTTTAATTTTGATGAGGTTTTTAATGTCTTGCCAAAATTCGTTTAAAAGATTGTAGCTAAATTCGGTAATGTTATTTGGCAGTGTAGCTTGCTTGGGCTTGTGATCAGAAAGGTTACTTTGTAATTTTTTTTGATTTAACTTTTCGCTTAATAAGGGCAAGAAATCAATACTAGTCGCAAGTTGATTAAGTTTAATATTGATACCAGTTACATCAACGTTTGGCGCATTTTGTAGGCGCTGGATATCTTGCGCAATAGAAGTGCGCAGTTGTTTGGCTTGACTAGACTCTATGTTTTGTAATCGCGCATCAGCCGTTTGTAGAGCATTTAAAGCCGATTTAATGTTATTGGCGAGTTGTAATTGTTGATTTGCCAGCGTGAGTAATTGCTCCACCTCGCTGATAACAGATTTTTCCTGATTGCCTGCAAGTTCGTCATACAGGGTTTGCAGTGCTTCTTGTTGATTTTTCGATTCGGCTAATTTTTGTTCCAACACTGCGGTGCGAGCATTGGCTTGCAAACTGCGTTCTTCAGCTTGTTTGGCTAAAGTGCGGCTTTCTTGATTAATTATGCGCTGGTCATCCAGCTGATGACTGAGTGATTTTTCGATCTGTTTAAATTGCTGACGTTCATTAAACCACTGTATTACAAGTATGAATAAAGCTAACAACACTAAAGCGAAGGTAAACTTGAGTAAGTACGATGTTTTAGGGTTTTGTATAATATCCGTCATAAGCTTAAGCCAAAGTCTTTACTAGTAAGTCTAGCATAGCGGTATCGCCGGGAGCATCGGCTATTTTTACTTGCAAACTTAATGCAACTGCGGGTTCTGCCACTCTGGCATGATTCACGCAGATGACACAGTCTTTTAGCCATTGTGAACTGCTATTTTTTTCTGAGTTCGCCATTTGTAGTAAATAGCGCATGGCTTCACTGCTAGTAACTACTATGGCATGTAATTGTTTGTTTCGCCACAACTGCACTAGTGGCAAGCAATTGGCTTGTGGATTGGTGCGCTGATAACTCTCGGCGAACCTTATTGTTGCACCGCGTGCGCTAAGTGTTTCCGCTAATAATTCTCGGCCACCTACTCCACGAAACAACATAATGTTTTGTCCATTGACTGCTTGCATTTCTGGCAGTGCTAGTAGTGATTCACTATCAAATCTGCCTTGTGGGGTGAGTACATAATTCACACCAAATGTGGCTAATTCTAAGGCTGTTATAGGGCCAATTGCCGCAAATTTTAGGTTTTTGGGAATGCCATTAAATTGTTTGATAACGCGTGGCATTGCATTTTGTACTGCGTTAGAGCTGATAAATATTGCCCAGTCAAATATAGCAAGTGGCTCAATGGCTTGGTTAAACACGGTGTAATTTTCTAGTGCGGTGATTTCAACCAATGAAAAACTAATCGGCGTACCAGCTTGTGCAAGAATCAGTGCATTAAGCTTTTTTGCTTGGTCAACAGGGCGCGTAATAGCGATGCCTTTATTTGCTAGCCGACCAGTTGATAGTTGATTGGTCATTAGTTGGTTTTTATTATCACTGACTAAGTTTAATGGTTTAGCGCAGCCAAAATAGCACCAGCACCTTTTGCTACTAGCGCATTTGCCAGTGCTTGACCCAAGGCCTCTGCACCACTAGAGGCGCCCACGATTGTTTCACGCAAGATTTGCTTACCATCCACACTCGCGACAAAACCAGTCATGTTGATCATATTACCTTTTTTTGTGGCAAAAGCACCTAGCGGTACCGTGCAACTGCCTGCTAATGCACGACTCATACCACGCTCTGCCTCTACACAAAGTTGAGTGTCTACATGGTTTAATGGGGCAAGAACTTCATATAAGTCTGTACGACTTGCCTTGATTTCTATGCCTAATGCACCTTGTCCCACGGCAGGAATGCTTAATTCTGGTGAAATGGTTTGGCGAATACGCTCACTTAAACCCAATCTAATTAAACCAGCTGCAGCGAGGATAATCGCTGCATATTGTTTTTCGTCTAATTTACGCAAGCGTGTTTGCAAGTTGCCGCGCAGTGATTCTATTTTTAAGTGCGGCAAACGCGCTTGCAATTGGCTTTGGCGACGCAGACTCGATGTGCCTACCACGCTGCCTTGTGGTAAATCTTCTAAACTGGCGTAGTCATTAGAAACAAAGGCATCCCGCGGGTCTTCACGCTCTCCTATTGCGGCCATGAAAAAGCCCTCAGGCAGGTTCATCGGTACATCTTTCATGCTATGCACGGCCAAGTCAGCGCGACCATCTTCTAGTGCAGTTTCAAGCTCCTTCACAAATAATCCTTTGCCACCAACCTTTGCAAGTGGCGTATCTAAAATTTGGTCGCCAGTGGTAGTCATGCCTAAAATTTGTACATCACAGTTAGGGTACAAAGCTTTTAAAAGGCTTTGAATATGTTTAGCTTGCCACATTGCAAGGGCGCTTTCACGTGAGGCGATGACGAGTTTTTGCGGGGGATTAAATGCTGTTTGATTGTTCATAAGCTAAATTTTAACACACGCTTAAGTGTTACAAACAGCCTCATATTGAGCTAACTTTCGAAGTGAAACTAAAAGTTTCTGATTAAAAATAGTGGCTGGTATTTGATTATTTTTGGTGTTAATCTCATGTTATGAAGATTTTTAGGAAATTTTTATGCAGTACCAACTAGATATTTTTCTTACTTCACTTAACCAATTCTGGCTACAGTTAATTACTTTCACCCCTAAAGTATTAGCCACTTTTGTCATTATTTTTTCTGGTTGGTTATTGGCAATCTTAGCCAGGTTTGCTGTCAGACGGCTTTTAGAGCTCACTCATTTTGATAAATTAACGAAAAAATCAGGCTTAGATACTTTTATAGATACTGGCAATGTTCATTTAAGTTTATGCGGGATTGTCAGCCAAGTTGTCTATTGGTTAGTGATTATTTTATTTATTATCACGGGTGCTGACACCTTGGGTTTAACTGGCGTCGCAAATTTATTGCATCAATTAGCTAATTATTTACCGCATATTATTTTGGCCGTCATAGTGATGGTTTTCGGGACACTATTGGCGCGCTTTGTTAACAAACTGGTATTTGCTTGGCTGTATAGCCTTAAGCTCTCGTATGCTTTAGTGATAAGCACATCGGCTGAGTATTGCATTCAGATTTTGGCAATATTTGTGGCGTTAGAGCAACTAGGCTTTGGCATGCAGATTATCTATTTATTGTTTTTAATTGTATTTGGCTCTATTTTCTTAGCCTTAGCACTGGCATTTGGCTTAGGCGGTAGAAATTGGGCTGCTAAAGTAATAGAGGATGCAACGGCTGAAAAAAGCAAAAAGTTCTAATTATTATTTGATAGCACGCACTAAATGTTGTTGGCGGCGGCTAATGGTAATGGTGTCAGGTATTTCTTTTAATAGCGCCACCCAGTGTGTATCACCATGGCGATTGTCATTTTCGCTATTATCTACATGCGCCATTAAATTAGGTCGTTTTTCATAACCCGAGATATAAGCTTTTGCGACGAGTGAGTTGCGGTGCATGCGAATAAATTGCTCGCCGAGTTCAGTTTCTGCAAACTCATCTTCTAATGTAGTGAGTGATTCTTCAATGAGATATTCACGCTCTTTGGTACGCACCGTGACATATTTAAGCTCCGCACGCAGATAAATAACTTCATTGATTGGCACTAATATGACACGACCACGTTCATGAATACTAAAATGACTCCGGGTCGCCCGCAATGGTTGGATGGCATCCAGCTGGTTGATAGTCAGTGTGGGTTGTAAAGCGCGCGCTTTGTTGATGGCAATCTGTAGGCGTTCTAAGCGGATAGGTTTTAATAGATAATCAATCGCGTTTAGTTCAAATGCTTGCAGTGCATGGCTCTCATAAGCAGTGGTAAAGATAATATATGGTTTAACAGATAGTTTTTGTAGATGTGTGGCGGTCTCTATGCCGTCCATCACGGGCATCCGAATATCCAACAGTAGCACATCTAGCTTGTTGTCATTCGCAAGATTAATGGCCTCTTTACCGTTTTTGGCTTCGCCAATTAACGTGATGTTTTCAATATCACTTAATAAATCTTTTAACCGATTGCGTGCAGGCGTTTCGTCATCTGCAATTGCAACTCTTAGTGAGGCTTTATTTAACATAATATGGGATCACAATTTGTACTTCATGGCGATTATTTTTGTTCGATGAGGATAATCGTGCCTCAAGATCAAAATGCAGAAGTAGTCGCTCACGTATATTATTAAGCGCCATTCTGTTACCGTTTCTGCTTTCAATGATAGAAGAGTAGGGGTTGCTAATGATAATAAATACCTCTTTAGAGATAGATTTGATATTCACAATAATCTCGCCACCTTCAGCTAGCGGTTCTATGCCGTGATATACCGCATTTTCTAATAATGGCTGTAATACTAGTGGCGGTATTAGGGCATCGGGAGGCATATTGTCGATTTGCCAAGTGATATGCAAACGATCTTCTAACCTTAGTTTTTCAAGCGCTAGGTATTGTCGACATAAAGCGATTTCTTGAGCTAAAGGTACTAAATCGCGATTGTCTGCCATCAACACACGAAATAAATCTGCCATATCTTCTAACGCGGTTTCAGCGCGTTGAGGTTGACTACGTATTAATGACAGTACCGCATTGATGCTATTAAACAAAAAGTGTGGGCGAATTCGCGCTTGCAAAGCCTGCAGTCGCGACTCTGCTAAAGCAGGTGAATAGGCACGGTGTTGAAGATTAAAATAATACAAAATAATTAGGCTGGTAAGCAGGGTGAGCAACAAGGCATGTGGAGTTGCAGGCGCGCTATCAAAAGTAAACAAAAATTGCGCGGTGACGAGCGCAAATCTGGTTAAAGCGAGTGATAAGGCAATAATGCAGATATTGGCTATGATGTAATGGAGTTTTGCTAGTATCGGGTAGAGTAGGTAGAGCAATAACATACTACAAATAAGCACGGGCTGTACAAAAGCCGATAACGTAGTCAGTGCCTCTATAAAGCTACTCAAACTTGTTGAAAGTAAAATAGCGGCCAAAATTACCATGCCATTGACGATAACAAGTAGACGCAAATTAACGCCTAAGTTATGAAAATTGGGGATGCGGTTATTTTTTCTCATTAATAAAAGAATTTATTTTTTTCATGAATGCATGTTAAAAAGGGATTAAATTTTGTTTTAACTTCATAGCGTTTTATACTCTCGTTATTCAGTATATTATCAAAATCATGCTTATTTAATATCAGTTTAAAATTACTTAATAAAATCAATAGCGTTATGCAGTATCGAGCAACATTATGGATCAGTAAAAATTTAGTTAGTATAGAAAAGTATAGTCAAATATGACACAAAAAATTACAGAACAAACACTAATTAATTCACTCAACAAAAAGGCTAAAAGCTGGTCTGGTCGTTTTAATGAGCCAGTAGCCGAGCTGGTTAAACGCTACACTGCTTCTGTTGATTTTGATAAACGCCTAGCCGAGTTTGATATCCAAGGATCCATAGCACATGCACACATGCTTGGTGCGCAGGGCATTATTTCGGCAACTGACGTAAGCGCTATTGAACAAGGGTTGGCTGAAATTCTTGCAGAAATCCACGCAGGTCGATTTGAATGGTTGTTAGATTTAGAAGATGTGCATCTCAATATTGAAAAGCGTTTAACAGATAAAATTGGTGATGCCGGCAAGCGATTGCATACAGGTCGCAGCCGTAATGATCAAGTCGCCACCGATGTGCGTTTATGGTTACGCGCCACAACAGATGACGTAATTGTCGGCATTCGCAAACTACAGACTTCTATTTTAGATTTAGCCGACACGCATTTTGATACCATCATGCCAGGTTTTACGCATTTGCAAGTGGCGCAACCTGTTACATTCGGCCATCACTTACTAGCATATTTTGAAATGCTACAGCGCGATGCCGCACGTTTTGCCGATTGTCGTAAACGTATCAACCGCTTGCCATTAGGTGCGGCAGCGTTGGCTGGCACCAGCTACCCGATAGACCGCGAAATGGTCGCTAAAGCACTGGGTTTTGATGGCGTATGTGAAAATTCATTAGATGCGGTATCAGACCGCGACTTTGCCATTGAATTTACCTTTGCCAGCAGCTTGGTCATGACGCATTTATCACGTTTCTCAGAAGAGCTTATTTTATGGTCATCGCCACGTTATGCCTTTATCGATATTGCAGACCGCTTCTGTACAGGCTCTAGCATCATGCCGCAGAAAAAAAACCCAGATGTACCTGAGTTGGTGCGTGGAAAAACAGGTCGTGTTACAGGGCATTTAGTGGCTTTGCTCACCTTAATGAAAGGGCAGCCGCTGGCTTACAACAAAGATAATCAGGAAGATAAAGAACCATTATTTGATACGGCAGATACTTTATTGGACACATTAGAAATTTATGCCGATATGTTGCGTGGCATAGAGGTTAAGAAAGCTAATATGCGCCAAGCGGCGGCAGAGGGTTTTGCTACGGCAACTGATTTAGCAGATTATTTAGTAAAAAAAGGCTTGGCGTTTAGAGATGCACATGAGGCCGTGGCTTTGGCAGTGCGCTATGCGGTGGATAAAGGCTGCGATTTAAGCGATTTAAGTTTGCCAGAGTTGCAAAATTTTAACCCAATGATTGATGACGGTGTCTACCAAGTGCTGACCCTAGAAGGTTCACTCGCTAGCCGCAATCATATTGGCGGCACATCGCCCTATCAGGTTAAAGCCGCTATTGAAAGAGCAATAGCTTCGCTGGCCTAATGTGTTAAGGCTAATTTTAGTTTTAGCCTGTATTTCTTAACCCAGCAGCAATACCATTAATCGATAACAATATGCCTTGTTTAATGCGCTCGTCAGTTGCACCATCTCGAAAGCGTTTAATTAATTCTACTTGTAAGTGGTTCATTGGGTCTAGATAAGGCAAACGGTTTCTAATTGAGTTTGCCAAAGTAGGGTTGCAACTTAAACGTACGTCACTATTCAATAATAAATTCAACGCCTGGTTAGTAAGTGCATACTCTTTTTCAATACGTTTAAATATTTCATCACGTAAGTTAGAATCTGCAACTAATTGCGCATAACGGCGGGCGACAACTATGTCGGTTTTGGCAAGCACCATGTCCATATTGGCAATCAGTGTAGTGAATAGCGGCCAATCTTCCAGCATGTCACGTAAGGTTTGCACATGCGTAGCCTTGAGTTTTTCATCTACATTTAAATAGTGCTGTATCGCGCTGCCAAAGCCATACCAGCCCGGTAAAAGTAAACGGCATTGTGCCCATGAAAAGCCCCAAGGGATTGCACGTAAGTCCTCAATACGATTTGTTGCCTTGCGTGTTGCAGGGCGACTACCAATATTAAGTTCGGCGATTTCTGATATGGGTGTTGCGCTAAAAAAATATTCGGCAAAGCCGGGGGTTTCGTAGACTAAATTGCGATAGCTTGTCATGGCCGTGGCGGAGAGCTCTTCCATCACTATTTCAAACGATTTTCGTTTATTTGCTACCAATGAATCTTGTGGGAATAAAGTGGCGTCTATAGTGGCAGCAATTAGGGTTTCTAAATGCTGTCTACCAACAATAGGGTCAGAATATTTATTGCCAATAATCTCACCTTGCTCCGTGAGGCGAATTTGTCCATCTACGGTGCCTTGAGGTTGCGCCATAATGGCTTGATAAGTGGGGCCACCGCCACGACCTACCGTGCCGCCGCGACCGTGGAACAAGCGTAAACGCACTTTCGCTTGCTCAAAAAGTTCAACTAAGGAAACCTCGGCTTTGTAGAGTTCCCAATTCGAAGTTAAAAAGCCGCCGTCTTTATTGCTATCAGAGTAACCCAGCATGATCTCTTGCTCGTTACCTTGGTAGCGTAGCACGTGGCGAATACCAAGCAAACTCAACCATTTCCCCATGATTCTTGGCGCATGACGTAAGTCAGCGATCGTTTCAAATAGCGGCACTATATTCAAATCCATTTGGATTTTTTGCGAGCCCCAAATTCCTCTCAATAACCCTGCTTCTTTTTGTAATAGTGCCACTTCAAGTAAGTCAGACAACGTTTCTGTATGCGAAATAATGTATTGACGAATCGCGCGTGCGCCGAAAATGTTACGAATATCACGCGCTGTGTTCAGCACCTCAATCTCATTATGTACTAGTTCAGAATATTGTTGAAATGGCGAAAACAATAAGCGTGGTTGCTTTAACTCATCTAAAAGGGTGTTAACTTTTTCTTGCTCTTCAAGCTCGGTGTAATTAAAGTCGAAACCCGCCTTCGTAAATAGCTCTTGAATTACAGTTTCGTGCACGTCAGAAGATTGACGAATGTCTACCGTGGCTAAATGAAAGCCAAAGGTTTCTATGGCTTTGATAAGCTTTCCCAAACGCGGATATATTAGCGCCTGACCTTTGTTTTGCTTGAGGGAGCTCGCAATGATATTCAAATCATCTAGTAAGTTTTTTGCACCTTCATAAGGTACGACACCGCTAGCTGATATCATGTCTTGTGATGATAAGAGTTGTGCAGTTTCTACTAAGCGATCATAAATACTGTTTAATGCAAGGCGATATGGTTCATCTTGCCGGTGCGGTGACTTATCTTGTGATAAGTTAGCCATTTCTATCACTGCATCACTTACGCTAATTAAGCGCGTCGATGGCGAGAGTTCGCCTCGTAATGCGTTCAATTCTTTTAGATAGAACGTAAATGCAGTGGCAGATTGTTGATTAACCGCCTGTGCTAGTGTAGCGCCATTTACAAACGGATTGCCATCGCGGTCGCCACCTATCCAGCTACCCATTTGCAAAAAACTTGGCAACTGGTAATTGCCAGCTTCTTCATTAGTGCCATGTTCTGCTACTTGATGCTCGATTAATTCACGTTCTAAATCTTGCATCAGTTCTGGGATGGTATCTAAAAACGTCTTTTGATAATAGCCTATTGCGTTATCAATTTCGTTTGATACCGTGAGTTTGGAATGACGCAAAATCCGTGTTTGCCATAAAGCAGTAATTGCACCAACAATAAGTAAATGATTACGTTCCAACTCTTTTTTAGAAAGGAAATTGCTGCGTTCAGCCAGTAATTTGGATAGTGTGAGTTCAACATCAAGCACACTTTTACGTTGCACTTCAGTGGGATGTGCAGTTAGTACAGGTGAGACCAGTGCCGTTTTAAAAAAGCCTTCAACGTCTTTAAAAGGTATTTTTTTCTGCAGCAGCTTGGCTACTGAGTAGGCCAGCATCCCGGGTACTAAATTATCCTCGTTTAAACGCGTTTGCTGGCGTGAGTGTAAATCTTCAGCAATATTCACTAATTGTTTAAAGTAGCTAAATGCTCTCACTACAGAAATAGTTTCATCGGGAGTAAGTTCACTCAGCAAGCTTTCAAGGTGATCATTGGCCGCTTGGTCATTTTCGCGATGAAATTTAACGGCCGTTTTGCGTATGCTCTCAATCACATCAAAAATATACGTGCCATCTTTCGCTCTAATCGTATCGCCCAGCACACGACCTAAGTAGCGTATATTTTCTCTTAATTCGGTTTTATGGTGACTTGTTGAACCCATTACACTTCCTTTTACGCTTAATATAGCCTATAGATTGACTATAAAGCTAAGCAACAATTACACCAATTGAGCTGTTTAAATCAGCAAAGATTTAACCTATAATCAAGTTAATGATAAAGATGATTGCATTGACTTGGTCATTTTCTCATACGCCATGCACCTTAACAGAACAAAACTTACTCTAAAAACAATTGTAATAAATCATTAAGATAGCGTTGCCCACGCAATGTAGGTTGAATACGCGTTAAAGATGGCTCAAGTAAACCTTTGTTGTGTGCGATGTGCAATTTGGTGTTTAAGCTAGAGATGCTTAAGCCAGTATGCTGAGCAAATAATCTAGTTTCTACGCCATCATTTAGGCGTAAAGCATTCATCATAAATTCAAAACCAAGTTCGTCCTGTGTAATAATGCGTTCTTGCTCAATATGTAAGCCAGACAATGTTTTTTCCATATATTGCTTAGGATGTTTATAGCGGCTTTCTCGGGTAATTTTATCGTGATAGCTTAATTTGCTATGTGCGCCAGCACCTATACCCAAATAATCACCAAATTGCCAGTAATTGAGGTTATGCCAGCATTGTTTCCCTACCCGCGCAAAAGCGGATGTTTCGTAGTGTTGATAACCATTTAATTTAAGTAAAATCTCGATTTGCTCTTGCATGGTCGCACTTAAATCGTCATCTGGAAGGCTAGGTGGCGTATGATAAAACGCAGTGTTTGGTTCCAATGTTAAATGATAAAACGATAAATGCGCGGTTTTGAAATCAACAGCAGTTTGTGCATCGTGCAAAGCCTCTGCTAGTGTTTGATTGGGTAAGCCATACATCACATCTAAATTTACTTGCTCAAAAGTATTAAGCGCTAATGTTATAGCTTGCTTGGCTTGTTCCTGATTATGAATGCGGCCTAAACTCTGCAAGTGGGCATCGTTAAAGCTTTGTATGCCAAGTGACACACGATTAACACCTGCTAGCTTGTAACCTGCAAAATGCGCGGCATCTACCGTGCCTGGATTGGCTTCTAAAGTAATTTCTGCACCATATTCTAGCTGTGTAAGCATGCGCACATGGCTTAATATTCGGTTTATAGACTCACTGGAAAATAAACTAGGTGTGCCGCCCCCAAAGAAAATACTGCGGATTCTACGCCCCCAGATTTTAGGTACGGCTTGCTCTAAATCTGCAATTAAAGCATCTACATAAACAGCCTCTGGAATTTCACCATTTTTATTACGACTTTCATGGGAGTTGAAATCGCAGTAAGGACATTTTTTGACGCACCACGGTAGGTGTATATATAGCGATAGTGGTGGCGAGTTTTTTAATCCAGAAAGCGTGTGCTCACCCACCAGAGGTACTATAGAATTAATCGGCTTATTTATGGGGCTGACAAGACTATTTTGTGCTAAAAAATCATTAACGGGGATGATAGGAATCATTTTTGGTATGGATTAATCAGGCTTTCCACTAAATCATGTAAAGCCTTACGCATTTGAGCCTCAGACACTTCCATTAGCAAGCCATCTTCCAGCGCATCTTGCGCGATTTGTTTAATTTCATCAAAGTTTTCTTTCATCACTTTGATTTTTTCTGTACATGAAACGATACTGGTATCGTCTCTCAGCCAGATTGGCCAATGATTCTTTTCAGATAATTTGTTAGCCATGTTGAATATTCTCAAGTTTGAGCAGTAATTTATTTAAAGCATGTCCTCGATGACTAATGCGATTCTTAATTACAGGCGCTAGTTCCGCGGCGGTTTGTTCTGTTTTTACATCCAAAAACAGAGGGTCATAGCCAAAACCACCCGTTCCACGTGGAACCTTTAAAATTTCACCTACCCAAATACCCTCGCTAATCAAAGGTTGTGGATCATTTGCATGGCGTACTAACACCATGACACAATAATAATAAGCAAATCGGTTTTCTACATTTTCTAATGCTTTTAGTAATTTAGCATTATTCGCAGCATCCGACTTTGCTTGTTCAGAGGTTTCACATGCATACCTTGCTGAAAGTACACCGGGCGCACCCTGCAGTGCTTCAACGCAAAGGCCCGAATCATCTGCCAAAGCAGGTGAGCCCGTGAGAAAGCTCGCGTGACGTGCTTTCGCCAGTGCATTCTCAATAAAGGTACAGTGTGGCTCGTGGCATTCTTCAACATTAAAGGAAGATTGCGGTAATACTTCAATGTTCAAACCCTGCAACAAGGCCTGCATCTCTCGCAACTTGCCAATGTTGCCTGTTGCTAGTACTAACTTGCTAATATTATTGGTTATTGGCGTCATTATTAAATATTGCTAGCTGTTAAACCGCTAAGGAGATTTTTTGTTTTGCTATCAATTGTTTAATACCATGTGCCGCTAAATCGAGCATGGCATCCATTTCTGTACGTTTAAAAGGGTCTCCTTCAGCGGTGCCCTGAATCTCAACAAATCCTCCGCTGCCAGTCATCACCACATTCATATCGGTATCACAATCAGAATCTTCAATATAATCTAAATCCAGTACCGGCTCACCTTGATACACGCCGACTGAAATCGCGGCAACGCTGTCTTTAAGTGGAGATTCGCTAATTAAACCTTTAGACAGCATCAACGTAATGGCATCTTGCAAGGCGACATAAGCGCCAGTAATGCTGGCAGTGCGAGTGCCACCATCAGCTTGAATTACATCACAGTCAATATGTATGCTGCGCTCACCTAGTTTACGCAGGTCAATAATCGCGCGTAAGCTGCGACCAATTAGGCGTTGAATTTCTTGTGTGCGCCCGCTTTGTTTGCCGCGCGCTGCTTCACGATCCATGCGACTGCCGGTGGAGCGAGGCAACATGCCGTATTCTGCCGTTACCCAACCTTGGTTTTTACCTTTTAAAAACCCGGGTACTTTTTCTTCAATGCTTGCAGTGCAAAGTACGTGCGTGTCACCAAATTTTACTAAGACTGAACCCTCAGCATGTTTAGTATAGTGGCGGATGATTTCTACAGAGCGTAGTTCGTCATTAGCACGTTGGCTTGGGCGTGATGGACTGGTTTGCATGGCTTTGTTCTCAAATAATACAGAACATTATTATAAGCGATGCTTAACTTGCAGAAAAATTAATTAATTCAAGTTGATGGTTATTGCAAGTTTAAAGTTATGTTCTATTTTGCTTTGCTTTGGATAATGCGGCTTGGATTTCTGCAATAGTGTTTTCAATATCGTCATCGGTCAGGTCATGGTTGAGGCTGTTTCCAGCTTTATCATAATCAAAGATAGGATTCATAATAGTGGTGGTTGCACCCAATGGCATGGTCACGGTAGAAATGGCAAGATGGCTCATTTGCCGATCGCCCCATTGCAGGCCAATTGCACTTAGGTTATCGCACTCTTCACCATTGTTGAATTCGGCAGTATCCAGTAGTTCAGTTATCGCCATATCAACGGTGTTAGTATGTAAAATTTCTTTAATTGTTGCGTCATCTAAGCCACCCCACACACCATCGGAACAGAGCAAAATGGTGTCACCTTCCATTAACTCATGTTTATCAGACAATTCTATTTTTGGTGGTTGCTCGGCACCTAGACAATTATAGATGCGGTTGCGATGGGGGTGTTGCGCCATATCCTCAAACTGAATCAAGCCTCTATTATACAAAGATTGCACAATAGAGTGATCTTCTGTGCGAAATAGTAATTGCCCATCGCGGAAATGATAAAGCCTAGAATCACCAACATGCGCAAAATAAAGCGTACCGCGTTGAATAATGGCTGCCACAATGGTGGTGCCAGGTTTTTCTGATAAGTGCTCTGTTTGTACGTTGTTGGCAATCATATCGTGTACTTGCTGGATATTTTGCGTTAAAAATTTAGCTGGGCTACTGAGCGTTGGAACAGCTAGTCTTTGAAAAGCATCGGTTAAAGTTTTAACAGCTAAGTGCGCCGCTATCTCTCCGTGTTGTCGGCCACCCATTCCATCTGCAAGCACAAGCAGTAGCGCATCTTTACTATAAGAATAGGCAAGTCGATCCTGGTTATAAGCTCTAGTCCCTTGGCGACTACTTTGATGGATAGTAAATTTCATAGCAGTTTATTTTTAGTTGTTTATATGGTTTTACTAAGAAAGTTTTTAAGTTGATGCATCATACTTAATTTCTTTTCATCCACCACAAAGTCTTGCAGCAAGTCTTTTTGTAATGAAAATACGCTTTGTGGGCGCTGTAATGGGTCTAGATTCAAGCAACTATCAATTATTTTTAGTAAGCTATCAGAATAAATATTTTTGCCAATCTTTAGCGCAGGCGTTAGCCCATCATTCTTAACGCGTAAATCTGCCGCCATGGGTGAAGAACGTGCCAAGCAAGAATACATGCTGGCTCCAAGGCTGTAAATATCACTCCAAGGCCCAAGTTTCTTGCGATCTACATAATGCTCGGGTGACGCATATCCAGGAGTAAAACTAGAGGCTAATCTAGAATGTACATCGGTAAGAATTTGCCTTGCAGAGCCAAAATCTAATAGCACGGGCGAGTTGTCTTGGCGGATATAAATATTGGCAGGCTTAATATCCAAGTGCAACAATTTATGTGTATGGACTTCGCGCAGTCCATTTAACAGCTCTGCAAATAGATTACGCACGAAACTTTCTTCTAACGGTTGTTGTTGCGCTAATATAAAATCTTGCAAAGGTTTGCCACGCTCATACTGCATGACCATGTAGACAGTATTATTGGCGCGAAAAAAATTCAACACCCGCACAATATTTTTATGATCAATTTTGGCTAGTGCTAAGCCTTCTTCAAAAAAACACTTTAGGCCATGCTTAAAGGTGACTGCGTCATCTTCTTTATTGAGTATTACACTGTGACCGTCTGTGCGTAAGGCAAGGCTGGTCGGCATATATTCTTTGATAGCAACCGTTTTTTTGTTCTTGTCATGCGCGA
The DNA here is from genome assembly GCA_043788445.1 of Methylophilaceae bacterium. Classification (GTDB taxonomy): domain Bacteria; phylum Pseudomonadota; class Gammaproteobacteria; order Burkholderiales; family Methylophilaceae; genus JACMMS01. The sequence goes on from JAYVTW010000036.1 coordinate 16,461, forward strand.
TATACACAAGACTAAACCCACCAGTGCTTAAGACCTTGACGATTTTGTAGTCTTGCAGTTGATAGTCAATAGGCAAGGCTTGATTGATTGAGGCGGGCATGCTAATTGATTATTGAGCTAAATTATTTTATTAACCAAGTTGATAAACTCACAATTCAAGGCACAGCTAAGTTTAAGCGTGTTTAAATGAATTGACAGCAGTATTCTGCCATGAAATCAGTGGTATTTGATACAATAATTAGCAATTACGTTAAGAATGCTTCCAACCATGACTCAGATTACAGCTAACGCAGAAACAAAGCCACTTTCAAATATACTTAGTATGACTGGTTTTGCCGCGATAGAGCAGGAAATTGCTGGAGGCGTATTGTTGGTAGAGCTACGTTCAGTTAATCATCGTTATTTAGAATTACACCTTAAACTTGATGATACGATGCGTAGTTTTGAGCCGCAAGTACGAGAACTTATTAGCGCTAAACTTGGACGTGGCAAAGTAGAGTGTCGCTTAAGCTTGATGCCTCTGGCAAACACCACAAAAACTCAGCAATTAAACCATGATGTGTTGCATCAGCTGGCTGATATGACTCAAGCGGCCAGAACTTATTTTCCACAAAGTCAGCCAGTAAATTTATTGGATGTTTTGCGTATGCCAGGTGTGGTAATAGGTACGGATTTAAACACTGAAAATTTAAGTGAGATCCTGAAAGAAGCGCTAACCGAAGCATTGCAAGCGCTAGTAGATGCGCGTATGCGTGAAGGTGAGAAATTAAAAACCCTGATATTTGAGCGTTTAAACGATGCAGAAAAGCTGGTGGCCAAAGTTAAGCCAATATTGCCTATTCTGATTAAAAATTATCAAGAAAAACTGAAGCTTAAATTTCAAGAACTACTGAATACAGCAGACGATGAACGGATACGCCAAGAACTGAGTTTGTTTGTACATAAAATTGATGTAGATGAGGAGCTGACTCGCCTAACAGCGCACTTTAGTGAGGTAAAACGTAATTTAAATGGCAAAGGCGCAGTGGGAAAACGCCTTGACTTTTTAATGCAAGAACTTAATCGTGAAGCCAATACCTTAGGATCCAAGTCAGTTTCAACTGAAACCTCACAAGTTTCTATGGAGCTAAAGGTGTTAATCGAGCAAATGCGTGAACAAATTCAGAATATTGAATAAACGCAATACTTAGTAATTTCAAGCAACCAACCAGTTTAGACTGCTTGTGCACCGATTTAATCTTACTTCCGAGCATAACCATTATTAACGCACCAATAGCGTGCATAAAGTGGTTTCATTAAAAGCTATCAATCTTAAGCTATTGTTTTTTATAGTCTAAATGATTGGTACATGCTTTGCTTATGTTTTTAATTAAAGGATGATGCTTGATGAAAAATAAACTACCTAATTTTTATGATGAAATGCGGCTCGCTCATTACGGTATCAATATTCATAGCGACTCAGTGCGTGAACTTTATGCTGATTATCAAAACTGGTTAAAAGATGTGCCCTATCAGCAATTAGACAGTAAGCGCCAAGAGGCTGAGCTATTGTTCCGTAGAGTAGGGATTACTTTTAATGTCTATGGCGACACTGATGGCGCAGAGCGTCTGATTCCATTTGATGTGATGCCGCGGCTGATAGACGCTACCGAATGGGAAAAGCTGTCAGCTGGAGCGATTCAGCGAGTTAAAGCATTAAATATGTTTTTGCATGATGTCTATCATAAGCAAGAAATTATCAAGGCCGGTATAGTACCCTCGGGCATTTTGGCTAACTCGCAATATCGCCCTGAAATGTTTGGTGTTGATGTGCCACAGCAAATTTATGCGCATATTGCTGGCATAGATTT
>JAYVTW010000037.1:0-3540 GCA_043788445.1 Methylophilaceae bacterium
TGCGATTATGCAATCTTTGGTATTTGATACCAAATTCCATAATGTCGATGCATTAGTTGAAATGGTAAATCCAGATGTTTTAGAATTTAATGCATTGAACCAGTTTTCTGGTGTCATTCAAAATAGTATTGAAGCTTCAGATACACTCCAAAAATATGCACTTAATCTTTGGAAAGCTACTAAAGCGCCTACTCATTACGGCGTAAAAGTTTCAAGTGTTGATATGAGTCGCTTGGTGCTGTCAGGTGCTAGCCCACGCGGCATGAGTATGATGCTGCGTGCTGCGCGTGTTAATGCTTGGTTAAATGAGCGCACCGCCGTGCTTCCAGAAGACATTCATGCAGTGTTGCATGAAACACTGGCGCATAGGTTGGTGTTTAGCCCAGTGTATGAAATGCGTCGTACTGAAATCGCACGTGAATTATTAGCTGGCATCACTAATGCGGTTGCAGCCCCTTAATCTACAATCACTTATAAAAAAATAGATGGTTAAGTAAATGAGCGATCAACCCTATATCAAAGAGTTTAATTACCACATAGGGTGGCGCAACCGTGGTCGCCATCCTGGCCACCACGCAAGTACAGAACGCGGCATGGGCATGGAATTTCGTGGGCACACCACCCTGCTTTCATACCCTGATCCACGGCGTATTGATATACGCCAAACGATACGCGATCCTATGGAACAAGTCTATGTGCGACTTTTTAACCAAAAAAGTGCAACACCAGTTTTTGTAATTTGTGACTTATCTGGCAGCATGAATTATGGTGTTAAAGAACGAAAAATCCGCAAAGCGGCTAGTATTGCAGAATCTGTTGCGCAATCTGCCAGTCGCAACCATGACCCATTTGGTTTTATAGGCTTTGATGAGGTAGTACGCGAAGACTGGATTAGTATCGCTTCATTCAAATCGCAACGTGCCATTGAAATGGCTGAACTTTTAAAAGAATATCATCCTGAGCCTGTTGCGGGTGATGGCATATTAGACGTATGGCGCTTTTTGCCACGCGAACGCTCTCTGGTATTTTTAATTTCTGACTTTCATATGCCATTGGCAGAGCTAGAAGAATCACTTTCAAACTTACTACGTCATCATATTGTACCTATCGTGTTATGGGATGCCTCAGAATATAAAACTCTACCCGAATTTGGAATTACCGCGGTAACAGACCCTGAAACTGGTTTCAAACGTACGTTGTTCTTACGTAAAGAGTTGCGCGCCAAAATTATAGAGTCTTTTGAAGCACGTCGTGAAGCTATCTATAAGTTGTTTATGCAGTTTGACATGCCGCCATTTCATGTCGAAGGTGATTTTGATGCCGACTTACTGACTGAATATTTTCATCAATTTGTAGCGGCTTAGCCTAACAATACTTATCTAATTAATCCATTAGCAATAATATAGCGAAAACAAAATGATGAATGTAAAACTAGTAAAACACCTTGTAGCCACATTAGCTTTATTATTTGTGTTGCCTGCTGCTGCACTAGAAATACCTGATATTCCAGATGCAAAAGAAGGTGTGGTTACTCTTAAAACCATAGAACCAGATCATAGAGTAGGCTATACGGTAGGTGATATTTTGTCGCGTACTTTTATCTTAGAAATCAAAAAACCCTATCAATTGATTGATGAATCACTACCAATTGTGGGTTACGAAAAACGTTACAAAGGCCAAATCACAGGTATTGAATTAAGATCAATTACCCATCAAAAAGATGTTCATGATGATTATGTCGAACATACCATCAAGGTCAGCTATCAAATATTTACAAATAGTGTAGTGGCTAAACCTGGAATACTACCAGCTGAGTATTTACGACTCATTAACTTAAATAGTCATGGCAAAGAAGTCGTGCGTTATCGTATTCCATCGTGGGAAATCGCTATTTCGCCGCTGTCAATTTTCGGCCAAGTGAAAATTGAAGCAGATATGAGCGATTACAGAGGTCCACTTTTTCTACAATCCTCTAATGAAAAACAGAAACTAAAAATATCCTTGATGGTTTTAGGCTTAAGTCTATTGGGTTTACTCTACATATTGGGCAAACACGCTTGGCTGCCTCGCATGGGCGGAACTTTTGCAAAAACCTATAAAGCTTTACGCAAATTACCTAACACTGAGCATGGCTTACAACAAGCGGTATCAAAAGTGCATCAATCATTAAACATCACCGCTGGACAAAGTATATTTCCAGATAATATAAATGACTTTTTAATAAACAAACCTGCATTTTCTGGCCTGAAATCAGAAATTGAACAGTTCTTCAGCTTATCTCGTCATATATTCTTTGAACCAAGTGCAGCACACTCAATACAAGGCGAACCACTAAGATGGTTACTGAATTTTTCACGTCGCTGCCGCGATTGCGAACGTGGCCTAACCCCAGATTCGAAAGCATAAAAGTATGAGCTTGTCTTCTCCATGGGTATTATGGTTATTGCCATTGGCTTTTTTGCCGCTGTTATTTTTACGTGCACATGCTAAAACTTACTCCTGTCTAGACATGTTACCCGCGGATGCACTTTCAGACTTAATTGGTTTGTTATTGAAAGTCCTCGCCGTACTGACGCTAATTTTTATCGTGCTCGGCTTAAGTGCACCGCATACTAACGAACAAAAAATAAAAAAAATAGGTATTGGTGCGCAGATAGGCTTTGTGCTCGATAGAAGCGCGAGTATGGATGATCCGTTTTCAGGCAGCCCTAACACTAGCAATGATGCTACAGTAGGAGAAACGAAATCAGTCGCCGCCAGCCGTTTAATTTCTAGTTTTGTGCAATCTCGCCAAAACGACATGATGGGCATCATTACCTTCAGTAACTCAGCCATGTATGTATTGCCACTTACTGAAAATAAAAATGCTATTGTCGCAGCAGTAAAAGCAACTGCTGGTAATTCTTTATTTCAAACCAATATTGGCAGCGGCTTAACCAGCGTGGCTGGATTATTCGACAAAGTACCCGACTCAGGTTCGCGTGCAGTTATTTTACTCACTGATGGTGGTGGTCGCATCGATGCCAGCACCGAACAAAAAATTAAAGACTGGTTCGACAGATTCCATTTAAGTCTGTATTGGATAGTATTACGTGAGCCAGGTGGCTTAAGTATATTTGATGAGAAATACGTACCGAAAGAAGATGAACCATTGCCGCCACAAATTGAGTTAAACGAATTTTTTAAGACATTAAAAACACCTTTTAAAGCTTATGAAGCAGATGACCCAAAATCATTGCAAATGGCAATTGAAGATATAAACCGTAAAGAGAAAAAGCCCATTGCATATATGGAAAGAATTCCTGGGCGTGATTACTCCAGCTTTTTCTTTGGTTTAGCAGCTTTAATGATTGCATTATTACTTAGCGTGAAATATTTAGAGGTAAAAACATGGCACTAACTTTCTTAAGTTTATCAAAAGCGTATACAAAGTTTTTTACTGTTAAGAAAATTACATGGATACTCATCATTATGGCAGTGTTAACTGCAGTATCTAGCATTTTAAGTTATAAACGCATCCGTCAAATTGAAGCGTTTAAT
>JAYVTW010000038.1:0-8786 GCA_043788445.1 Methylophilaceae bacterium
CGAAGGTATAAATTTCCAAAAAGCTTTTATTGCCGATGCCTCACATCAACTAAGAACGCCACTCGCCGCCTTGCAAAATCAAGCAGAGCTAGCACTACGTGAAAAAGTAGCGCCTAACACTCAACATTCATTAGAAAATATCGCTGCCAGCACTAGGCATTTATCTCACATGGTGCATCAATTACTCACTTTAGCTAGAGTAGAGCCAAGTACTAAAAGCAATTACACTTTTGAGTTGATTAATTTATCTAATTTAGCCAGAGAAATCACAACAGAATGGGTACCGAAAGCATTAAGCAAAAAAATTGACTTAGGCTTTGATACTTCGGCTGAAAACGTGATGATTTCTGGCAATCCTTTTATGTTAAAAGAAATGCTGTCAAACTTAATTGATAACGCAATTTGCTATACGCCGAATGGTGGCGAGGTCACTGTTTCTATAGTGCATAAAAACAATCATGCCATTTTGCAAGTGATAGACAATGGTATTGGTATTGCACCCGAAAAGAGAGAGCAAGTATTCAATCGTTTTTATCGTATTCATGACAACCTAGGTGAAGGCTGTGGACTAGGTTTGGCGATTGTAAGAGAAGTGGCGCATGCTCATGGGGCTAGTGTTTATATCAGTGGCAATAATGCACAAGTCAGTGCCGAACAATTGCCTGGTTGTATCTTTAATGTGGAATTTGAGATTTTAAATACAGCGACACTTGCATAACCAATTATTCAATCATGCAAACAATTAATTCAGATCATCATGTGGAACTGCGACAAAAAGCATTGCTGCTTTTAACAGAAGCCTCCCCAATAATTAAAGCCGCAGGCACAGCGCAATTATTAAGTGCTTGGAATAAACATTCCATCACCCTAAACGTAAATGCTGAACTTGAGCCTAGACTAATGACTCAACAAGCAATTCCTGGTCGTCCACAAAAACCAGAATTAGTCACGCCACTTGCCGTTAAAAAACGTGCTATGAATACAGTAGAGGGCCGTGCGGCTTTGATTCATGCACTGGCTCATATTGAATTTAATGCTATCAATTTAGCGTTGGACGCAATTTGGCGGTTTGCTGACATGCCAACGCAATATTATGCCGATTGGCTTAAGGTGGCCGCTGAAGAGGCCTATCATTTCAGTTTACTCAACGAACATCTACACACTCTAAACTATGAGTATGGTAGTTTCTCTGGCCATAATAGCTTGTGGGAAATGGTAGATAAAACAAAAGCTGATGTGCTAGCGCGTATGGCTTTAGTACCGCGCACGATGGAAGCACGCGGCCTAGATGCTTCGCCATCATTGCGCAATAAACTCGCACAAGCTGGCGATAAAGCGGCTGCCGATATTCTCAGCATTATTTTACGTGATGAAATTGGCCATGTCGCCATAGGCAACCACTGGTATAACTGGCTATGTGAACAGCGAAATTTAGAACCAATTAGCACCTACGCAAAATTAGCGCTGGAATATGCTGCGCCAACTTTACGAGGGCCATTTAACCTTGAAGCTAGACGCGCTGCGGGATTTAGTGAAGCCGAGTTAGCGTTGCTATAATTAAGTACTAAAAAGCCCGATCACACCTTCCAACCCAACAAAATTCAGCGCGTAGGTTGCCTGTTGTTGCACGACTGGCTTGGCATGATAAGCCACACCCACACCAGCCACAGCCATCATTTTTAAGTCATTTGCGCCATCCCCAATAGCAATGGTTTGACTTATGGCTAAACCTAGTTCATCACGTAGCTTGAGTAAGTTATCTGCTTTAGCTTGCGCATCCACAATATCTCCTAAAATACGACCAGTGAGTTTGCCATCGATAATTTCTAGAGAGTTAGAAATTGCATAATCTAAGTCCAGCATAGCCTGCACTTTATCTGCAAAAAAAGTAAACCCACCGGAAACCAGCATAGTTTTGATACCATATTGCTTACAGGTATTAATCAGTTCTTGTGCGCCTGGGTTTAACTGTAAGCGCTCATCCACAACACGGTGTAAGGCAGTTTCTTCCAATCCTGCTAATAATTTCACTCTTTTTTTAAGGCTTTCGGCAAAGTCGATTTCGCCACGCATGGCGCTTTCAGTAATCGCCGCGACTTGTGGTTTAAGCCCGACAATATCAGCAATCTCATCGATGCACTCAATATTAATCAGAGTGGAGTCCATATCCATTACACATAAGCCGAAGTGACTCAAGCGCTGCTTGTCATCTACTAACGCGCAATCAATACTTTGCTCGACACAGAAATTTTTAACATCCGTAATATCAGTTGAATTAATTTGCAAATAATAGGCATGCTCACCTATCTGCATAAATGAAGAAGTGACACCACATAATTGATGGACATGTTGCAAATGTGGTGTGCGGATTGCAGCACCTTGAACGACTAATCGCATGAAATTACAGCCAAAAAAATAACGCAGTGATTATATCATTGCGTTATTTAGCTGCCTTTGTAAATATAGGCCAAATTGCCGACAAATGAAAATTTAGTGTAATAATTAACTAGCTAATCCACTCACATTATCTACTACCACCGCATACAAATCACGTGTTGCAGCCAAAGCGCCTTCATGCACCTGCTGGGCTGATACGACAACACCATTGGGTCCTTGTAGCGGACGCGTTGCCGTCGCACTCGCGACAACGGTTGGTTTAAAACCCAAATTAAAACCGCCATGCGCTGTTGAATTAACGCACATATGTGTCATAAAGCCAGCCAACACAATATTTTCAACACCCAATGATTTTAAATAAGCTTCTAATTCAGTTTGCACAAATGCATTTGGATAATTTTTAACGACTACTTTTTCACCATTTTTTGGCGCAACTTCTACAGAAATCGCACCAATATCCGCAGTAATATCATAAGGTGAACCCACTCCTGCATCATGCTGGATATGAATAATTGGGGACTTTAAATCACGGGCCATTTCTAGCAGTTTTTGGCATTCTAAAATAGCCTCTTCAACCCCTGTGAGTTGCATCACGCCATGGCGGTAAGTGTTTTGGCAGTCAATCATAATCAATGCTGCATCTTTTAAACTAGCAGGGTGGTGACCCATGCCCGTGATGTCGCGCAAACCCGGCGAAGCAGTTGCCATGTCATTTCTCCTTATCAATATATTGGTTGAGTTTATAATTAATCTAATACTAGTCGCTATTCAGCTGAGTCTAGTTCAAATTAAAAAGCAACTCAAGCATATTTAACAAGCTAATTTTCTTAGGTAATAAGCTAAAAGCTGGCGTCTAAGCTGCTTTTAAGCGAAAATTACATTATTAGAAATTAGCACTATAAAATTACTAAAAAATAACAGCGAAATAACAGAAAATATTGAGAATTTTATGAATTTGCATGAATTTCAGGCGAAACAATTATTACAGCGTTATGGTTTACCTTTCCCTAAGGGTCAAGTAGTGCAATCAGAAGAAGCGGCAGCCGCTGCCACTAAAGAAATTAAAGGCAGTACTTGGGTAGTTAAAGCCCAAGTGCATGCTGGCGGCCGTGGTAAAGCCGGTGGTGTAAGGATTGTCAAATCGTCCAGTGAGGCACAATCAGTCGCAGGTAGCCTGCTAGGTAAGGTATTAGTCACTTATCAAAATGCACCTGATGGACAACCTGTGCATCAAATTCTGGTGGAAGAAACACTACCAATTGATCGCGAATTATATTTATCTTTATTAGTCGATAGAGGTTTAGAGCGTGTGGTGGTGGTTGCCTCTAATGCTGGCGGCATGGATATTGAAGAAATCGCAGCTACCCATCCAGAATTAATCTTAAAGGAAGTATGTAGTCCACTAAATGGTTTGGTGGATTATCAAGCACGTAACTTAGCCTTTAAACTAAGGTTGAGTGGCGACCAAATTAGTGCTTTTACCAAATTAGCTAAAGGTTTGTATAAGTTATTTATAGACAATGATTTGGCCATGTTGGAAATTAACCCGCTGGTTGTCACTACTGACGGAAAATTGATCGCGCTCGATTGCAAAATGAACGTAGACGACAATGCGCTTTATCGTCAAAAATCACTTTCCGACCAACGCGACTGGTCACAAGATGATGCTAAAGAGGCGATTGCGCATCGTACGGGACTCAATTACATCGCTCTCAACGGCAATATTGGCTGTATGGTGAATGGTGCAGGGCTTGCAATGGCGACTATGGACTTAATTAAGTTACACGGCGGTATGCCAGCGAACTTTTTAGACGTAGGTGGTGGTGCAACAGCAGAAACTGTTGCTGAAGCGTTCAAAATTATATTGTCTGATAAAAATGTTACGACTATTCTGGTGAATATTTTTGGCGGTATTATGCGTTGCGATATTATCGCCGAAGGCATTATGAGGGCAATCAAAGAAGTTGGTATCCAAATTCCAGTAGTTGTGCGTTTAGAAGGTACAAATGTTGAATTGGGTAAAAAAATGTTACGTGAAAGTAGCTTAAATATTATTTCAGCAGAAAATCTAACCGATGCAGCAAAACAAGCAGTGGCTGCGGCCAAGAATTTAACCGATATGAAAAGCGCGATTTAGTTATGGCAATTTTAGTTAATAAAAATACAAGAGTGTTATGCCAAGGCTTCACCGGAAAACAAGGCACATTTCACTCTGAGCAAGCATTAGCTTATGGCACCAAAATGGTCGGCGGTGTCACGCCAGGCAAAGGTGGCCAAACACATTTGGGCTTACCAGTATTTAATACGATGCGTGATGCAATCCGAACAACCGCAGCGACTGCTTCTGTGATTTATGTACCGCCACCATTTGCAGCAGATTCTATTTTAGAAGCTTGCGATGCAGGCATAGAACTGATTATTTGTATTACCGAGGGCATTCCAGTGTTAGATATGCTAAACGTAAAAGCTGCACTTAGAGCTAATGGCGTAAAAATGATAGGTCCAAACTGCCCTGGGGTGATTACGCCAAATGAATGTAAAATCGGCATTATGCCGGGCAGCATCCATCTACGCGGTAAAGTTGGCATTGTGTCGCGCTCTGGTACACTGACTTATGAAGCGGTGCATCAAACAACTGCTTTAGGGTTAGGTCAAAGCACATGTGTAGGTATTGGTGGCGACCCAATCAAAGGACTAAATTTCATTGAATGTTTAAGGATGTTTGAAACTGATCCTGAAACAGAAGCTATTATCATGGTCGGTGAAATTGGTGGTGCTGATGAAGAAGCCGCGGCGGATTATATTAAACATTATGTGACTAAACCAGTCGCTGCTTATATAGCAGGACAAACAGCACCAAAAGGCAAACGTATGGGTCATGCAGGGGCGATTATTTCTGGAGGTAGTGGTCACGCGAAAGATAAAATTCGTGCACTAGAGCTCTCAGGTGCCATCGTGGCGAGTTCGCCGGCTGGAATAGGCGAAGCAGTACAAGCGGCTATTCATGCTGTCAAATAAAGCTACAGACGATTTAGAGTGCAAGCTGATAAGGATTAACCATTGAAAAAATTAACGTTACTCATAGCTATTATTAGCCTAACTACGCTAAGTGCATCACTGCCAATAGAAGTCAGTGCCAAAACAAAACAAAAAGTACAAGTTGAGACAAACTCCAAGCCAGAGGCTGCAGCATCAGGCGCTAAGCAAGATATTGCCTATTTATTAACCGTAAGTGCCAAAGGCGATATTAATACAGTGCAAGCTATGTTAGATAGCGGTGTAAACCCAAATACCAAAGATACAGATGATGTCACTGCGCTAATGTATGCTGCTCGCAAAGATCAATCAATAGTGGCACAAGCACTATTGAATAAAGGTGCCGATGTAAATGCCGTCGACAAAGCTGACTGGACCGCATTGATGTATGCTGCTAAAAAAGGTTATCTTGCTACCGCTAAAGTGTTGCTAGAAAAAGGCGCAAATCCAAAAATGCGGGATGCTTCAGGTTGGAGTGCTTACGGTATGGCCGCAACTTCTGGGTTTAGCGAACTCGTTAATCTGATGCTCAGCCATGGTATTGATGCCAACGCTAGAAGTGATGATGGTAAAACCGTGCTTATTTATGCCGCAAAAAGTGGAGATGTTGCAACGATTAATACGCTGTTGGCACACGGTGCAGATGCTAATGCCAAAGACCGCTCAGGAGCTACCGCTCTAATGTATGCAGCACGTGCTGGCTTTGCTCCTGCAATTGAAGCGATTTTGGATAAAGGTGCAATAATTGATGATGTAGATAATAGTGAGTGGGCAGCACTCACTTGGGCAGTTAAGAAAGCTAAAATAGAAGCGGCTCGGACTTTACTCAGAAGTGGCGCCAATCCTAATCACAAAGATGCCGAAGGTACGTTATTACTTCAACTTGCCACCACTAGTAAATCTGCCGCTATGGTTGATTTACTCATAAAATCTGGCGCTAATGTAAAAGCTAAAGACCAATACGGTTTGACTGCTTTAGTCTATGCCCTTAAAGGTAAGGATGCTGAAATTATTAAATTAATTAAAGACGCGGGTGGCAACTATTAATTTATCTGCTATTTATGCCACGGAAATAGCTGTAATCAACAACAGATGAAAATAGCTATCGCCCAAATCAACTGCACGGTTGGTGATTTACGCGGTAACCGCAAAAAAATAACCGATTACGCTAAACGCGCTCAATTGTTAGGTGCCAGCCTAGTAATTACGCCTGAATTAGCACTTTCTGGCTATCCGCCAGAAGACTTGCTGATGCGTGATGACTTTCATTTAGCTTGTACTATAGAACTAGCCAAACTCTGCCTCGCCGTGCCAGACATCACCTTAGTCGTGGGACATCCAATTCAACATAATGGAAAAATTTATAACGCAGCATCGGTGTTAGCAGGTAAGAAAATCGTTGAAACTTATCACAAACACGCTCTGCCTAACCATAGCGTATTTGATGAAGTACGTTATTTTACAGCAGGTAAAGAGCCGCTGGTATTTGAACATTTAGGCACAAAATTTGGTATTTTAATATGTGCCGATGTTTGGGAGGAAATGCCAGCAAAACAAGCTAAAGATGCAGGTGCAGAATTTTTACTTGTCCTAAATGCGTCTCCATACCACATGGACAAACTCTCAACACGTGTTGATGTTTTAAGTAATCGTGTCAAAGAAACCGGCCTAGCAATAGTCTATGCCAACCTAGTAGGCGGGCAGGATGAGCTAGTGTTTGATGGGGCATCTTTTGTACTCGATAGTACGGGTAAAATTACCCATCAGTTACCGGCTTTTGAAGAAATGCTCAGTATTGTAGAAATTTCACATCAACGTCCAATTCCTGTAGAACTTAAACCCGCTTTAACACTTGAGGCCTCTGTTTATAATGCACTTAAACTAGGCCTTTGTGATTATGTGAATAAAAATAATTTTCCTAGTGTTGTACTAGGGCTATCAGGCGGTATAGATTCTGCGTTGACGCTTGCCATCGCAGTCGATGCTTTAGGTGCAGAACGTGTCAAAGTTGTGATGATGCCATCAGAATTTACCGCTGATATGAGTGTGAGCGATGCGCAGCAAATGGCACAATTAGTCGGCGTAGAATATAGCGAGATGTCAATTAAGCCGTTATTTGAATTATTTCGTGAGACGCTGGCATCTGAGTTTTCTGATTTGCCTTTTGATACTGCCGAAGAGAACCTACAAGCACGTATTCGCGGGATGCTCCTAATGGCGTTATCCAATAAATTTGGTAGCATCGTGCTTACAACTGGTAATAAATCTGAAATGGCAGTAGGTTACTCTACACTTTATGGCGATATGGCTGGTGGCTTCTCGTTACTGAAGGATGTACCTAAAACATTAGTATATAGCCTAGCCCATTACCGAAACGCTATATCTACTATCATCCCAGAACGCATTATTACTCGCCCGCCTAGCGCAGAGCTACGTGCTGGGCAAACTGACCAAGATAGTCTGCCAAACTATGATATTTTAGATGGAATTATGCAAGCTTATGTAGAGGAAGATTTAAGCCGCGATGATATTATACGCCAAGGATATAATGAGTCAGATGTAAGACTTGTCACGCATTTAATAGACCGTAACGAATATAAACGCCGCCAAGCTCCTGTGGGAGTAAGGATTACTCAAAGAGGATTTGGTAAAGACCGACGATATCCGATAACATGTAAGCTAGATTTTAGTAGTAATATCTAGTTCTTATTAAGCTAATATTTAACCAAGCCATTAAACTAATAATTAAAGTAAAACTGAGGCCATCATCATGAAAAAAATTGAAGCAGTTATTAAACCATTTAAGCTTGATGAAGTACGTGAAGCGTTATCAGAGATTGGGGTTAATGGTCTGACTGTTACAGAAGTCAAAGGTTTTGGTCGTCAAAAAGGACATACTGAGCTTTATCGTGGTGCGGAGTATGTCGTTGATTTTTTACCAAAAATAAAACTTGAACTAGTTGTAGGAGACAATATGGTAGAAGCTTCTATGGAAGCTATTATCAAAGCCGCGCATACAGGTAAAATTGGCGACGGTAAGATTTTTGTATCCACCGTTGAACAAGTGGTTCGAATCAGAACAGGTGAAACAGACGAAGCTGCAATATAACTTTTCAAACCATCATGCAGATTAAAAGACTAAATTAAAAATCAATGGACTGTCCTAGATAACACATAAAATGTTATGGAGGCCGCATGAGTAAAAGCAGATTAAGCTCGGCTAAACAAGCTTAGTTAATAGAGCATTTTGTAGTAGGCTCAACTGCAAGATATGCAGCGGATTTAATCGCAATAATGCAGGCTGTTATCTTCAAAGGTTGCGCAAGATGATTGTGTACTAGTGAGCACAAGAG
>JAYVTW010000039.1:0-6555 GCA_043788445.1 Methylophilaceae bacterium
TTTTTTAACGAAGTCTGGTGCATATTGTGGCGGGACTACATGCAGTAGATCAAAGCTCTTTTCAACTTTAGTGATATTCCCATCGGCATCCTTCACATTAAACCAAGCTTTTTTCCTCGGTCCATCGACCTCAATTAACGATGAATTAAAGCTTAGTTTTGCATGGTAGCGCTCTATGTATTTCATTAATGGTGGCACATAAGCCGCTACACCAAATAAGACAGCCCCCGCATTGTTAAAATCAACATCAATTTTGTGCAATACGCCGGCATTCTCCCAATGTGAGCAAGATAGATAGAGTGCTTTTTGCGGCGCACCAGCACACTTAATTGGCATGGGTGGTTGTGTGAAAATGGCTTTGCCAGATTGCAGGCTTTTTACTAATTGCCAGGTATAAGGTGCTAAGTCAAATCGATAGTTAGAAGTAACACCATTTTTACCAAGCGTCTCATTTAAGCCTGGTATTGCATTCCAGTCTATTTTCAGACCTGCAGCCACAATCAACTGTTTGTAAGTTACGCTAAGTCCACCCTTGGTTTTTACCAAGTTGGCATCAGGTTCAAATAAAGTGACCTCATCCCGGATCCACATGACTCCAGGAGGAATGCAATTGACCATGTTGCGCTCGGTTTTTGCTATATTAAACTCGCCAGCACCCACTAACGTCCACGCCGGCTGATAATAATGTTTGTCAGCGGGTTCAATAATGGCAATATTAAGTGTCTTGTCTCTTTTAATTAGACTAGCCGCTACGCCGATACCCGCAGCCCCACCGCCAATAATAACGATGTCATACAAGTTATTTTTTTTCATTATTCTAAGACTCCTTGCATGATGATGTGATTTTCATTTAATAAAAGATAGTTTGCGTAGCAATTTAGTTACTAAGCATTTGTTTTTAAAAAAGTCATTGATAATACCAATTGATTTTTTTGATTCAATGGGGCTACTGCCAGCTTGTGAGCTAGAGGCTCTTTCATATATCGTCACAGCACGGTTTCCGGTACGACAAAAGCCTAAAATTGGCATCGGGCTGCTATTAATAACCGCCTGGTATTGACTGATATTTTGTTCTGTCATATTTGATGGTATCAAGGGAATGTAGGCATAGCTTAAGCCAGCATCTTCAGCGATTGCTTTAAGCGCGCAAGATTTTGGCTGTTGTTCGCCACCTTCGTTATCTGGACGATTGTTGATAATGGTTTTAAATCCTAGTAACTTTATATGTTCTATATCTGCAGGGGTAATTTGACCGCAAAAACTAAAGTTTTCATTTTTTTGGTTAATTAATATGTTCATTTTAATTCCGCGCCCCTTAAATTATTAAGACAAAACTCTTGGTAGAGTACATGCATGACTTTCATAGCTGAGCTGTTTGCAATGCTATAAAAAATATTTTTACCATCACGACGAGTAGAAACTAAACTGGATTCACGTAGAACGGTTAATTGTTGCGATAAGCTAGGTTGTTTGATACCTGTTAGCTCTTCTAATTCACCCACTGATTTCTCGTGCTGGCTTAGTTGGCAAAGCAATAGCAAGCGATCAGAGTTTGCCATGATTTTCATTAAATTACTGGCGGCCTCTGCCGCATTGCGCATTGCGCTAACATCAAAAATAGCATCAAACCCAGTTGGCTTATGCTTAATAGTATCTTCCATGCTAAACCTTTAAACTTTACTTGTACATATTATATTATTTAATATAATATAATTCAATATAGTTTATAAGAAATGACACTATGACTAAGCAAGTAATATTCAAACAGTTATTTGATACCCCATCATCTACCTATACATATTTGATCGCGGATAAGGTGAGTGGAGAGGCTGCACTTATTGACCCTGTTGCAAGTCATGTAGATAGTTACCTTGTTCTATTATTGGAAATCAATAGTCGATTAAGGTATTCACTAGAAACACATGTGCACGCTGATCATATTACTGCAAGTGGCTTATTGCGCCTTAAAACACAAGCAGCAACCGGAGTTAGCCAGCAATGTGGCGCATTAACTGCAGACTTGCAATTAAATGATGGCGATATTTTAAACTTAGGCGCAGAAAAAATAAGCGTAATCGCCACCCCTGGGCATACCCCAGGCAGTATTAGTTTTTTATGGCGCAATTACTTATTCACTGGTGACAGCTTACTAATAAATGGCTGTGGCCGTACTGACTTCCAAGGGGGTGATGCTGGCACTTTATATGACAGTATTACAAAAAAATTATTTATCTTGCCAGATGAAACGCTAGTTTACCCAGCACATGATTACAGTGGGCGGACAGTTAGCCATATTGGACAAGAAAAAAGCATGAATCCTCGTCTAGCTAATATAAGTCGTGTCGAATTTATTCATTTGATGCAAAGTCTCAATCTACCAAAACCTAAGTTAATTAATATTGCCGTCCCTGCAAATCGCATGTGTGGCGTGACTACAGAAATGCTGCCACAAGGCTGATTATTGATAAAGACATAGCTTTAGTGCTTTGTACTAAAGCTATGCATCCTGTTAGTGTGTAAATAACTTTTAAACAAACTAATTTGAGTATAAATTATTCCATCAATCAGGAGATGAAAATGGCTGGAGCAAAAACGTTTAAAAGTGCGTTAGTGGGAGCAGATCATTATGCGTTTGAGATATTATGTTTAAGTGTTGGAGCAGTTTTTATGATATTTAAGGTAGAAAAAATCGGCGATGGCGGAAGAATCTCTGTATAAAAATTTAGGTGGTAATTAATAATATTGATTCAGCAGTCGACTATTTGGTGGAGATGATTTAAATTAATAATGATTTGAATACAAATACGTCACTTAAAGCAGTATATGGCAATCCAGTTAGTATAGCTGGCTTTAATGTAGTGTTGACAAATTGACTAGTGCAAGAAACTGGTTGCCCAAAACTGTATATGCCTGATAAGTTCAGCCGCGGTAAATCCAAGATACAAAGCCACCCATATCATAATATTAGTAATCGTGAATTTAATACTATTTAAACATTGGCTCTAGAACATTCTATCAATTTAACTTGAGTAACCACAAAATTGAATAATTGATGGATAACCTAGAAACTTATGGTGAAGTGATAGTAACTAAAAAAAATTGAGGCCGACTTTACTTCAAGAATAAAAAGAGGCGGTGTTGAATATGTTAAGTAGAAATTAGTAATTAAAAACAAAAAAGGCCAATGCTTTTATAATGGCCTTACTTTCACCTATTGAATTAAGTTACTAAACAATGGCAATGACGATTTGGTTTATTTTTTATCGGCTGACATTGTATCCTACAAACCCATGTTTTCTGATGTTCGCACACGTTCACAACTACATTAATTATCAATAACTTAACTATTAATATATTCGCACACGTTCACTAATGTTTGTTACAATCCTTATTATTGGGTAAGAACAAGTGTAAGAACTTAGGATTAAGCGAATGGCTAAAACTTTAGAATTAATAGCTCCAATATCGGTAAAGTCCTTACCTACGGGATTTCATGCGGATGGTGGCAATTTGTACCTTCGTGTTAAAGAGTCTGGCTCGCGCAGTTGGGTATTCAGATATAAGCAAGCTGGAAAAGTTACAGAGTTGGGTTTGGGTGCCATAAATAGCCGATCACTCAAACAAGCACGTGAACTAGCTACTAAAATGCGAACAGCAGTCAAAGAAGGCAAGAGCCCTGCCTCTCTTGTAAAAACTAAATTAGATATAGAAGCTAAAACTTTTCAAGATTACGCTTTAGAATTAATCGAAACTAAGCGGGCTGGATGGAGGAGCGCTAAACATGCTCAGCAATGGGTGAATACTTTAGAGCGGTTTGCCTACCCTAAAATTGGCAACAATCTACCAGCTAATATCTCACTAGCGGACGTTAAAAGTATATTGCTGGACATGTGGGCAACAAAGACAGAAACAGCTGTTAGACTGCGTGGACGTATTGAAGCAGTACTAGATTATGCAAACGTTCATGAGGACGCTGACAGACGCAACCCAGCACGCTGGAAAGGCAATCTAGATAAGGTACTACCTCCGCCTAGAAAAGTATCCAAAGTAATACATCACCCTTCTGCTAATTACATTGATGTACCAAACATCATGTCACGCCTAAGAGAAAAAGATACCACCTCTGCGCACAATTTACGATTCACTATATTAACGGCTGCAAGGTCAGGAGAATCACGCGGTGCGCTATGGAGTGAGATTGATTTAGATAAAAAAATATGGACTATTCCAGCAGAAAGAATGAAAGCTGGGCGCGAACATAAAGTGCCATTGTGTGATGAAGCAATTGAAATATTACAGATTATGGAAAGATGGAATATTAAAAATTCCAATATTGTATTTATTGGTGGACGTGAAACCTACATTAGTGATGTGGCTGTCAACAAAACATTAAATGCGATTAATCCAAACGTTACTGTACATGGCTTTCGCTCAAGCTTTCGAATATGGGGTGCTGAAACAACTTCAACACCTAGCGCAGTATTGGAATTAGCACTAGCTCACGTCAATAAAAATGAAGTTGAAGCGGCATATCAGCGTAGTGATTTATTTGAGCGTAGACGCGAATTGATGACGGTATGGGGCAATTACTGCAAAACCAAAGGTAATGTGGTCCAGCTAGTGCAAAGTGCTTAAAGGGTAATGTAATTTAAAGCAGTTTAAGCCATTATTTAAAGGCTACTAATGTAAAGGTATCAAAAGATTATTTGATTTAACCGTACTCTATGCGGAACATAGGGAAAGCGGCAATGCTAGTAACTTTCGAAGGTGACACTAGCAAAGCCTAACCACAATGCAATACTTACATGGAGTATCACAGCATGGCTAATGTTAATTCTACACTCAGTAGCGAAGAAACAACTCAACATAGACTTATACCGGTTCTTGGAGCAAGGGCAAATATTAATCCGGTAGAGTTAAAACCAAATACAGGTTATACGATTTCTGATTGCATCAAGGCTGCCGATAAAATTGCTGTCCATTGGTGGACTTTACTTAATGAGGCTAAACTTCACGGTTATTTTCCAAAGTCATACCATGGCGAAAATGCTGGGAACTCCAGTGACATAGATGAACATCGCAAATGGCTATCTATGGCTAAACGACTAGCAAGATTAAATCAAGGCGAGAAGGCTGATTTTCTTTACGAGATATGGACAAGTCGCGAAACCCGTCTTGAAGGTGGCTTTGAATATCTTATTCAAGCAGAGCAGGAAAAGCAAAAATGGCTATCCAAATTCCCAGATGCTTTTGTAGTTAGAACTAGTTCCAAGTGTCCTGTTAATGGAGTAGACGACTTGTCACTACTTGATACCCTAATTGGGCGGGTACGTTGGGCTGGCACTACATATGCTAGGGGTGAAAAAAAGTATGACACAGTTACTTTGCAAGATGAAACAGGTCGCTGCGTAGATATTGATGCAGACATGCTGATTACTCATTCAATTTGGAACCGACTTACACCGTCATCAAGAGAGCGTATTCAATTTGATGTAGATCGTACTAATGAAAAGGCAGAGAGAAAGCTCCTTGCATCTAACGAGGAGAAGAACAATCATGCTTAACAATATTATGGAAACACTCGAAACTAAATTTAACTTAAAACTTGGTCGAATATTATTTAGTGACCCACAACGTGAAAGAAGCAATTCTATTGTTGTAGCTAACAGCTCGGATATTACAGCAAACATTAAACCAGGAGATTTACTTAAAGTTGATTTCACGGAGACTGATTTATCGGAAGGTCTTTATATTATTACCCTTGATGATGGGTGGATTGGCTATCGATTCTTTCAACGCATGCCAGACCTTAGAATGCTAGATGAAGCGGGAAACCATCCGATTAGCCTAAAAACATTAAGCGGCATTAAAGTAGTGGGCAAAGTTAAAGACATTTATCGTTCAGGTAACAGGGAGTTAAACCGTGATTAATACAGAATATCAATCAATTACTGCAAAACAATTATTAAATAATGTAGGTTAACAAGTTTAGCCACACCTAGCCCGACGGGGTGAACACTAAGCAACCCTAGCTTAGCTGGTGTGGTTTCTTAAATAGGGATGTGAGGGTAACCGTAATGGAGATAGTCTATCCTGAGTATCTAATTGATACCGACATGGATGATTTTGCTTTAAAAACGTTAAAGGCTGCTGGGAGAGAAATGGTTGATACCATGTACCTTCTGGACTTTGATCTCTCTCTTTTGTCTACTATCAGAATAGCCGTAGAGCTTGGAGATGATATGCAAGCTCCAATAGTAATGAGCCCATTGATTCAAAATCAAATCCCAGAATGTAGATATTTGGCTGATATTAGATTTTTAATTGAAAACTACGATCAAAACTCTAGACTTCCTTTATGGCGAGAGCGGTATTTAGCATTTAACAAACATCAAGAGAACATTGCATCTTCACCTCTAATTACGAAAGCGCATAAATTTCAGACCGGGCGTGGTAAAGGCAGCATTTCCCTAAAAGTGGCATACATTCATAATTTGGCAAATAACAATAAAAGCTTAGTTGCAAAAGAGATTATGAAACTTGCTGATAAAAAGG